>DAHVRW010000005.1 GCA_027322215.1 Marinimicrobium sp.
AGCGCCAGGAGTAAATCCTGGTGAGGGGGCTCGGCCCGACTCAGTATCCATTGGCGTAATTGCTGACGCCACACGTCCACCCCGGTGCCGGCCGGTGCCAGCATCCGATTGGCCTCATCGGCGCGCACATAGCCACTGGCGTGGATCCCTTGGCGCAGCAACCAGCCTTGATAATCAAATCCACCTGGATTAACAAAGCCGCGGGGCGTATTAAGGCGCACGCGCATTTGCCAGCGCTCGCCACTCTTGGGAATCTCGCCCCTATACCAACTGATTAGAGCCCGCTCGGGCATGCGTACCAAGGGGATGCCATTGACCGGTTCGACCGATTCCAGCTTAAGTGTAAAACGGGTCCGCCGGGAATCGGTATCCGGTAGCCCGACGACCACACCGCGAACCAGAAAGTCTTCACCGCTGCGCTCGGAGGGCAGCTGTGATTGCACCAGCAAGTGCCCATTGAGCACACCCCACGCAACGCCGGCACACAGACAAGCGGGCAGACTCAACCAGCGCCGGGAACGACGCCAGACGCACAGCAGTGGGGGGAGCATAAGCGGGAGCAACCATACTAACGAAGGAAGAAAACGTAGATACCCAACACTTAAGATGCCGACGCAAAAAATGAGAAGCCGCGCGCTCATTCAAAGCCCTCCCTGGCAAGTCCGTTGCTAACAATAAAGCTGTGGCCAATTAGGGCAGCGAGTACCGCAGAGGCAAGTGGGTTTGTGAAGCCCGCCACAGCGCTTGAATCCGAGTTGTTCGCCGGCCGCCCCCCAAGGCATAATAGCCCTTTCGCCCGCAGTCATGTGAACCCGTATGGCACGCAAGATAATCCGGCGGTTTGTACCCAGCCCCGCGGCCATTAAGGACAAGCCTGGGCTGCGCTTCCTGGGTGGACTGCTACAAAACTCAAGCCTTTTCCATCTGAACCGACAATCGGTTTCGATGGCGTTTTTCGTGGGTATTTTTGTGGCGTTCTTGCCCATGCCATTTCAGATGCCTTTAGCGGCTCTCCTGGCCCTGTGGGTACGCTGCAACCTGCCTTTGGCCGTGGCGCTGGTCTGGATTACCAACCCACTTACCATGCCCGTCATATTTTTTGTCACCTACCAGTTCGGCCGCTGGTTGTTACAAACCCCACCTATGACGGTATCTCTAGAACTCTCATGGGATTGGCTCATCAATGAATTTGGGCTGATCTGGAAACCGTTGCTAGTGGGCTCGGTATTAAGTGGTCTGTTTTTCGCCACACTCGGCTTTGTCGCCATTCAGGTATTTTGGCGCTGGCAAGTGGCTAAAAGCTGGCAGTTACGCAAGCTCCGCCGTCGCCAGCGCGCGGCAGAAACTCGCCAGAACGACCTCCAAAAGAACGACCGCCATAAGTAAATGCGAAAGGAAACGACCCCCGAAGACAAACGTCACTCGTAACGCAGAGCCTCGGCAGGCTGAACCCGGCTGGCTCGCCATGCGGGATACAAGCTAGCACACAGACAAATTGCCAGCGCCGTCACCGCCACCTGAATAACATCCGGCCAATGGATACTGGACGGCAGGTAACTGATGGGATAAACGTCGGCCTGTAAAAACTGGATGTGCAACAAACGCTCTAGCCAGAGCACAAAATCGGTCACTCCAAGCGCCAGTAACACGCCCACAATCACTCCCACTCCGGTACCGATCAAGCCAATCAAGCCTCCCTGGACCATGAAAATGCCCATAATTTGTAGCGATGAAGCGCCTAGGGTACGTAAAATGGCAATGTCGCCGCGCTTGTCCACCACCACCATGATCAGCGTGGACACCAAGTTGAACGCGGCGATGGCGATGATCAAAAATAACAGCAGGCCCACCATGCGTTTGGACATATGGATCGCCTGGTAGAGATTGCCGTGGGTGCGGGTCCAGTCCGACGCATAATAGCCCGCCGGCAGGTTGCGCACCAGCTCCGTGGCCACCCGTGGCGCTTGAAACAGATCGTGCATCTGCAAGCGAATACCGCTCACCGCACCGGGAAACTCCGACAGATCCGAGGCGCGCTCCAGCCCGGTCACCGCAAAATTATTGTCGATTTCTGTGCCGCTATCGAAAATCCCCACCACCTCCAAAGCGCTGACCGCCGGCGCCACGGTGTTTTGGCCCCGCCGCGGCACCACCAGCGTGAGCCGATCTCCTGGTGCCACGTCCAAACTGCGCGCCAAACCGACCCCAAGCACCACGCCTTGCGGGTGCTCCATCAGGGCGGCCAATGCCCCTTGAGGCAAAAAGCGCTCAAGCATATCCCGCTGCCCTGGGGCCTCTACATCAAGGCCGTACAGCTCCACCGGCGCCACTTGGCGATGACGGGACACGAGACCCTGCAGGCGTACAAAGGGCGTAGCCGACTGCACCTGGGGGTGCTGTCGAAGCTCATCCAGCAAGGGCTGGGGCTCATGGATGCCGTTACGGTGGTACACCGCGGCATGGGGCATAATGCCCAGGATGCGCTCCCGTAACTCCCGGTCGAAACCGTTCATGACCGAGAGCACCACGATCAACGCCATAACACCCAGGGCCATTCCCACGAGGGAAAAGCCGCTGACAAAAGAGATGAACTGATTGCGGCGCTTAGCGCGGGTGTAGCGCAGGCCTATAGTCACAGGGATCAAATTCAGCATGGGCGCATTAAAACCTATTGACCGACCCGCCACAAGCTTGACTGTTGCGGGCTTTGACCCGCTTCCGGCCTCTGGCGCCTATTGCGCTTCGAGGTTATGCTATGAGCAGTACAGGAGCCGCTAAATGTCTGAACGCCGCCGTTTTTTCCGCATCGACGATTACGTCCGCCTCACTTATCAAACCGTATCCCGGGAGACCGTGGAACAGGTTCAGCCAGAGAGTCTGTTTCCCGATGCGGGCTTACTCAGCCTGCAAGCGGAACTCAAAAAACTCGACAGTGAGTCGGCCCAACTGTTGTTCCAAATCAAAGATCAAGACCGGCGTCTGGGGGATTACCTACATCTTCTTAACCGCAAAATTGAGCTGGTATCCCAGCAATTGATGGCCGATCGCGCATCCGGGGAGACCAACGCTATGCGCCGGGAGGTGAATCTCAGCGAAGGCGGCGTCGCCTTCAGTAACCCCACGGCGATTGAAGAAGGCCAGTTTCTCGCACTGCATTTACTGTTTTTACCCAGTTACGCTGGCGTGGTACTCTTCGCTCAAGCGGTACGATGTGAAGCGCAGCACAACGGCCAATTCAACATTGGGGCAAACTTCCATAAAGCGTCGAGCGCGCAAAAACAATTCCTGAGCCAGCAGATTATGCGTGCTCAGATGGCGGATAAACGCCGCCGATTAGAAGAAAAAACATCCTAAGGGGTCGAGACTATGAACATAGCCAAATGGTTGGGATTAATGCTTCTGGTAGGTGTAGCGCATGGCGCTCATGCCGACCAAGTGCGCATTCCGGTCAGCCAGCAACCGGGAGCCAATGTGGAGCGCCCTTCCCCGGGAATGAGCAAAGAACGAGTTGAAGAACGATTCGGCGTCCCTGTGGAGCGTCGTGCTGCGGTAGGCGACCCGCCCATTTCCAGCTGGGATTATGGGGATTATGTGGTCTACTTCGAATACAACACTGTATTGCACAGTGTTCTCAAGCACCGTCCTCAAGCCTCTGCTGACTCTCGCTAAAGTCCGAGCCCGGCTTTTCGGCTAACAGCGGCAATGGTTAATGACACCTTGCCGCTCTGCCTCCTGAACCAAATCCATCACCGACGCCAGCTTGGGCGTCGGAAGCCCAGGGATTGCTATCTATCGTCTGAAACCGGTGCGGCCTTAACCTCGTAGCCCAGGTTGTTAGCGACGTTATCGTCCCGCCCGGCATTAAGGTCTTTACATTTGTTTTCGTCATTGCCGCAAAAATCACACACGTAATCCTTTTCATTGAGCGCCCGGCCCACACCGCCGCAGGACCCCGCCAACGGTTTGCGCCCGAACATGACGCCCACAGACATCGCAGCCACCACGCTCAACATCACTACTAAAGTGACTATCATCATTGCCATAAATAAAGCCTCCTAAAGGGTTTGCTGCCTAAAGCGTTCAAATGCACTGGAATGTTGGTCGGCAAAGCCCTCATCCTGTATTAGAACCATATACACCGGCAGTTGTTCCCTCTCCGCCAGGGCCATGCCCCGCTCCTCTCCCAACACACTCATGGCCGTAGCCCAGGCATCGGCCTCGGCCGCCGTTGGTGCGATCACAGAAACCGACACCAGCCGATGGCGCACCGGATAACCCGTGGTTGGATCAATCGTGTGGGAAAAGCGCTCGCCGTCCAGTTCGTAAAAATTGCGGTACTCGCCCGATGTCACCAGACCTTGATCGGTCAGCGAGACCACTAGCCGTGCCTCTCCGCGCAACATACTGGGTTGTTCGATGGCCAGCCGCCATGGGCCGCCTCGCGGAGCTTCCCCTTTGACGGCCAGATCGCCCCCGATTTCCACCAGTATGTTCTCAAAACCCCGCTGCTCGAGCATCCGAAGCATCCAATCGGCGCTATAGCCTTTAGCGACTCCACCCAAATCGATACTAATATCCGCTAAACGACGCGCCTGCCCCTCACCCAGCTCCAGGTGCTGGTAGCCGACCCTCGAACGCAAAGCGTCCACCTCTGATGCACCCGGGGTTTGCGCAGGGCCGGGGTCGGGACCAAAACCCCAGAACCTCACCAGAGGCATAATAGTGACGTCAAAAGCACCACCACTACGCGCACTGATGTCCTGGCTGAGCTGAAGCACATCCATTAAAGGCTCGGAGATCGACAGCCATTGGCCAATTTCGGCCCGATTCAACTCCATCAACTCCGAATCTTCGATGTAGATGGAAAACACCTGATTCAGGTAACGAAATTCGGCATCGACCGCCTCTTGCAAGGCTTGTGCATCGGCCTGTAAAGGCTCGCCCGCGACGGCGGACAAGGTGATGTTGTAGTGGGTGCCCATGGTGTGGCCGGTCAGCTTGATATGCTCACGGACCGACTGGTCCTGACAGCCAAACAGCAATAGGCACAGAAACAAAAACGAGGCTCGCAACGCCAGCCTCGTTCTGTTATTTGCCGGATTTGTCGGGACGTGCAACTTAACCCCCGAAGTCATCCAGCATGATGTTCTCCTCCTCAACTCCCAGGTCTTTCAGGAGTTTGATAACGGCGGCATTCATCATGGGCGGCCCACACATGTAGTACTCACAGTCTTCTGGTGCGGGGTGGTCTTTCAAATACTGCTCGTACAAGACGTTGTGAATAAAGCCCGTTGGGCCATTCCAGTCGTCTTCCGGTTGCGGATCTGACAGAGCCACATGCCATTCGAAGTTCTCATGCTCTTCCGCCAGCTTGTCGTACTCTTCCTGGTAGAAAAGCTCTTTGAGAGAGCGGGCACCGTACCAAAACGTCATCTTCCGGTTGGTTTTTAATCTCAGCAGCTGGTCGAAAATATGGGAGCGCATGGGCGCCATACCCGCACCACCGCCGATGAAAACCATTTCGTTATCGGTGTCTTTGGCAAAGAACTCCCCAAACGGTCCGAACACCTCGATCGTATCGCCCGGCTTCAGGCTGAAGGTGTAGGACGACATAATGCCCGGTGGAATCCCTTTGCTACCGGGAGGAGGTGTGGCGATGCGAATATTAAACTTCACAATGCCTTTCTCTTCGGGGTAGTTAGCCATAGAGTATGCGCGCTGTACGGGCTCTTTCACCACGGATTCAAGCTCGAAAAAGCCGAATCGCTCCCAGTCGCCGCGAAATTGCTCTTCAATGTCAAAATCTTTGAATTCGACATGATGGGGCGGACACTCCAGCTGCACATAACCGCCCGCACGGAAATCCACGTCTTCCCCTTCGGGGACACGAAGCGTTAGCTCTTTGATAAATGTCGCCACGTTAGGATTAGCTTCCACGGTACAGGTCCACTGCTTGACGCCAAACACGTCCTCAGGCACCTGAATGACCATATCCTGTTTAACGGGAA
The DNA here is from genome assembly GCA_027322215.1 of Marinimicrobium sp. Classification (GTDB taxonomy): domain Bacteria; phylum Pseudomonadota; class Gammaproteobacteria; order Pseudomonadales; family Cellvibrionaceae; genus JAVDDU01. The sequence continues at coordinate 6,009 of DAHVRW010000005.1, forward strand.
CCTGGCACGACAGACGCCAGCCTTCACGAGCTTCGCGCTTGGTAAAGTGTCCCTCTTCACTGGGAATCATAGCGCCGCCACCGGATTCTACGATGCAGCGGCACTGGGCACAGGTACCGCCACCACCACAGGCCGACGGCAAGAATAAACCTGCACTGGACAGGCTCTGCAGCAACTTACCGCCAGCCGGAAGAGTCAGCGTTTTCTCACCATTGATTGTAACCTGTACATCGCCTCCGCTCACGAGCTTGGCCCGCGCACTCAAAATAACGAGTACTAGCAGAAAAACGAGCAGCGTAAACATTCCTACGCCAAGAATAATTTCCAAAGCCATCTAAAGCTACCTCGCTGATTACAGGTCGATGCCGCCAAAAGACATGAAGCCAAGGGACATGAGACCGGCGGTGATGAAGGTAATACCCAAACCCTGCAGGCCTGCCGGCACGTCGCTGTATTTCAATTTCTCGCGAATCCCCGCCAGTGCTGTGATTGCAAGGGCCCAACCCACTCCGGTACCGGCACCGAAGGCGACACTTTCACCAAAAGTGTAGCTGCGCTCAACCATAAACAAAGTACCGCCCATGATTGCGCAGTTCACAGCGATTAGCGGTAGAAATACACCCAGCGCGTTGTACAGCGCAGGGACATACTTATCCAACACCATCTCCAGGATCTGTACCACCGCGGCAATAACACCGATATAGACGACCAGGCCGAGAAAGCTCAGATCCACATTCGGCATACCTGCCCACGCAAGAGCCCCGTCAGACAGGACGTAGGTAAACAACAGGTTGTTCAGCGGCAGCGTGATGGTTTGTACAACAACCACCGCAATGCCCAAACCAAACGCCGCACCAATCTTTTTAGAGATGGCCAAAAAGGTACACATCCCCAGGAAGTACGCCAGCGCCATGTTTTCAATGAAAACGGAGCTAACAAAAATGCTCAGATAATGGTTCATTTTTACGCCTCCTGAGGCTTGCTATTGGGGGCTATTTTAAAATCCGGTTCTTCCACCTGTTCTTTTTTCCAGGTGCGTATACCCCAGATAAAAAAGCCAATCAGGAAAAAAGCGCTGGGTGGCAGGATGAACATACCATTAGGCTCAAACCAGCCCCCTTCCGCCAGCAGAGGCAGTACGGGGTAATCCAGCAACGTTCCCGAACCCAGAAGCTCACGGAAAAACGCCACCGCTATCAGAATCAGGCTATAGCCCAAGCCGTTCCCAATACCGTCAAGAAAACTGGGAAAGGGCTTATTGTTCATGGCAAACGCTTCCGCCCGCCCCATAACGATACAGTTAGTAATGATCAGGCCCACGAAGACCGACAGCTGACGGCTCGTATCATAGGCATAGGCTTTAAGAACCTGGTCAACCACAATCACCAGCGAGGCAATTATCGTCATCTGCACGATGATGCGAATGCTGGATGGAATCTGTTTGCGCACCATTGAGACAAATAGGTTCGAAAATCCCGTCACGAGCGTAACCGCGACACACATAACCAGCGTCACTTTAATGTTGACGGTGACCGCAAGCGCCGAACAAATCCCCAAAATTTGTAGAGTAATGGGGTTATTACGAATCAGCGGTACGAACAACAAATCTCTCGCTTTCATGATTTAAGCCTCCTCTTGTCGGCCGACCAAGTAGGATTTAAAGCCTTTCTCGCCAAGCCAAAATTTAATCATGCTATCCGCCCCTCTCGTGGTCAGAGTCGCACCGGACAAGCCATCGATTCGGTACTCGGCACCGGGTTCAGCCGGGTCTACGGACCCTTTTACCACCGACAAAGCCACATCACCTGCGTCGTCATAAACCTGTTTGCCCTCCCAGCGAGCCTGCCAGCGCGGGTTGTCGATCTCTCCTCCAAGCCCCGGTGTTTCGCCATGTTCGTAGAAGCGCAAACCACGCACAGTGTTCGCGTCCGCCTCGAGTGCCAGAAAGCCCCACATGGTGGACCAAAGGCCGTAAGCCCGCACGGGCAGGACAATACTTTCAAGCTCACCCTGGGTATCTTGGACCAGATAAACCAAGGCGTAGTCTTCCCGACGCTGGATGCCGGCAATGTCTTCGGTCCGGCTCAGCCCAAGAGAAGTGCTCGGGTCACGGGCGACACGGCGCTGGTCATACTCCTGCACAGAAATATCGTCCGTGTATTCACCCGTGTTCAAATCCACTACGCGGATCTCCACGCGCTCATTAAACACCTCGTCTACGCTGCGCGCCGGATCAAGCAAGCCCACGGTAGAGAGAATGTTACGCTTAAAATCCAGCTCTTGGTTGGCAATCTGTGCCGGTCGCAGAATCACTGCGGCTCCGGACACAAGTACCGAACACACCAGACACAACAACAGGGTAACTGTGATGGTTTTTTTAACCGTTTCGTTAGCCACGTGCCAACCTCCGCTTAATGTTCGCCTGCACAACACCGTGGTCAATTAGAGGTGCGAACAGGTTGGCAAATAGGATCGCCAACATCATTCCCTCTGGAAACGCAGGGTTTATTACTCGAATAATGACCACCATAAAACCAATCAGCGCCCCAAACCACCATTTACCGACGTCTGTCATGGCGGCTGAAACCGGATCGGTTGCCATAAAAATCATACCGAAGGCAAAACCACCCAAAACCATATGCCAGTACCAGGGCATCGCGTACATCTGATTGGCTTCAGAACCGATAACGTTGAACAACAGAGCTGTGGCAATCATTCCCAGCATAACCCCAGCGACAATGCGCCAGGAGGCAATGCCCATGATCAACAGAACGGCGCCACCGATGAATATCGCCAAGGTGGAGGTTTCACCAATTGAGCCGGCCATACTGCCAAAGAAGGCATCCAGCCAGGTCAGTTGGTCGGTCAGCCCGCTCATGCCATCGGTAAAGGCTACCGACAAAGCCGTGGCGCCAGAGTGACCATCCACTGCGGTCCACACTTCGTCACCGGAGATATAGGCCGGGTAAGCGAAAAACAAAAAGGCACGGCCCGTGAGTGCCGGGTTGAGAAAGTTTTTGCCGGTTCCGCCAAAAACTTCTTTTCCCACCACAACCCCGAAGCTGATACCCAAGGCCGCTTGCCACAATGGCAGATCGGGAGGACAGATCAACGCAAACAGCACAGAGGTTACGAAGAACCCTTCATTCACCTCGTGACCTCGCACGGTGGCAAACAACACTTCCCAGGCGCCGCCCACGGCGAACACCACGAAGTAGATGGGCAAAAAGTACGCCGCACCGTGCCAGAAGGAATCCCAGATGCTGTTGGCGTCGTAGCCGCCAAACATTTCAATAAAGCTGCCGCGCCAACCTTCCACGGCCGTCAGGCCCAACTCGGCCATAGCCATGTTGGCCTGCATACCGACGTTGTACATCCCGTAAAACATGGCGGGAAAGGTGCACAGCCAAACGGTGATCATGATCCGTTTAAGGTCGATCCCATCGCGCACATGGGCCGTTCCTTTGGTGACGTCCGGAGCGCGGTACAACATGGTATCCAACGCTTCGTAGAGCGCATACCATCGCTCCCATTTGCCGCCTTTTTCAAAGTTGGGCCCGATATTGTCGAGGAAATTTCTCAGAGGTTTCACAGCTTAACCCTCCTTCTCAATCAGGGTGAGATTGTCACGGAGAATCGGGCCATATTCGTATTTTCCGGGACACACAAACGTACACAGCGCCAAGTCCTCTTCATCTAGCTCCAGACAACCGAGTTGTTGGGCAGTATCCGTATCGCCCACAATCAATGCGCGCAATAATTGGGTCGGCAGTATATCCAAGGGCATGACTTTTTCGTAACTGCCCACGGGCACCATGGCCCGCTCACTGCCAAATGCGGTGGTGGTGAAGTTGTACTTTTTGTTTCTGAACAACTTGGAGACATAGATATTCATGACCGAGAAAAAGCTAAAGCCCGGCCGCAGGTAGTGAAGCATTGGGCGCTCGGTTTCTTCTGCCAGCACGCTCACTTGATTGTGATAGCGACCCAAGTAGGCAAAGGGGCCAGCAGCGGTACGTCCACCGAAAACGGAACCCGAGATAATTCGGTTATTTCCGGTTTTCAGTGCGCCCGCGGTCAACTCGTCCAGGTTTGCACCCAAACGGGTACGTACCAACGTTGGATTCTCCACCTGCGGGCCAGCCAGGGAAACCACTCGATCGGTATACAGCTCGCCGCTGGTAAAGAGCTTGCCGTAGGCGATCACGTCCTGATAACCGATAGTCCAGACGGTTTTGTTGACGCTGACGGGATCCAGAAAATGGATATGTGTGCCGGCATTGCCTGCGGGATGGACGCCGCCAAACTCTTGCACACTGATCTGTTCGCTCTCCAGGGTAGGAATATCGGCACCGGCTGCTTTACATAGATAAACCTTGCCTTCGGTTAGGCGAGTCAACACTTTCAGACCCTGAGTAAACGCGCTGGCCTGTTCGGCGATGACGATTGCCGGGTCGGCCGCCAATGGGTTGGTGTCTATGGCGGTGACAAAGATGGAATGAGGCGTGGTGCCCAGCTCAGGCACCTTGCTATAAGGACGCGTTCGAAGAGCCGTCCACAAGCCGGACTCGTTCAGCAGTTCGCGAGCTGCCTGGGCGCTGGTGTCGCTGGCGATGTCCGCGTAGCTCTCGAAGGTCACGGCGTCGTCACCTTCCACGTCGATTACGACCGACTGCAATGCGCGACGGGCCCCACGATTGATGGCAGCTACCCTACCAGCGGCCGGGGCGGTGTAACGTACCCCTTCGGTTTTTTTATCAGTGAACAACAGTTGTCCAAGCTTGACCTGATCTCCCACTTCTACTGCCATGGTCGGCTTCATGCCATGATAATCGAAGCCAATCACTGCCACCGAGCGAATTCGAGAACCCTTTTGAATGGTCTGCTCGGGCGCACCGGATATGGGTAAATCCAATCCCCGACGGATCTTTATCATACGTCTCTGCCTAATCACACGTTGGATACAGTACCGGGCCCAGCCTTTAAGACTGCGCCCGATAATTGATGATCAATTGATAAGGAGGGCCGAGCGGACGGATGCCTTCCAGCTGGCCAGTCGCGCGTGTTGTTTGGCCAGTGGCGGAAAAACAGGATGCCGCACACGCTCTCCGCAGGGCGGATTCAAGAACACCGGTTCGCCCGAACATTCTGTACACATGCCCCAAAGCCCCGATGCCACTACCGATGTTTTCTATGCACTTCGACGCACAGACCCCGATATTAGTAGTGAACAAGCTGCAGGCCTATCAGAAAAATCGTCGCAATTATAAAGATCCGAGCCACTTCTGGCCAGTCCAAACCCTGTTTTTTTAGATAAACCGCGGTTTTTAGCCATTTTGTGCCCTCGCCAGCTCAGTGCGCGCTTCTTGCCCGGAGTCGGTTACAATGGCCGCTTTTTTTGACTGGGAGAGATATGACGCTCCAACAGCCATTGCACCCACCCGTCTCCACCCGAGCCGGGAACCGTCAACATTGGGGCCAGCTGCACGGTGCCGCCCCGGCCCTGGCCATCGTCAGCGCCGCCCGTGCTTTTGACGGCCTGAGCCTGGTAATTACTCCGGACACCGGCACTGCCTTGCGCCTGCAAAGCGAGCTGCGGGTGTTCTCAGGGGCCGACCCGGCTCTGCCTGTTCTGCATTTAGCCGATTGGGAAACCCTTCCCTACGATAATATCTCGCCCCACCAGGACATCATCTCCGAGCGCCTCGACACTCTTTATCGGTTGCCCAGCACACAAAAGGGCATCCTGGTGGTGCCCACCACAACCGCACTGCAACGGCTCATGCCCCTTGAGTACCTGATCGGCAATAGCTTAATGCTCAAGGTTGGCGAACGGCTGGACATGGAAACCATGCGGCGCACCCTGGAAAATGCCGGTTACCTTTGTGTAAATACCGTTTATGAGCATGGCGAGTTCGCCGTCCGCGGCGCACTGATGGATATTTTCCCCATGGGCAGCCCCCACCCCTACCGGATCGATCTGTTCGATGACGAAGTGGAGACCCTGCGCACCTTCGACCCCGAAACCCAGCTAACCCTGACCCAGGTGGATGCCATCCAGCTACTGCCAGCGCGTGAGTTCCCGCTGGATAAAGCCGGCATTAACCGTTTTCGTCAGCACTGGCACGAGCAATTCGACGTCGATCATCGGGCTTGCTCCGTTTATCAGGATGTGTGTGCCGGTATCGCCGCACCGGGTATCGAGTATTACCTCCCGCTTTTTTTTGAAGCCACCAGCACCCTGTTCGATTACCTGCCCGAGCAGACCCAGGTATACACCTTCGGGGCGCTGGGGGATGCGGCGCAGCGTTTCTGGCAGGAAACCCAGAGCCGCTACCAAAGCCGGCGGGTGGATCCGCAACGGCCCATACTGCCGCCGCAAGCTCTGTTCTTAAACCCGGACGAGCTCTTTACCCAGCTCAAAAGTCACTGCCGAACATTTGTGCAAACCGAGCCTTTGGAAGCCGGTGCCGGGCGTTATAACTTCGCCACGGAAGCGCCCCCATCATTGCCTGTACGGGCCCAGGCCGAACATCCTTTAGGTGCGTTGGAAAGCTTTCTAACGGACTATGATGGTCGCGTGTTGTTTTGCGCCGACTCCGCAGGCCGGCGGGAAAGCTTGCTGGAGCTGCTGGGGCGCATCCGCGTTCATCCCACAGTGGTCGACAGTTGGGAACAGTTTCTCTCCGGCTCCGACCGGCTGGCGCTATTAGTCGCGCCATTGCAGCAAGGATTGATGCTGCCTGAGGCCGGCTTGGCGATCATCTCGGAAGCGCAGCTGTTCGGCGAGCGCATACAGCAAACCCGGCGCCGCAGAACCGCTCAGGACAACACCGAGCTGGTGGTCAAAAACCTGACGGAATTGAGCGTGGGGGCGGCGGTGGTCCACATAGACCACGGCGTGGGTCGCTACCGCGGCCTGGAAACCATTGATGTCGATGGCGCTACCTCTGAGTTCTTAACTCTGGAATACGCCGAAGGCACCAAGCTCTACGTTCCGGTGACCAATCTGCACCTGATCAGCCGTTACGGGGGTACCGAGCAGGAGTTGGCACCGCTGCACCGACTGGGCAGCGAGGTATGGGACAAAGCCAAACGAAAAGCGGCCGAACAAATTCGCGATACCGCCGCCGAACTTCTGGAAATCTACGCCCGCCGCGCCGCCCGCAAAGGCTTTGCCTTTGAAGACCCTGAAACCGCGTACGAGGCGTTTTCCGCCGCCTTTCCATTCGAGGAAACACCGGATCAGGAACGGGCCATCGCCGCTGTGCGCGAGGACATGCTGGCGCCTCAACCTATGGATCGTCTGGTGTGCGGGGATGTGGGCTTTGGTAAAACCGAGGTCGCCATGCGCGCGGCGTTTATTGCCAGCCACAGCGGCAAGCAGGTAGCCGTACTGGCGCCCACCACCCTGCTCGCCCAACAGCATTATGATTCGTTCCGCGACCGTTTCGCCGACTGGCCCATCAATATCGAGGTGCTCTCGCGCTTTCGCACGGCAAAAGAGGTGGCGAGCGTGCAGCAAGGCCTGGCCGAAGGCAAAGTGGATATTGTCATTGGCACCCACAAGCTGCTCAGTAAAGATATTAAGTACAAAAACCTCGGCCTTTTGGTAATCGACGAAGAGCATCGCTTCGGCGTGCGTCAGAAAGAGCAGCTCAAAGCGCTACGCACTGAAATTGACATACTGACCTTGACGGCAACACCGATACCGCGGACTTTGAACCTGTCCATGGCGGGCATTCGAGACCTGTCCATTATCGCCACCGCGCCCGCCCGACGTTTGTCGGTCAAAACCTTTGTTCGCCAGTATGATCAGGCCACGATAAAGGAGGCCATCCTGCGGGAAATCTTACGTGGCGGCCAAGTGTATTACCTCTATAACGAGGTCAAGAACATCGACCGCATCGCGCGGGAGCTGGGCGAGTTGGTGCCAGAAGCGCGGGTGGGCATCGGACACGGCCAAATGCGCGAGCGCGACCTGGAACGTGTCATGTCGGACTTCTACCACAAGCGTTTCAATATCTTGGTGTGCACCACGATTATAGAAACCGGTATCGACATCCCCAGCGCTAATACCATTATTATTCACCGGGCCGACAAGTTCGGTTTGGCGCAGCTCCACCAGTTGCGAGGTCGCGTGGGCCGCTCCCATCACCAGGCGTATGCCTATCTGTTAACGCCCGATCGGCGCGCCATGACCGGCGATGCCGTAAAACGTCTGGAAGCCATCTCCAGCGCCCATGACCTGGGCGCCGGTTTCACTCTGGCGACACACGACATGGAAATTCGCGGCGCCGGGGAGCTGCTGGGTGAGGAACAAAGCGGGCAGATGCACACCCTGGGCTTCTCGTTGTATATGGACATGCTCGAGCGCGCCATCAAGGCCATTCGCCGGGGCGAGGAGCTGGATATCAACACACCCCTGGAAGAGGCGGTGGAAATCAATCTGCGCATTCCGGCCTTGATTCCCGACGACTACCTTCCCGACGTACATAGCCGCCTGGTGCTCTACAAGCGTCTTGCTAACGCGGAATCGGAAGACGCCTTGCGAGAGCTGCAAGTGGAGATGATCGACCGTTTTGGACTTCTTCCCGAGCCGGTTAAAAACCTGTTCCGCGTCACCCAGTTTAAGCTCCAGGCCCAGGCCATCGGTATTGACAAGCTGGAAGCGGGCAGCCAGTCGGGACGGGTCGAATTCTCCGAGCAAACTCAGGTCGACCCCATGGCGATTGTGCAGCTGGTGCAAACTCAGCCGCAAATATACCAATTAGCGGGTGCCAATCAGCTAAAATTCAAGCAGGATATGAGCGACACTGAAAAGCGCCTCAGCGCCGTCAGTGAATTATTGGCCTTGCTGACACCAAAGGAAACTACCGCACCATGATCCAACGTCCGTTTTACCGCATCGCGCAGCGAATCCTATCAAGCCTGCTGATCGCACTGCCTGTGCTGCTGTTGAGTCATGGCAGCCTCGCCGATGACGATGAGCGATGGTTTCAAGTGGAGGTGATTATTTTCGCCCGCGGCAATGGCGATTCAGGCGAAGAGAACTGGCCCCGCAACCCAACCCTGAGCTACCCGTTCCACTGGGTCGAGCTGCGGGATCCGGATGCCCCGCCCCCCAGTCGTTTTTCCCGCCTGAGCGAAAGCCGGTCTGTACGTGATCCGCTGACAGACAACCTTACGCCCCCGGATTTAGAGCGCGAGCCGTACTACCGCCTACCCAGCAGCGAGCGGGAATTAAACCGCCACGCTGTGGCTTTAGCCCGCCACAGCGGGCACAGAGTGTTGTTCCACGAAGCCTGGCGGCAACCGTTTCGGGACAATCGTGAGGCACCCGCGCTCGTTGTTTCCGGTGGTGATGCCTATGGCAGTCATTTTGAGCTGGAAGGCAGCATTCGGTTAACCCTGTCCCGGTATCTGCACCTGAACACCAATCTCTGGTTGACCCGGTTTGATCCCAACACCGGCCAGACACCCGGCACCTGGCCGCAGCTACCCAACCGTCCCACCCGGTACTCCGTGGATGTGCCTGCCCAGATCGATGCGCCGCTCAGCTCACCGTTTGAGAACCCCGAACGCAATGCCTGGGGACTGGACCTGCGCACCGACACAACAACGGCGAATCTGCCAGAGTTTCTGCGCGAGCCCTACTTGCCCAGCCGCATCGTCACCATGAACCAGCAACGGCGCATGCGCAGTGAGGAACTGCATTATCTGGATCACCCGCTGATGGGGCTGTTGATTCGGATAACGCCCTATGACCGACCGGAGGCGGCCCGCTGACCGCCCGGTGGCCTCTTCTAAGGTTAAGGTCGCTTCTAGGCACCGCTTAACACCAAGCCGCCTCTAACGCCAAGTCGGTCACCCGGCTGAGTTAGACCGGCGGCCCAGAGTACGGCGTCTAGTGAATAACGGCTTCAGCCTCGGCGGTCACAGAGACCACATCCTCGGCCTGCAAGCCTTTTTCACCTTCAAGAATGGCAAACTCCACAGCCTGGCCTTCGCTCAAAGAGCGAAAACCTTCGCCGCGAATATTCCGGTAATGGACAAATACATCGGCACTACCTTCACCGCGGGTAATAAAGCCGTAACCCCGGGCGTTATTGAACCATTTGACCGTACCTGACTGACGTTCAGACATATTGACGTACCTCATTATTGTTATCGAACAGAACTGGTCGCGGATTGAGTGCCGTCGAACACCGGCGCAGCTGCGCAAATCACATAGCTGCACGGTTCGCACGGCGCCGGGAAAGCGGATGAAGCAAAGCCGCGACCCGCTTTCACGCATCGCCCCGGCACGCTCTCGTTTTAAGGCAAATAGGCGTCAATGTCCAGCTTAGGGTAACAATTTTGAGAGCTCTTGCGCCTTTTGCTGATTCTGGCGCTGGTGCTCCCCAGCCGTGCGCAACGCCTCGAGCAACACCTCCCGCACGATCGCCATACCCGAGCGCAAAATGCCGTAGATATCGGGCAAGCTCAGCGGCGTTGCATCCAAACCGGCCGCCCGGTTAACGCACAGGCACAGCGCCGCGTAATCCATGCCCAACTCTCGGGCCAGGGCGGCTTCTGGCATAGCGGTCATGCCCACCATGGTGCCGCCATCGCGTATCAGTCGGCGCACTTCAGCGGCCGTTTCCAATCGCGGCCCCTGGGTGCAGGCGTAAACCCCCGCATCGTCATGGGGCACGTCCAACTGCACCAGAGCCTTCAACAGTAAGCGGCGCAGCGACGAACTGTAGGGATAGGTAAAGTCGATATGCTGCACCATCCCTTCTAAGCGCTGATTGAAGGTGTGCTCACGCCCCCAGGTATAATCGATCAGCTGGTCGGGCACCGCCAGTTTCCCCGACGACAGCGTCGGTGTCAGGCCGCCGACGGCGTTGACCGAGAAAACGTTTCTCACACCCAATTGGGACAGCGCCCACAGATTCGCGCGGTAGTTAATTTCATGGGGCGCTAATCGATGACCCCGTCCGTGGCGCGGTAAAAATGCCACCGTCCGGCCCGCTAACCGCAGCAGCAAAATGTCATCGGACGTGGCGCCATAGGGTGTAGGATCAACAACCCGGGCAATGATTTCCGCATCGGGCAGCTGGTCCAAACCCGAGCCGCCAATCACCGCCCAATCCGCGCGTAGCTCGCTCATTCGTGGGGCCCCGGCTCAAGAACATAGATTCCCGGCAAGTTACGCCACAGGCCCCGATAGTCCATGCCATACCCTAGAACATACTCATCTGGCACCTCCAGGGCCGCAAAGTCCGCCTCGATTACCGGCGGCTGCGGTCGCTGTTTTCGCGCTAAAACCGCCGTCTTTACATCCGTTGCGCCCGCTTGGCGACAATGCTCCACAAGCGCGGCCAGGGTAATTCCCCAATCCAGAATATCGTCAACGATTAAAACCTGCCGTCCTGCCAGGGGCTCTTCCGGGCGGCGCAGCCACTGCAACTCCCCGCCGGTTTCCCCCTGCTGATAGCGTGTCGCATGCACATAGTCCAAATACAGCGGAAATTTCAGGTCGGTTAACAGCTGCCCCAAAGTCACCAAGGCGCCGTTCATCACGCCGAGTACCACCACTGGCTCGGCCCCACTGAACGTCGCGTTAATTTCCCCTGCCATACGCTTGAGGGCATCTTTCACCTGCGCCTGATCGTACAGACAACGCAGCCGCTGCCCATGCAAAGGCGCCATAAATTCTGGGGACGTCACAACAGGCCTCCTCGCACAGAGGAAGCATAAATTTTCGTGACATAAAGTGTCCCTCGCTCACAATTATTGCAACACTCGAGCAAACTTTTCCCCGACCCCATCAACGTATCTCCCAATTATCTGACCGACTTTACCCGTCACTTCGTTTGTGTCCCTTGCCTATGTTGCATCGGATAAAGGCCCGTTTCGCCACGACGCGTTTCCCCCTAAAGCAAGAGGGGCTTAGACCGTTATTGCCTTGCGACCATAGCGAACTAGAGTGTTTGGTACTGACAAAAGTATACCTTTCGCCATCTTAAAGCCAAAACTCGCTGAGTAATTAACCATTTAGCATCGAATGCGAGAAAAACCCTGAACTGCCTTATTGCAGACCCGCTTGGCACTCCTCCACAAGCTCCATTTGGCCAGATACAAAGGCGTGCTATGGTGTTCTGAAGCACCCCGTAAAATTTACAGGTATAAATTTCTCACACAAATTGCTGGTAGAGATAGGAGTGCAGCTATGGCGCTTCAATATCCATTAATCGGAACCTGGTACCGGGATCAGCAAGAGCAACAGACGTTCGAAGTTGTGGCCATTGACGATGAACTCGGCAGCGTCGAAATACAGTACGTCGATGGCGCTATCGGCGCCTTTGAGTTGGAGGCTTGGTACCGGCTGCCCTTGGTGCCCATACCATCCCCGGAAGACACCGATAGCGCCCTAGACCTGAGCCGGGAAGACCGCTGGTGGCACGATCAAACCCCCTCACCCCCGCCCTGGGACGACCCGTTGGAGCGCATTGAGGCGGATTTTTTCCCCGGCACAGACATAGACTGAGCGCCCTTTCACGCCTCAAAGAACACCGCTCCGCTAAGCGGCACGCGCCTGAGCAGAAAAATAAAGTTGCACCTAAGCCAACACTGTATATAATCCCAATACCTGTACAAAAACACAGACACGTATTGGGGGCACAAATGTACAACCTCACTAATCGACAAGAACAAGTGTTGCAGCTGATCAAAACCTACGCCGAAGAAACGGGCTACCCGCCCACGCGTGCGGAAATTGCCCGCATTCTGGGTTTCAAATCCGCCAACGCTGCGGAGGAACACATCAAGGCCCTGGCCCGCAAAGGTGCCATCGAAGTCATTCCCGGCGCATCCCGGGGAATCCGTCTGCCCGAGACGCAGCAGGGAATTCCGCTGGTTGGACGGGTGGCGGCGGGCAGCCCGATTCTGGCCGAGGAGCACATCGAAGATTACTGCAGCCTGCCCCATAATTTTTTCACCCCACGGGCTGACTACTTGCTGCGGGTAAATGGAATGAGCATGAAGGACGCGGGCATACTGGATGGCGACCTGCTGGCCGTTCACCGCACGGAGCAGGTACGCAACGGACAGATTGTGGTGGCGCGCATTGGGGACGAGGTAACGGTGAAGCGGTTCAAACGCGTGGGCAATCGAGCCCAAGTGGAGCTGTGGCCCGAAAACCCCGACTTCGACGTGATCGAAGTGGACCTGCGGGACCAAGAGTTTGCCATTGAAGGGTTGAGCGTGGGAGTCATTCGTCGTGATTAGTGCGCAGCGACCAAATGTCGCCTTCCAAAGCCAGACCAGAGCCGGCATCACCGAACTGGTACTCACACGAAATGCACCGGAGCAGTCACATTTGCTGCTGCCCATGGTGGCGCACCTGAGCCAGAGCCACCCCGATCGTTGGGTAACCTGGGTGAACCCCGGCGCGATTGATCGCCAGACCCTCGAGCATTACGGGGTCGATACCAAGCGCATACGCTTGATCCATGCGGCCAACCCCCGCGATGTACGCTGGATCGCCTGGGAGGCGATGGCCACGGGAACCAGCCATACTGTCATTGCCGCACCTGGAAAACTGACCCGTAAAGATGTCCAGCTATTGGAAGAAGCCGCCCAACGGGGCCAGTGTCAGGGGTTGTTGCTTAGCCTGCGTCATTAAAGCGCCAGGATTAGCACCGGTATCCCCTTCGGGATAAAGGTCATTACGGCAATGCGCTTCGGCGCTTAAGCGTTAGGCAAAAAAAGAGATTAATCAGAAAGGAATCCGCTGGCGTTTTAAGACTCGCGCCCGGCCGAGGATCAGTGGTACACGGGCGTTTCTGTCACCATAGAATCGTCCATCAAATCGCTTTCGGCATCAAACACCAAGTCGCTGGCCGCTTCCATACCCGCCTCAATCATGGCCTTAGCCACATCAAAGGTTCCCTCTTGCATGTACGACAGGGTCTCCGCCGAGAAGCGGATGCTGACCAGCGGTGCGCCTTCTTCATCGGCACGCTGCAGCACCACGTCGCCATTGGCCAGCTCAACAATTTCGTAAAGGGGTGATGACATAAACGCTCCACATGCCTGACGCCCAATCGCCAAGCCTTAGATTGGCGTCAATTCTATCACAATGACACGCTCCTCGCGACCGACCGCTACCACTCAGTAACGCTCTCCCGATGCCGGGTTATCAGCTCTTCCGCCGCCTCGCACATTCCCTGAAGACGCTTTTCTGTCATGGCGAGCGGCGCGGAAGCCGCCTCCAGATCCAGAGCCTGGATGCGCATCGCGCTTTGCACCGGCTTTTGATTCGGCAGGCGCCAACAAGCGTCGTAGCTGGCATGGAGCTGGGTGAGCCAGCTCTCGGGCTGGCGACGCAACTCCTGAAGCTCATGCAGCTCCGCGGGGCTCTTCCCCTGGGCCAATAGAGCCTGCTCCAAGTCATTTTCCGTCGTTATCTGCTCTACCTGAGTCACCGCGTAATGCTCAGCCAGCTCCCGAAGGTAATGGTTGTAGGCGCACACCAAGTGAAATATGCCAGCGTCCAACACAGCCTGTCTGGCCAACCGCTGGCCAGCGTTCGCCTCTGGCAGCACCCGTAATTGCGTCAGTAGCGCACGGGTATACGCCAGCTTTTGGTTGACCATGCCAAGACTGGCCGATCCCATTACTCAACCCACTTGCCGTTTTTATAAAACACTTTCCAGCCTGTGGCCTTACCGTCTACCTCCGATTGCACATACTGCTCTTTGGTTTTACGGCTAAAGCGAATCACCGTCTTGTTGCCGTCCGGATCGTGGGTAGGCGCGGAGAATAAAAAACAATATTTGGGATCGATTTCATCCTTATGGGGCAATAACTCCTCCACTAAGGGCGCACGGGTTTCGCGATTTTTGGGAAATTGGCTCGCGGCCAAAAACAGTCCCGACGCCCCATCGCGCAGCACATAGTGATCATCGACTTTGACACAGCGCAGCTCAGGCATGGGCACCGGATCCATCTTGGGTGGTGCTGGCTCGCCGCTTTTTAAGAGTTTGCGGGTGTTTTTACACTCAGTATTCGTACAGCCAAAGTACTTGCCAAAACGCCCGGTTTTGAGCTGCATTTCACTGCCGCACTTGTCACACTCCAGGGTCGGCCCCTCGTAGCCTTTGAGCTTAAAGGTGCCTTCTTCCACCTCATAGCCCGGACAGTCCGGGTTGTTGCCGCAGATATGCAGCTTGCGCTTCTCGTCCAGCAGATAGCTGTCCATGGCCGTGTTGCACAACCTGCAGCGACGCTTAGTGCGCAGCAGGCGGGATTCGGCCTCTTCATCCGCCTCGATGTCGACGGCCTCATCCCCGGAGACCAGGTTCATGGTGTTTTTACAACGCTCTTTAGGCGGCAGCGCGTAGCCCGAACAGCCGAGGAACACCCCGGTACTGGCGGTGCGAATTTGCATGTGCCGGCCACAATTGCTGCAAAGAATATCCGTATCCGTGGGGTCATTGGTACGCATGCCTTTTTCTTTGCTCTGGGCCTGCTGCAACTGTTTGGAAAAGTCGGCGTAGAAGTCGTCCAGCACTTGTCGCCAGTCGCGCTCGCCCTGGGCAACGCTGTCCAAAGACTCTTCCATACTGGCGGTAAAGCCGTAGTCCATCAGGTCGTTAAAGCTTTCCACCAGCCGCTCGGTGACGATGTCACCCATTTTTTGCGCATAAAACCGGCGATTCTCCAACTGCACGTAGCCGCGATCTTGAATCGTGGAAATAATGGCCGCGTAAGTGGACGGACGCCCAATACCGCGCTTTTCCAGCTCTCTCACCAAAGTGGCTTCGCTGTAACGGGCCGGGGGCTTGGTAAAGTGTTGAGTCGGATCGAGCTTGGTCAGAGGCAGGATCTGCCCAACTTTCAAGTCGGGCAGTACCACATCCTCTTCTTTTTTCGATACCGGCGGCAGCACTTTCAAAAACCCATCAAAGCGTATGACGCGTCCGCGAGTACGCAGCTCATAGTCTCCCGCTTTAACCGCCACCGAGGTGCTGGTAAATTCCGCCTGACTCATCTGACAAGCCACAAACTGCTGCCAAATCAGGGTGTACAGCCGTTCGGCATCGCGCTCCATGCCCTTGAGCTGATTGGGCTTAACGCCAACGCTGGAGGGGCGAATGGCTTCGTGCGCCTCTTGCGCGCCCGCTTTGCTGGAATAAACCACCGGCTTTTCCGGTAAATACGGTTTTCCGTACTCCTGTTCGATAAACTCACGGCAGCTCGCCACGGCGTCTTTGCTCAGCGCTGTGGAGTCGGTTCGCATGTAGGTGATATAGCCCGCTTCATACAACCGCTGGGCCATCATCATGGTTTTCTTCACCCCAAACCCCAGTCGCGTGCTGGCGGCCTGCTGCAAGGTCGAGGTGATAAAAGGCGCCGGCGGTTTGGAGCGCGTGGGTTTGTCTTCCCGATCTATGACCTCGTAACGGCTCTTTTCCAGCTCGGCAACCGCCGCCATCGCCTGACTTTCGTTGACCGGTTTAAACGCCTCTCCGCGGTGCCGTCTCACCTCAAAGCGAACGTCTTTGGCATCGTTGGCGCGTAGTTCGGCAAATAAGCTCCAGTACTCCTCGGGAACAAAAGCGCGAATTTCCCGCTCCCGCTCCACCACCAGCCTTACCGCCACGGATTGCACACGACCGGCGGAAAGACCACGGGCGACTTTCTCCCACAGGAGTGGCGAGACCATATAGCCCACTACCCGATCAAGGAAACGTCGCGCCTGCTGGGCCTCTACCCGGGATTGGACAATGCGGCCCGGTGTTTTAAAGGCGTTTTGGATCGCACTTTTCGTAATTTCGTTAAACACGACGCGTCGGTACTGCTCTTCGTCTCCACCAATAGCCTGCTGTAAGTGCCAGGCAATGGCTTCCCCTTCCCGGTCCAAGTCCGTAGCCAGATAGATCGTATCGGCGCGAGCGGCCAACTTTTTCAGTTCATCGACAACCTTTTCCTTGCCTGGCAGGATTTCATACCGGGCTTCCCAATCGTTTTCAGGATCAATGCCCATGCGGTTAATCAATTGCTGTTTTTGTTTCTTCGCCTTGTAGACGGCCTTTTCGTCCGGCGCCATCTTGCGGGTTAGAGCGGCCTGGCGCGCACGCTCTTTCGGATCCACCGGTTTGGAGCCTCCGCTGGTAGGAAGATCGCGAATATGACCGATACTGGACTTAACGATAAAATCGCTGCCCAGGTATTTATTGATGGTCTTCGCTTTCGCGGGCGACTCAACGATAACCAAGGATTTACCCATAATGCGCTTCTTATATTCCCGTAACAGTGAAATGGGCGAGCCGAACGTACCTTCGCAATTGCGCGAACCGGTACCGGCAAGGTGACTGGCCCGCTACAAAAAGGGCCAAGAGCTGCGCATATATAAGACCTGATTCTCTCAGGGTCAAGTGGAGTCAGGGCGCCCCTGGCATCAAAAACAGTGGTTTTCACCCCGGATTGTTCGTTTTCACGCGCTCACGCCCACCCTGACATACTTTCTAGAAAGTATGCGTAACCCGCTGAAATTAAACAATATTTATGACAAAACCACATTTGATCGGCGGACCAGATCGTGCTTTCTCTACCGGCAAGAACGATTTTTTAGTCTCGACGGTAAATTCGGCCTCCACTTTCAACCTATTCGAACATAGATCCGACTCGCGGGTTCTGGTGCCTTGGCTTTATTTCCGGCTTCGCTGCCGGTGCCAACCCCCCCAGAGCTTCTATATGACCGATTGCCTCAGCTCAAAAGTAAGCCCCGATAAAGCACTAGCGCCTACGGGCAACCGCTTGGGTCTCGGACAAGGTTTTCAGCGTTTCATACAAACCCTCAAGCTCCCCTGGATGAGAGCTTTCGGTCCAATAGGCATACCAACCTCCTGAGTCAGCCCCCAGCCCCAGCACCGATTCCGGCAAAACCGCGACGACCCTTTCTAAAACCGCTTTTTCCCGCGCATCAGGCCGCCCCGCGCCCTGCCACGCCCAACGCTGCAAAAAGTGCTGGTCGTGGTCATAGGCGGCCCGCAGTAACAGCCAGGAGCGGTTCAGCGCTCGGGAGTGATGACGAGACCATCGATAAATCGCCATCATTCCCGGGGCCTCCAGGTCGGTACCCTGCCTTGGCAAAGCCCCAATCGACACGCTCAATCCCAGCTGCAGAGCCCGGCTACGCAACTGAGCCTGGCGCCGCTGGCGGGGGTTGGGCTGCAGCATAAGAATGGGCCCGAGCGCCATAGCGACAACGCCCACGACGAGCACTAGCATCCAAATTGTCATAATCTGTTTCTGCCAACAATGGCCGTTACGCTCAACGGCAGTAGTTAATACTGGTATGACGATCATGCTACTATAATGACTCGAACGGTTTACGAGCGAACCCACGGGGGTAGCACTCATGGCCTGTTACAAACACATAATCGTTGGGGTAGACCTCTCTGATGACTCATCAAAAGTGCTGGCGCGAGCATCGGAGCTGGCCCGCGCCTGTGGCGCCACGCTCAGTTTGGCTCATGTGATCGAACCATTAACCTTCGCCTATGGCGGGGATATGCCCATCGACCTGTCAGAGGTTCAGGAGCAGCTTCAGCTTAAGGCACAACAGGAGCTGCAGCGTTTGGGCCAGCTGATCGAGCATCCGGTCAAACACGAACACGTCCTGGTGGGGCAAGCCGCTACTGAGCTGCGCTATCTGGCCAGCCAGGAAAACGCGGATTTGATCATTGTCGGCAGCCGTGGCCGCAAGGGCTTTGCCCTGCTGCTGGGGTCCACTTCCAACAGCGTACTACACGGGGCCGGGTGCGATGTTTTAGCTGTGCTGGTAAAGCCCCCGGCTGATCAAACCAAATAGCAGAATGAGATACTCACCGGGCTGGATCCATCAGTCATTAACACGGCTTCAAGTGATGTACTCCGTAAGGCGAATCCCAGGCGCTTCGCAGGAGGCCTTATCGGCATCACGTAAGTCATTTTTATCAAAGGATATTTGCCCTTTAAAGCTAAAAAGAATGCCGTTACTCGGGACTGCTGGGGCCGTGCAGGATGAGTGTTCAGCAAGCCTCACAAGAGGGATCTTGTGGGGCAGTCCCCAGGGAGGGTCCACGACGTTTGCTGAACACTCATCCTGTACGGCCCGGGGGCTGACTTACGAAGCTGCAGACCTTCCAGCGTGCACGTAGACTTAGTCCAGCTGCATATCCTCCAGCTCAGCCCAGCGCTCGAAGCATTGCTCCAGCTCCTTCTCCAACTGCGCCATCTGCTGCATATGCCTCTCGATCTCCGACGCCTCACCCGCGTAAAAATCCGGCTCCGCCGCTTGCGCTTGCAGGGCCGCTAACTGCTCCTCCAAAACTTCAATGCGCCCGGGTAACTCGTCAAATTCACGCTGTAATTTATAACTCAGTTTCTTACCCTTGGACCGCTTTGGTTCAGCAGGCGCAGCTGCGGCCGGCTTGGCCTCAGCCGCTTCAGCGGGAGCATCCTCCTCGGTCCAGCGACCGCCCTGGCGGAGCCAATCATCGTAGCCGCCCACATACTCCTGTACCCGGGCTCGACCCTCGAAAGCGATTACGCTGGTGACCATATTGTTCAAAAACGCCCGGTCGTGACTTACCAACAGCACGGTGCCGTCGTATTCCATTAATATTTCTTCCAGCAGCTCCAGCGTTTCCACGTCGAGATCGTTGGTGGGCTCGTCAAGCACCAGGAGGTTGGCCGGCTTGCTGAACAACTTGGCCAACAGCACCCGGTTGCGCTCCCCCCCCGACATGGCACGCATGGGTGTGCGCGCCCGCTCGCCGGTAAACAGGAAGTCACCCAGATACGAAATAATATGACGGGACCGGCCGTTAAGCTCAATGAACTCTCGCCCCTCGGCAATGTTGTCCACCGCGCTTTTGTCCAGGTCCACCTGATCGCGCAGCTGGTCGAAATACGCCACGGACAGATTGGTGCCCAAACGCACTGTGCCTTTTTGAGGCTCCAGCTCGCCCAGAATCAGTTTTAATAACGTGCTCTTGCCCGCGCCGTTCGCCCCCACTAAACCAATGCGGTCGCCGCGCATGATCACGGTCGAAAAATCTTGCACAATTTCCTTGTCGGGATAGGCATAACTGACGTTCTTGAGCTCGGCCACCAATTTGCCCGAGTTTTCTCCGGAGCTGACGGAAAATTTGGCATTGCCGATGAGCTCACGCCGCTGACTACGCGTCTCGCGCAGGGCCTTAAGGGCCCGCACCCGGCCCTCATTACGGGTTCGCCTCGCCTTGATGCCCTGACGAATCCAGGCCTCTTCCTGGGCGAGTTTTTTATCAAACAGTGCGTTGTGGCGCGCCTCTTCCGCCAACGCCTGCTCCCGATAGACCAGATATCGTTCATAATCACCTGCCCAGGTGCGTATCTGGCCACGGTCGAGCTCGACAATGTGAGTGGCAACGTTCTGCAGCAGGGAGCGATCGTGAGTGATAAACACCAGAGCGCCGGTGTAGCTCAGAAGCTGTTTTTCGAGCCATTCAATGGCCGCGATATCCAGATGGTTCGTGGGCTCATCCAGCAGCAATATATCCGGCTCGGCCACCAGCGCCTTAGCTAGAGCTACCCGCCGTCGCCAGCCGCCGGATAATTCCCTCATGAATCGCTCGCCCGGCAACTCGAGCCGGGTCAGTACCGTTTCCACCTGCTGCTGCAGTTGCCAGCCGTCTCGCGCTTCGATCTGTTGCTGTAACTGAGCCATGCGGTTCAAGCTGTCTTCGTCCGCCTGTTGCGCCAATCCATGATATTCGCTCAACAAAGCGCCCATGCCCTCTACACCATCGGCGACCACATCGAATACCCGGCGGTCGTCGGCCTCGGGCAGGTCTTGCTCAAGGCGCGCCAGGCGGATCCCGGGGTCGCGACTGATGCTGCCGCTGTCCAGATCAACCTCACCAGCCAGCACTTTAAGCAAGGTGGATTTACCCGTGCCGTTGCGCCCAATCAAGCACACTCGCTGGCCCCGTTCTATATTAAGATCCACATTATCCAGCAGGACCTGCAACCCGTAGCTTAAGCTTGCTTTATCAAGAGTAATCAAAGGCATAGAAGCGGCTTTTAAAAAAGGAATGAACTAGAAAGAGGCTGGCGGCACAGCCCCGAGACTGGTATGCTCAAGAGCATTTCCCAGGCACAAACGTGCCCTGGCCGCGCCGCATATCATACAGGGTTTGCCGCTGCTCTTCCCAGATTTCGGCGCACAGGCACATGTTGTAGATGCATGTATAGATAAAAAATCCAAAGCGGCCGACGAAGGACTACACTTACCACCACTGAAGGTCCGACGACAAATCACATAGCTGAGGTATAGTCAATGTGGGCGATTTTTCGCGCGCGGCGAGCCTGGGTGGCTCTGACGCTGTTCAGTGCGCTCTGGGCAACAGCCGGTGTTCAGGCTAGCGACCAACCGGTCGATAAAAAGCCAGGTCAATTGAGCTTAGAGCAGCAGCGTGAGACCTATATAGAGGCACAGCGTGCTCTGAGCCAGCGTCAGATGAAACGCTATCGCGCACTGGCCGCTGAGCTGCAGGATTACCCCCTGCTGCCCTATCTGCAGTATCAGGAGATGACCCGCCAGCTCAGTAATCTGAGCAGCGAAGAAGTGGCCAACTTTCTGTACGAGCACCCGTACAGTTATCTGGGGGAGCAGCTGCGCCAGCGTTGGTTGCGCCATCTGGCAGCCCACAAACGGTGGGATGAATACCGCCAATTTTATCATTCCGACCTGAACGACACCCGCCTACACTGCCACCAGCTCTTCGCGCGACTTGAAAATAATGACGAGAGCGCGCTGGATGAGGTGGCACCGCTGTGGAACGTGGAGCGCTCGCAACCGGACGCTTGCGACCCGCTATTCGCCCGCTGGATGGAGGCTGGCGGCCTGACCCAGGACATCGCCTGGGAGCGTCACCGCAAGGCGCTTAAGGCCCGTAACCGCAGCCTGGCAACTTATGTCGGGCGGCTTATGCCCGAAGAACAACAGCGGCTGGCGGCCCTGTACCGGGAGGTCGACCGCAACCCCGAGCGCTTGCGCCAAATGGGCCGTTTCAGCGCGCAGTCACCCGAAATGCGGGAAATTATTCTGCACGGTCTGGACCGTTTAGCCCGCCGGGACGCTCCCAACGCTTTACACTTGTGGCATCGCTACGACGCCCAGCAGTTATTCGAAGATCAGGACCGTCTGGAAATTCAACGGCACATTGCCACCCGGCTGGTACTGCAAAACAATTTCGAGGCGGCGAAAAATCTGCTCACGCAAAGCCCTCAGCTGACCAGCGAAGACCTGACCGAGCGTCTGATCCGCAACGCCCTGCGGCAACAGGACTGGCAGAGCGCCTCACAATGGCTGGCGCAGTTGCCCGAGGCCAGCCGGGAAAGCGACCGCTGGCGCTACTGGCGCGCCCGCGTAATGGAAGAGCTTGATCTGGAGCCTGAGGACGGCCCCAGCGCCATGGATCTGTACGCCGCCGTTGCCGCCACGCGCAGCTTTTATGGTTTTTTATCCGCCGATAAACTCGGTTACGAATATCGGCTGCTGGACCGCCCCGTGGATGTCACCGACACCTTACTGGAGCAGGTTGAGCGTTTACCCGGCATAACCCGAGCCCGGGAACTATTGCTGGTAGGCGATCTCACCAATGCCGGCCGGGAGTGGTTTCATACCACTCGTGCGCTCGATAGCAAATCCATTATTGCCGCCGGCAAATTGGCGGAGCGCTGGGGTTGGTACCGCAACGGGATCCAGGCCACCATTCGCACACGCTCCTGGGACGATCTACAACTGCGCTTCCCCCTGGCCTATCGGGAACAAATGGACAGCGCCGCCGAAGCCACATCCATCAACCCGCACCTGCTGTTCGCCATTGCCCGTCAAGAAAGTGCGTTCATGGCCGACGCCCGTTCGCCTGCGGGCGCCCTGGGGCTAATGCAGCTGATGCCCACCACCGCTCAGTACACCGCGCGTCGGGCAGGCATTCCCTATCGCAAGCACGATCTGCTAAGCCCCGACACCAACATCGCACTGGGCAGCCGTTATTTGCACCAGCTGTTGAACGAGTTCAATGGCAATCGAATCCTGGCCGCGGCCGCTTATAACGCCGGCCCGACGCGGGTACGGCAATGGCTCGGGGCCACGGAACGCACACTGCCCTACGATGTGTGGATTGAAACCATTCCGTTTCGGGAAACCCGGGGTTACGTGCAAAATGTGCTGGCGTATTCGGTGATCTACGGCTATCGTCTGGGTGAACTGAGCCCCATTATCACACCTGAGGAAGCTCAAAATTTACTGTAATTTAGCGCACACGCTCCCGGCTTACCTCAATACCGGTGAGGGTTCTCACATGGATAAAGGTCGCAATCGCGGGGCTAAGATGCACGATTGCTCACATGGCGGTGCGTTAACCACGTACCGTCGGCCCCAGGCTCAACGCTCCAACGGAAGCTGGTCGTTTTCCCATGCCTGAGCTACTCCCACTGTTAGCACGCCAACCGATCTTCAACCGCAAGATGCAGGTGGTCGCTTATGAGTTGCTGTATCGCTCCAGCGATATGAATAAGGCCACCTTCAACGACGGGGACCGCGCCAGCTCTCAAGTCATCCTGAATACGTACGGCAATCTATCGATGGCCGCGGTGGTGGGACCTCATCAGGCCTACATCAACTTCTCCCGCGCCTTGCTTCGCACGCCGCCACCGTTCGATCGCCGTCAGTTGGTTATCGAAGTGCTGGAAAACCAAGAAGTCGATGCCGACATGTTGGACAGTCTGAAAAACTTGAAAAAACAGGGCTATACCATCGCGTTGGATGACTTTGTATTAGGACCCGACACCTGCCGATTACTGCCCTACGCCGACGTAATCAAACTGGACGTGCTGGCGCTGGACCAGCGTCAGCTGCACGAGCACATTAACTATGTGAAGCCCCTGCAAAAAATACTTTTGGCTGAAAAAGTTGAGACCTATGAAACCCTGGAGTTTTGCAAGAGTGTGGGCTTTGACTTATTTCAGGGCTACTTTCTTGCGCGGCCGAAAATTATTAAAGGCCGTCAAGTTTCCGAGAGCAAACAAGCCGTACTCCAGTTGCTGACTATTTTGCACGACCCGGAGGTTTCGATAGCCCAGGTGGATCGGCTGAT
Organism: Marinimicrobium sp.; assembly: GCA_027322215.1. Lineage (GTDB taxonomy): Bacteria > Pseudomonadota > Gammaproteobacteria > Pseudomonadales > Cellvibrionaceae > JAVDDU01. The sequence goes on from DAHVRW010000005.1 coordinate 30,194, forward strand.
TTCTCAAGATCCCATGCTCAGCTACAAGCTCTTGAAACTGGTCAATTCAGCCGCTTTTGCGCTGCCGCGCAGTATCAGCTCTTTGCGTCAGGCGATCACATTGCTGGGCCTGAACATCATTCGAAACTGGGTCAACTTGCTGGCTATGGCAAACCTGGGCGACAAGCCCTTGGAACTCAGTGTCGCGGCCATGACCCGAGCGCGAATGTGTGAGGTGATCGCCCAAAAGATCGACCAGGAGGCCCGTAGCGATTCCTACTTTACGGTGGGCCTTCTATCCACGCTGGACGCCTTTATGGATGTGCCAATGGAATCACTGCTGACCAACATCGCCCTCAGCCCCGAGCTAACCGATGCACTGCTCGCCTACGCTGGCGACGAAGGCGCGGTGTTAAAAATCGTTGAACATTACGAACGCGCCGAATGGGAGCTGATCGATTGGCAATACCTGGAACAGCGGAACATTTCGCCAGGCCAACTTTCACATATTTACCTTGATGCCCTGAGCTGGGTCTCCGACACCATGGACAACATGGGCATCAGCCGAACTCATTAACTCTGGCGGCGCACAAAATCTTCCAGCTCCTGGCTGTCAAACGGCCAATTCAACTCCGCGCCCGCACCCCCCATCGCAATAACGGGAATACGGACTCCATAATGCTCAAGCAGCTCATCCGAGTCAGCGATCTCGACCTCCTTTAGCCACAACCGTCGCGAGGTAACGAGCGGCTCCAACAGCGCCTTGGCTTGCTCGCACAGATGACAACCGCTCGTGGTATAAAGAATAATCTGCTTCATAAAGCCGTACTTCCTCTCATGACGTTGTCAACACCGCGTCATCACAAAATGCATCGGATAGCGTGTGAATCACGGCCGACCAGCACGCCGGCTGATCGGCCGTTTACGGCTTATGATACCTCACTGGCCGCTAGCGACCGTAGTGATACACCAAGGCGCCACTGACCAGAAACAGCAAAACCACCGTAAGCCAAACCCGGCCCGCACCAGATGCCCGGCGGCCTGGCCCCTTCACTTCGAGGGCTGGGCTTGGCGGTGGCGCGGCCGCCGGTTGTGGCACGGCTCGGCGTCGAGCGCCAGGCTGCGTTCGCGGTTTAGGGGCAATGACGGATTTTTGATGACGGTGAAGGCTCGGCGCCGACGCAACGTTTGAAGGTTTAATGCGGATACTGGTGCGATTCAAATCATCGAGCGGGCCTATGACACCAAAGCTGAGCGTATCAAATGACAACTCATCGCCACGACGCACCCGGGCCTCAGACACCCGCACGCCATTGAGATAAGTGCCATTGGCCGAGCCTAGATCTTTAACGTACAAGAGCCCATCTCGCACAAACAAGCTGGCGTGACGGCGGGACAAGTGAGCCACGGCCAACGAAATGTCGCACTCGCTGGATCGGCCGATCAGCACGGTGCTGCCTAGCGGGTACACGCGCCCGCCCAGCGCCGCACTGTTGGCTTTTAATGCCCAAGTCGTTCTTGTGTCTTCAGGAGAACGTGCGAATTTCTTTGGGTCGACCAGTTGCAACTCCACCGCGCCAAACCCGATGAGATCCCGTTCGCGCAACACATAGCCGTCGGCCACGGGCTGACCATTGACGCTCAGCGGATAATCGGGAGCACGATTGCGAAGAACGAACTGTTCACCCTTCACGCGGATTTCAAATTGACAATCCGCCACGTCCGGGCGATCGATCACCAAATGGTTGCCTGCGCGGCGGCCGACGGTTACGCCGGGTTCCACCAGCCATACGGCGCCGTGCCGGTTTTTTGGGTCGCGAAGTTTAAGCATGGTGCTATACCTGTGTTGGGAGAGTTCCATTCCGGGAACCATCTGGAATGAACCAGACGCTCCCCTCCCGCTAGGGCAGGTAAAGCGACAACACCCCACCGCCCAGCGGCCCATTATTTGCCAAGTGTATGCATCCTTTGCGCCCACGGGCCCGGTGTAGTGCGGTGACCCGATGGGCAAACAACAACCCCAAATTGGTACTGCCGGTATCGAAAGAAACGCCGGCATTTTCCAGCTGAGGCGCATCCAGCATTGCCTGCGGATAGCCACGGCCATCGTCGGCTATTGTTAAGCACAACATGTCGTCCTCCACCTGCACGGCAATTTGAATCCGCGCGTGGGAGTAACGCACACAATTTACTAAGATATTATTGACAATGCCACCAATCAGATCACAGTCGAAGTACCAACGCAGCGTCTCGTCACACAACACCTCTACCTGCATATTGCGGGTTTCGAAAAGCATCTCGTTACGTGCCAACTGATCCTCGATGACATCAATCACGACGTGCTCATCCACCTGCACCATGAATGTTTCATGCTGTATGCGGTACAGTGCTAAAAGCTGTACTAATTCATTATTGATGCGGGACGCTTCATAGCTCAGCGTCGAATAATATCGTTTCTGGGCCTCATTCTGTGGCGGCGCGTCTTGGGCCATCGACTCTAACGAATTGAGCAGCATGCCTAACGAGTTTTTCATGTCGTGGACGCTGGACGCCAGCACGAAACTGAAATCCAGAGTGTCGTCCTGATCCCGATCCGCGCTAGAGTTATCTTTATCGTGGCGCATAGAGGTCTCCGTGCTTAAGAGGAAGAGGCTTTTCGCTCGCACTGCTTGAGCATGTCCAGCAGTTGTCGATAGCGTGGCAATTGCTCGTGCCGGGCTTCAATGTGTTCACCGACAAACGCTAACATGCCACGGGCATCGGCCAGGGCCGCCTCGGTAGGCTCGTGGGCCTGAATTTGGTCCAGTTGTGCCTGAGCCAGGTTGAGTCTGATCCCCAAATGGTATGGAAACTTTCTCAACGCCAACGAGAAATGTTCAATGGCATCGGCGTATTCACCCGCGTTGTAACAGGCGATGCCTTTGCGGTTAATCTCCGCCACCAGTTGGCGATTTTTCTTACTGGCCGGAACCTGCAACAGCCGATCCAACCGCTGTAACTGCTCTTCATCGCCGTCATGACGTTGCACCAACTCGCGCAAAAGCGTTTGTGCTTTGTCTTTCTGCCCTATGGCGTGGTAGGCCTGCACCCGCTCCATATCGATGTCCAGCCCGTTTAAAGGAACCGACTCCAGCAACTCTTCCGCCTCGGCCAATAGACGTTCACTTTTTAACGTATCGCCCTGCCCCGCGGACAGCTGACATTCCACCAGCATACGCTGGGCTTTTACCTCGGGGCTCTTGGCAAAGCGCTGGTCGTATTCCGTTAGGGCCTTTAACGCATCACGACTTAGGCTCTTGGCCTGTTCTTGGTTTTGTTCCCACAAGCTGGCCACGCTGCGCCCCAAGTTTAAGTAATCGTCGGCGCGCTCAAAACAGGAATGTTCGCTTAGCCGCACCGCGCGTTTGTAAGCCTCCGCGGCCACCATCAAATCATTGTTTGCCGCGGCCACATCAGCCAGTCGTTGCTGTCGTAAAATCGAGAGCGGCGACGTCTCCGCCGACTCCATCAATACGTTTTGCAATCGCTCACTGGAGCCCTGCTCGCGCAAAAGATCCGCATGCACATCATACGCTTTCATGTAGAGCGGGTTGACGGTTAAGGCCTCTTCCAGCCACTGCTGAGCGCTAAGCAAATTGCCCTGCGCCCGTTTTACCTCGGCCATACCGACCAGCGCCCAATCCAAAGATCGTTGCGCCAGCACCGTTTGATAAACTTCCTCCGCCTGTGCGTAATCACCGCGCTGGCAGTACAAATTCCCCAGAAGTTTCTGGCACATGCCCGCATAGCGAGTATTGGCATCGATGTGCTGACGACACAGGCCGATGGCCGCGTCAGCGTCGCCGCTTTCTATGGCTTTGTGGATGGGCGCCAGAGTATGCCGGCGCTTCAGGAGTCGATCCAGGCGCTGACGCAGTGCACGGGTGGTGACCGGTTTGGCCAAGTAATCATCCGGCTCACAGTCGTACGCCGCCATGACCACATTTTTACTGGATTCGGCCGAAACCAGCACAAACAGGCATTGCGGAGCCAACAGACGCCGATGACGCAGTTCCTCCAGCACCTGCTGGCCGTTTTTTCCGGTGCCCAGATTGTAATCGCACAGAATAAGATCGTACCGATTCTCACTGCACAGCTGCAGAGCCTGGCGCCCGTTGCTGACGGTATCCACATCCCGGGCGCCATATTCCTGTAGCATTTTGCTTACGGCCATGCGGAAATTGTCGAAATCATCGACAATAAGCACTTTCAGCTTGCTGTAGTCCGCGTAAGCCATCAAATACGTTCCCCACGTGATTCTCTGGGTTGAGAATAGCTTAATTCCACGCCTCGGGCACGGCAAGCCACTGACGTCCGGGCGCCCTTGCCCTATAATGCCTTGCCCACACATTGCTCCAGGGGAGTCTGATGCCCGACCACAAAGCCGACCGCCTCTATGCCGACCCATTGGCTCAAGTGAGCCAATTTGCGTTCGATCAGGCCGTGGTAGAGGTGTTTCCGGATATGATCAAGCGTTCGGTTCCAGGTTACGCCACCATTATCAATATGATCGGCGATCTGGCCGAGCGCTACGTGCAGCCCGCGAGCCAGTGCTACGATCTGGGCTGCTCACTGGGCGCCGCCACTCTGGCCATGCGCCGCCGCATCCGTGTACCCCAGGTGCGCATCGTAGCGGTGGACAACTCACCGGCTATGATCGAGCGCTGCCAGCAGCACTTAGCCACTAAGCGTTTAGCCAGTAACCCCGAACCCGAAATGGAAGTTGACGTGGAGTTGCGCTGTGCCGACATCCAATCGCTGACGCTAGAGAATGCCAGCATGGCGGTACTGAACTTCACCCTGCAGTTTGTGCCGCTCAGCCAGCGCTTATCGGTTTTAGAACAGATTTATAAAGGGCTGAACCCAGGGGGCGTCCTGATTTTGTCGGAAAAGGTCGTGTTTGACGATGAGCCCCACAACGAATTGATGATTGAGCTGCACCATAATTTCAAGCGGGCCAACGGATACAGCGACCTGGAAATCGCCCAAAAACGCTCCGCACTGGAGCAGGTGCTATTACCGGAATCCTTGGCGACCCATCGAAGCCGTTTGCGCCACGCCGGTTTCAGCAGCGTCGATGTGTGGTTTCAATGTTTTAACTTCGCCTCTTTAATCGCCATAAAATAAACCACGCCTGTCATGCTGAAAGCCTATCAAAATTTATTGGACGCTCTGTCCGATACCCCGTTGGCCCACTGGGCAGAACAACTGCCCGCGCAAATCGAGGCGGGCCTTTGCACCCAGCGCTACGGGGATTTGCCCGCCTGGCAGCAGGCACTGGCACGTATTCCGCCGCTGCAACCCTCATTTTTGGACTTCACCGATAGCGTCACCATTGGCCGCGCCTCCGACTGCGATGCCAATACCCAAGCGGCATTGCACGCGGCGCTGGCTGAGCTCATCCCCTGGCGCAAGGGGCCCTATCATCTATATGGCATTCACCTGGATACCGAGTGGCGCTCGGACTGGAAATGGGACCGGGTCAAACGGCACCTGGCGCCGCTGGAGCATCGTTTGGTGCTGGATGTGGGCTGTGGCAACGGCTACCACTGCTGGCGCATGCTGGGTGCGGGTGCGCAGCGGGTTATCGGCATAGACCCTTCGCCGCGGTTTGTGGTGCAGTTCCAGGCGATAAAGACGTTGGCCGGAACGCATCACCCCGTCGATGTGCTGCCGGTGGGCATCGAAGCGCTGCCGCCAAATTTGCAGGCCTTCGATACCGTGTTTTCCATGGGTGTGCTCTATCACCGCCGCTCGCCGATGGACCATCTTCGCGAGCTCAAAGACGCGCTGCGCCCGGGCGGGCAATTGGTGCTGGAAACGCTGGTCATCGAAGGCAAGTTGGGGGAGGTATTGGTGCCGGAGGGACGCTACGCCAAGATGAACAATGTGTGGTTTTTGCCAAGTTGCCCCAGTCTGCTTTCCTGGCTGACCAAAGTGGGGTTCAAAAATGCCCGTATGGTGGATTTATGCCCGACCAGCTCCGAGGAGCAACGGGCAACCGAATGGATGCGTTTTCAATCACTGGCGGATTTTCTCGACCCACACGATGTCTCGCGAACGGTGGAAGGTCACCCAGCGCCCCTCAGGGCGGTGTTTGTTGCCGAGGTATAACGACGTGAGCTTTTAGCTCTCATCTTTTACCTTGACCCTTCACCTTTCACCTTTCGGGTCATCGTCCGGTGTGTGCCTGGGCAAGTTGCCTCGTCCACGAGGCGGTTTAGGATTCTAAAGGCTGCAGGGGGCTGGACAAACCGAATTCCCCGTGAATTTGTGCACACCAGCGATTGAGTCGATCCGCCGTCAATTCCTCCTGCTGGTCCTCGTCAATCCCCAGTCCCACAAACTGCCCCGCCCCTGGAATCTCGGCTTTGGAAGCTTCGAACTCATAGCCTTCAGTGGGCCAATGACCTTTAATCTCCGCGCCGGACGCCAGCACAATATCATGCAGCATACCCAGGGCATCCAAAAAGTAATCGCCATAGCCAAACTGATCGCCCAGTCCAAACAGGGCCACCTGCTTACCGGAAAAATCCACCTCAGCGATATCGTCCCAAAACTCTTCCCAATCCGATTGGATCTGGCCGAAATCCCAGGTGGGAATACCCAAGATCACTTTTTGATAAGGGCCGAAGTCCAGCTGCGTGGCATCGGCGATATCATGCACATCCACCACAGTCTCGCCCAGGCAGTGCTGAATTTGATAAGCTACCCGTTCAGTGTTTCCGTCATCACTGCCAAAAAACAATCCAATTTCGCCCACAATCACCTCTAGCCGCCAGAACCGTGAACGGATTTTCCCAATATTGCCGCAGGCGCGCAAGAGTTCCGCACCCAGTCCATGAACCGTCGAACGCCGTGCCCGCCCTCTTACCCAGCCCCCAGTTTCGCTGTAATGGCGTAACCATAGCAAGCCTATGTTAAGAATGGTTAAATGCCGCGGCGAGCCATGACAGGCACTGCAGTCTGTAGCACACTGAGTTAAGCGACTGTCCGATGACGACAAAACGAGTAGGATATGGCCAAACTATTATTAATTGATGATGACCAGGAGTTATGCCAACTTCTGCAGGAATACCTCACCGCCGAGGGTTTCAGTGTCGACCTGGCCCACGATGGCCAACAGGCGCTGGAACAAGTGCAAAAAGTCCCATATGCCGCCATAATTTTAGACGTTATGCTCCCGATCCGCAGTGGTTTTGAGGTTCTCAAAGAGTTGCGCCAAAACTACAGCACACCGGTATTGATGCTCACCGCCAAAGGCGACACCATCGACCGGGTGGTGGGGCTGGAAATTGGCGCCGACGATTATCTGCCCAAGCCCTGTGATCCCCGTGAGCTGGTAGCACGAGTGCGCGCTGTGTTGCGTCGCGCTGCGCCCAACATTCCAACCGGCAGCTCGCCCGAACGATTAACCGTCGAAAACATCAGCCTTCACCTGGGCAGCCGCACCACAACATGGCAGGATATCGAGGTTCCATTGACGGGGACCGAATTCAGCGTTCTGGAGCTTTTAGTGCGCCAGGCGGGCCGGGTAATCAGCAAGCAGGAACTGACCGAGCAAGCTCTGAACCGAAAACTGACGCCCTACGACCGCAGTATTGATGTTCACGTCAGCAATATTCGTAAAAAGCTCACCGCCGCCGGCGCCCACAAAGATTTAATCATCAACGTGCGCGGCGCGGGTTATATGCTTACTGTGAGTGACACCTCCGCCCAATGACACGCCTTTATCTTAAAGTCTTCTTCACCTTCTGGTTGATTACGGCCCTGATCATCGTCGCGACCAATATCATTGTGCATTGGTTCGACCTGACGCCCGAGCGCAAGCTGCACAAACACCAGTACGACCGGGATTACGAGCCAGCGCGTCGTTTGCTGTTTCAAATGGTGGGCTCAGCCATCAACCGCGACACCGCCGAGCTGGTGGGCGACATGGAAGCCATGCCGGTGTGGTCCACGCCCTACTTTTACA
>DAHVRW010000060.1 GCA_027322215.1 Marinimicrobium sp.
ACTTGTTTCACCACTACCGACAGCACCGCAACCAAGCCAGGGATATTCAACGTTTGCATAACCAAGTGGCGGAGCTGTGGCAGAGCAAAAAGCAATTGCAATTAAAGGCTCACACCTACTCAGGCCATGCGGACAAGCTGAAGCTGTTTATCAGCGATAAATTGTTAGACTACATCGAGTACGACGAAAAGTTTTTGCATTTCAAAAGCATTGCGGCCGAGGTGCGCCACAACGGTGTGATCAGTTTCGATAAAGTGCAAACCGTCTTGCAGCAGCTAACCGGAACGGAGACCAGCTCTCAGCCTGACCAACAAGCTGTTGGCGCCGCCCTGGAAGCCATGCGCTATCTGTGGGACCTTCTGGATCTGTCGACGGCGGATAACCTGGCGCTGCATATAAGCAATCTGTTGTGCGAGTGCGAAGAACATTATTATCAGCGTTTGCTTGAGGTCACCGGGGACAACCCGCTGCCCTACGAGCCCGTGTACTCACCTCAACGAGCGGCGTGGCGGGCGGTGGCGTTGGCCAGCACGGAGGCGCTGCCGGAGTTATCGCCCGGTGAGGAGTACAAGGTGGTCGATGCGCAATGGTTTATTCAGTTGGCAAGCGTCAGCGATTTGCTCGGCAATGAGAACCATCTGGTTCTGCTGTTAGAAAACCTGCTGAAAAACGCCCAGTTCTTTTCCGCCAGGCGCGGTTACAAAGTGCCGTTTTCGCCCGTGGCACTCACCCTGACTGAACACGATGGTTACGTCCACCTGAGCGTGTACAACCGGGGCCCGCACATTCGTGAGGAAGATCGATCAAATCTGTTTCAATTGGGTTTTTCAACCCGCCGCGCCAGGGAATATCATGGTCGGGGGCTGGGCTTGTACTTTGTCAACGAAATTGTCAAAGGCTATGAGGGCGAGATTCGCGTGAGCAATATAACCACCCCTGAGGGTCGCTATACGCTACGCTTTGAATTCGCTAACGGTGAGATACTGACGGACTGGGTGGAAGTGGTGTTGGTAAATGGCCAGCCGGTGTGTGTGAGCGCCGAAGGCGAACACCAACAGATGCGGCAATGGCCACTGGATACGCCGCTGCGCAGTGTGGAAGTGACCGCCGTGGACGATCAACAGAGCCATCAAGTTACCCAGCGGTTGGAAGGTTTTGCAACCAAGGGGAAACAGGAGTACTTCGATCCCGCGCACCCCCACAGACCCCTTTGGCGTGTGAGCTATTATCCGCAGCGCAATGACCGGCGCCTGTGCTTTGAGCCCATGGATATCAGCGGTGTGCAATTCGATGTCCTGCTGCCTACCGCCACCCAGCGACTGGATCACACAGAGCAGGTTCTGACGGATGATATCGATGCCGAAGTGCAGCGGTTGGATGAGCGCTTTCGCCAGCGCGCGGTTCACACCAGTAGCTGAGTATTAATTGGGGAAAGAAAAAATGCTTAAGAGGGTAAGCCATACAGGGGTGCCTGAAAGAATCAATCAGAGCCCCCTGTTTGAGCCGAGGCAGGGTATTGATGGCTTAGGCTTTTTTCACAAACGCAAGAAATGCTCCCGCCACCACCCCAATAGCGCCGAGAATAAAATACCAAACGGTGGTGTCAGTGAAGCGGCCGGTAACCGCTTCTGAAACCTGATCATCGATGCCTTGCGACGACTGCCAGCCAAAAAACACCAGCAGAATACCCACCACCAACAACACGATACCAACGAGTTTTGCTGCACTCATAATTAACTCCTTATGCTCGGTTAAGTCCCCTGTGTCTCATCATACTGTTCATACTGTGCCGTTACGGATCAGCGCGGAGCCGGCGATTCAATCAACTCAATCAACCCTCAGTCGCTCGGCATTGCGGTAAGACGCTACAGATTCTGTACCCTGCGATCAACGTGAGTCAAGGCCGATCAATGCCGTCGTGACACTATGCGACAGGCGTACGTTTTTTTGCCACTATATGGGTGCTGTTTAAAGAAACATACGCAACAATGAGATCGACGATAAGCCGAAAAATGCACCGAAAGATAAAAGGAAAATTACGGTTATAGCTCCAAAATGTTTTGGTAGCTCCACGCCAGAAGCTGCTCGGCCAACTCGTCGGTCGCCTTCCCTAAAGCCGCGACCACCGAATCGAGATTGGGGCTATCGCTGGCTTTGCGCACTTCGAAACGTCGCGTGGCGATCACTTCCAGCCTGCCGGTATGGATCAGTTGTGCATCGAGGCGAATGTGCGCTTCTGGGTGATTGTCCACATAATGACTTTGAAATGTACGCAGCTCACTGGTCAATTCAATCTGTGCGGTGACGCGACTGTCTTCGTGCACCACCGCGTGCAGGCGCCCGTCGGAGCGGAACGCCTCTATTAAATGATCCCGCACCAATACCGGCGACAAATCGCTCCAGCGGGCGTTTTCATAAGCGCTTAGCTGCGCCGCGTCGGGCGTCACCAGGATGCGGATGCTGGCTAAGGTTCGACTGCTTCTGGGCGTTTCCACCCGCAGTGTATAGGGGATGGNCTCAGCGTCAGACGGCACTGGCGGAGCCGAGGGCAAAGTGTATACTTGGTAAGGTTCGGGCAAGGGAATGATTGTGCAGGCGCTCAGAGCGCACAACAAAATTGCGGCGAGCCATCCGATTCGTAGGTTCATGGGCGGTACTCCTGAATCTGATCACTGCCAAACAGAAATTCCGTGGCGTTGTCGTCGAGTCGCTCAGCGACACGCTGTACTGCACGCAATGCCGTGCGCAGCTCTGTAATGGCCGGCCCTAAATCACCGATACTTTGCAGCCCTCGGTCCAGACTGCCCTGATTGTCTCCAATCAATCGGTTTAAGGTGTCAAACGTCGCTCGGGCACTGGCCAGCGTCTGACGTCCATCATCGTCCAATAGGTGGTTGAGCGCTTCCGCCAAGGCGCCGGCCTCAGTCAGCACCTGCTCTAGGGCTGCCAGGCTCTGACCCAAATCGCCCCGGTGTTCGGCAAGCACACCGGCGGTCCGGCTTAGGTCGTCGAGAATCTGGCTGACTTTGGCACTATTTTGTTCCGAGAATAAACTCGCCGCGCTTTCCAAAACCCGATTCAGGTTGGCGACGATGTCCTCACTTTGTGACATTAACGCGGTGAACGGTGACGGGTCGCCTAAAATAAGAGGCGGATTTTCTTCATCGCCCGGCAAACTCGGACTCTCAGGGCTGCCGCCATGTAACTGCACCACCATACCGCCAGTAATATTGGCCAGCTGCAGCTTCGCGCCGGTGTCTTCTTTGATGGGGGTACCCGCAAACACGCGAATGCGTGCGCGTACATGGCGAGGGTCCTTTTGATCCAAGGTTAAGCTGACGACATCGCCCACCTTGATGCCGCTGTAAAGCACTGAGCTGCCTTCGGACAAGCCACTCACCGCTCGATCAAAGCCGATTTCGTAATAGGTGTACTCACGCTCAGCGGTGGCTTGGCCAAGCCAGAGGGCGAACGCCAAAATGGCGAGAAACGCTACTACGGTGAACAGACCAATCAGTATGTGGCGAATCCGGGTTTCCATTCAAACGCTCTCCAATGGCTGAGCCCCATGCTGGGCTGAGCGACTGCGTGGCCCATGAAAATAGGCTTGAATCCAGGGGTGATCATAGGCGGCCACCACCGGCAATCGATCAGCTATCAGTACGCGTCGCTCCGCCAGGGCCGCCACCCGGTCACAAACGGCGTACAGGGTGTCCAGATCGTGGGTAACCAAAAACACCGTCAAATTCAGAGCATCGCGCAACGTCAGTAGCAACTCATCAAAAGCGGCGGCACCCACTGGGTCCAAGCCAGCGGTAGGCTCGTCCAGAAACAACACCTCCGGGTCCAGCGCCAGCGCGCGGGCCAGGGCGGTGCGCTTGATCATGCCGCCAGACAACTCAGACGGGTATTTCGTCGCCGCATCCGGCGCCAGTCCAACCATGGCCAGCTTAAGCCGCGCCAGGTGTTCCGCTTCAGGACGTCGCAGGTGTGCCTGCTCGATCAGCGGCAGTGCCACATTCTCCTGCACCGTGAGCGATGACAGCAGTGCGCCTTGCTGAAACAGTACGCCGTATGAACAGGCCAGTCCAAGAGTTTGGGGCACCACCTGGTGATGCTGGAGCCTGTCAGTCATTACTTGAATTTTCCCAGCATCGGGCTTGTGCAGACCGATGATGCTGCGCAGTAAAACCGATTTTCCGGTGCCCGAGCCACCCACCACGCCGAGAATTTCTCCCTGTTGGATGTCCAAATCCAGGTTATCGTGCACAGTGCGCGGCCCGAAACGATTTGTCAGGCCGCGAATGCGGATTAGTGTCGCTGCCTCATCCGTCACCAGCCCATCTCCATAAAAAACAGCGCTGCAACCGCATCCAGAAGAATCACTACGAAGATGGACTGTACCACGCTGGATGTCGTGTGCTCGCCCACGGAGCGCGCGCTGCCAGTCACTTTAAAGCCTTCCAGGCAACCGATGACCGCAATAATAAAAGCGAATAGCGGGGCTTTGCTCAATCCCACTAAGAAATGGTGTACAGGAATGTCCCGATACAAAATGCCCAGAAACTGCGCCACGGAAATATCCAGCACCAGCAGGCAGACTAAGAGGCCGCCCACAATGCCACCGATCATGCCCACAAACGCGAGAATTGGCAGTGTGATCATCATGGCCAGAACCCGTGGCAACACTAACACCTCAACGGGATTCAGACCGAGCACTCGCATGGCGTCGATTTCGTCGTTGGCTTTCATGGCGCCGATTTGTGCCGCATAGGCGCTGGCGGTGCGACCGGCCAGCATAATCGCCGCCAGCACGACACCAAATTCCCGCAGGAAGGAAAAAGCCACCAAATCCACGGTATAAATGCTGGCGCCAAAGTCGCCCAATACCGTCGCCCCCAAAAACGCCACCACCGCACCCACCAAAAATGTCAGCAACGCGATGATGGGAATGGTATCCAAGCCCGTCTGTTTGACTTGATCGGCCAGGGCGGCAATCCGCCAGCTGCTGGGCCGTAGAACCGATCGGCCAAAGACGTCCAGCGTCAGCCCGATAAAGCCCAGTAGCGCCAACCATTGCCGTCCCACGTGCTCCATATGAGCGCCAAGTTTGGCCAGAATGTCGGCAACGGTTAACCGGCTGGAAGCGGGGGGCGTTAGGGGATCGGCCATAGCGGTGGCCACGGTTTTCAAGAGCGCCTGCCGTGGCCCGGATAATTCCGGAGCCCATTGAGCTACGCGCTGTAAGCGCTCACTGCCCAGAAGATCCACCAATAAGGCGGCACCCGCGGTATCCAAGGCGCCCAGCGCCTGCAAGTCAACACGGGCCGCGTCGGGGATTGGCGGGACATCGTCAATCGTTTTTTTCAGGTAGGCGTAATGGAGGAGCGTCCAATCCCCCTGGATATGCACGTCGTCCGCTTGTCGCACAACGCGCCCGGCCCCGGTATCGGTAACAGAGGCTAAAGGCATGGGCCACCGCAATAGAAAAACCGGTGCGTAATCATGACAACAGTAACAATCATGACAACGGTATTCGGTGGCGAGGATTCAAGTGCAGGCATAGCAACCATTAAGCGTCTTTATGAGCCTCTCTTCCTGAATTCCATTTATTGGGCGACCCGCCCCCAATAGCTGGGCGCGGGTCACTGTACATTAGGGGACTTTGCCGATTAGCTCAAGACTTGCAACGCCGCCAATGGGTGAGCGCTGAAAAAAATTAAGCGGAAGATTGCGTGAAACCTACACGTTGGTATCGGGCGCCCCAATGGACACCCGATACCAACGTGTAGCGCGTTAAATCACTAACGCAATGGCGTGGTTAGAGCTCGCCCGCCTGCACCTGTTTGTGTGCGTAATCCACAGCGCGGGCGGTCAGAGCCATGTAGGTGATGCTCGGGTTTTGAGTACCCGAGCTGGTCATGCAGGAGCCGTCGGTGACGAACACATTGGGCACCCTGTGCATCTGATTCCATTTGTTGAGCACGCTGGTCTGCGGGTCGTGACCCATTCGTGCGGTGCCCATCTCGTGAATACAGGCGCCCGGTGCCGTAGCGGCGTTGTAAGAGGTAATGTTTACGCATCCCGCCGCTTCCAGCATTTCCACGGCGCTCTGTACGCCGTGTTCACGCAGTTTGTGCTCGTTCTCACGGAGTTTGGCATCAAAGGTAATCAGCGGCATCCCGTGCTTGTCACGTTTGTTGAAATCCAGATACATGCGATTTTCGTGGTAGGGCAATAGCTCGCCGAAACAGGTCATGCTGATTTGATAGGCGCCGGGCTGAAAGACAACTTCTTTCAAGTCGCGCCCCAAGACGCCGGCCGGGGCATTGGCGATACGCCGCGCTCCGCCCTGATAACTGAAGCCGCGCAGATAATCGGAACGTTTGGTCTCATCATCGAGATTGGAAAAACGGGGAATATAAAAGCCCACCGGCTTGCGGCCGGAATAATAGGTATCTTCCAGACCATGCAGAATTCCCGAGGCGCCCATGCCGTAGTGGTGGTCCATCATGTTGTGGCCCAGCTCACCGCTGTCGTTGCCCAGGCCGGTGGGGAAGGCCTCGGAGCGACTGTTAAGTAAAATGGCGGTGGTGCCCACGGTGCTGGCGTTGCAAAAAATAATTCGTGCGGTAATTTCCAAATGCTCGCCGCTCGCCGCATCACGCAAGCGCACACCGGTGGCCTTGCCGCTGGCCGGGTCGTAGACAATTTCGTGCACAATGCTGTTGGGGCGAATGGTCAGGTTGCCCGTCTCGCGCGCCACCGGCAGTGTCGCCGACAGGCTGCTGAAATAGGCTCCGTAAGGGCAGCCGCGAATGCACCTGTCGCGGGACAGACATTGGCCGCGATGGCCGCGGTGAATTTCTGGGTCGTACTCAGACAGGTTGGCGACACGACCGGGCGTGACCACGCGGCCGGGGAACTTTTTGGCCACCGCTTCGCGCAGATGCTGCTCTGCGCAGTTAAGCGGGAATGGTTTGAGAAATTTCCCGTCGGGAACCTGCTTTAAGCCTTCGGCCTGGCCGGCGATGCCCACAAAGGTTTCCACTCGGTCGTACCAAGGCTCAATATCGGCGTAACGAATGGGCCAGTCGATGGCGATCCCTTCTTTTTTGTTGGCCTCAAAGTCGAGATCGCTGAAACGGTAACAGTGACGTCCCCACATGATGGAGCGACCGCCAGTGTGGTGGCCGCGAATCCAGTCAAAACGTTCATCTTCCTGGTAGGGGTATTCGTCGTCTTTGTTAATCCAGTGTTTGGATTGTTGACGCACCCACCAGGACAGCCGGTTTTGCTTTTCGTAGTGCTTGGCAATTTCTTCCTGCGGCACCATATCTTGGTACGGCAAATCCCAAGTATCGCTGTGTGCGGTGGGGTACTCGCCGTGTTCAACCGAGGGACCGCGCTCCAGAACCAGTGTTTTGTAGCCTTTTTCACACAGCTCCATCGCGGCGTAGCCACCGCTGATACCGGAGCCGATCACAATGGCATCGTAGTCAGTTTGTTTGGTTTTAATCATGATTATATGGCCCAGGCCCGATTGTTAACATCGTCCACGGAAATGCACGGTTCGTAGCTGCCGGGGATCGGTACGTAATTTAAAAAGTTTTCGGCCACCGCTTCCGTGGTGAGGTAGTAGGCAATCACCTGCTGCTTAAAATCCAGCAAGCCCTGGCGCGCTTCGGCGCGCTCGGCGTCGGTGCTCAACTCCAGTGTGCGCAGCAATTCGAGTTGTTGCTCGGAGGCTTGCTGGGCAAAGCCGCCGCGTTCCAGATAACGCTCCAAGGCCAACCAATTGTGTTTGAAAGTGCGCTGGTGCGGCTCGGCAAAAACCAATCCGAGCATAGAATCAACGGTACGGTGTACGTTCACGTCAGTGGCGGAGGGGCTGTCGGTGCGTGGCAGAATCGTATCGGCTAACCGCATCACGACTCGGAATTGCTCGGGACTGAAAAAGTGCAACACCGGTAGGCCAGTGTCATCGCTGGCGGTCATCGCCAGATCGCCGTTACCGGAGTCGGAACACCCCGACAGCAATGCTCCGGCCAGAGGTGCGGACACCGCCGTGCCGGTGATCCAGGCGGTGTACTGCAGTATTTGGCGTCGATTCAGGGGTAATTTTTTCATAGCGGACCTTTTTTCTCGCGCACGTTCTAGTTTCTAGCGCATTTTCTAGCGCATGAGTCATGGCCTTATGACGGGCTCACGGTGGACGTCTCTCATGCGTGACCCATGCTGGACCGTTTTATGTGGACGCTGTCCGCAAAACCTTAGTCGTCAAAGCATGCCAGACATGCAGAACAAGAGAACCCTGTGAATAACAAGTGTAGCAGCACCGCTAAAAACGGCTTGGAAGGCGCTCAACGCCGTGATCCAAACCTTACGGTTTTATTATAGCGAGCGGCTGAGATTATCCTTCACCACTAAGCAAACTCGCGCACAGTCTCTAGGAACTTACCCCGAAAGCCCAAACCGGTCAACGCGGGCTCGAGTAAAGGAGCGTTAAGATACGTGCGCCAATTAAGGGGCAATATTGCCCCTGATGACATTCCACCAGGCACGGACGGCCACGCTCTTATTGCCGCCAGCTCAGCACGTCATCATCGGTCCGAACAAAGAGTCAGAACGCCGGATGCAAAAAGGCTTCGGCCTCAGCGGCCTGGGTTAGCTCAAACGCTTTGAGCTCCAGACCAGGAATCAATGCGCCTTCGATTTCGCTCAGTTTACGCACCCAGGCTTTGTCCACCATCACCGCGACCCGATCAAAACGGCAAATAAAGCGAAATAGGCTCGGCATACGGGATAACTCAACCCCGATGGCACCCAGAGACGGGAAGTCAAACTTGTCGATACGCATCAGCAGCACGCCCTGTTGGATGTCCACAGACTTAGCCATGAGCTCATCCAGCAGGTCTTTCATGGCGGCTTTGTCGAGCTTGCCGGACAGCTCCACATCGAGCCTGACTTCAGCGGTTCGTGTTACCTGGAACATGGCCACTCCTTGTTCATGCAAACGATTGCGGGTTCGCGCCACGGCCGTCCCGCTGGCGCCTATGCTGCACCACGCGCGAGAACTTCCGCAATGGTGATGTATTGACCAACTTAGCCCCGGCACACCCCGGCGTCAACCGGGACATAGATGCCGTCTATTCCATTACTTATGCCATTACCTATACCACTAACTGCGCCACTCTCTACGTCACGATCTACATCGCTAGGGGGAAGCGATATGCCCCCTGAGGCTTGGCACATGGATCACTTCCGAGTAATCTGCGCCGCATGCTGGAATTCTACAAAAAAGCGCTTATGACGGTTTTGGGGTTGCTCGTTGCGAGTGCCCTGCTGGCCTATTTATGCCTGGAGCGAGCCTTTTTGCAGGCCGCGCTTCTGCCCGCGGCGGCTAGCGAATACCCCTGGCAGGAATTGCCCGAGACCGATGCAAACCGGGGCGGGTTGTCCACGGTAACGCTTCACGATGCCCGTTACAGCCTAGATGTTGAGCTTTTTCTTTCGTCGGCCGTGGAGCACCCCCAGGCGGCGCTTTCTCTGGTGTTCCAGGGCCGGGACGGCAAGCCCACGCTTATTGATCTGACGGCGTTCGATGGACTGAGCTTTAATGTGAAATGCACGACGGACAATGTGTTGAGTTTCACGGCCTTCACCGTGGATGAACAGATCACCGAACCGGGTGAATTTTTAACCTATCGTGCACCGGCCACTTATATCTCCTGTAATAGCCAATGGCATGAGGCGCACATCGACCTCACTCGTCTGGAAACACCCATGTGGTGGTTGGACGCTTTTGAATTTGCGTTCTCCATGAAAGATTACGACCTGAGCCGTGTGGCCAAGGTGATGTTTGGCTCCAGCTCTCAAAGCCCCATGAACACCACCTCGCGGGTGCAGATCAATGAGCTTACGCTGCATGGGCGCGACTGGCGCTACCTTTATCTGCTGGCGGCGATGCTGTTTTTACTCTGGAGCGCCGCTGGCGTCTGGCTGTTTCGTCAGCACACCAGGGCGCTGATTAGCGACCTACGGCAAAAGCTGCACAAGGATCGGCCGCTGGTGGCTTACCAGCAACTATCGGTGGAGCCCAAACGGGATAAAGACAAGGAGAGCATTCTGCGTTTTATGGCCACAGAGTACTCCAGTGCGGAGTTGAGCCTGGACTCCATGAGCGCCGCCATCGGCGTCAGCCGCACCAGGATCAACGACATTTTGAAGGCGGAGCTGGGCTTTACGTTTACGGGCTATCTCAACAAGTTGCGCTTGACCGAAGCGGCCCGCCTGTTGACGGAAACACCGGAGGTGAGCGTGGCGGAAATTGCTTATTCGGTGGGCTACAAGAACGTGTCGTACTTTAACAAGCTGTTCAAGGAAGAATACAATTGCACGCCGCGAAACTTTAAAGCGCTGTACGAGCAAACCCCCGGCGACCCTGAACACTAATAGTCTCACAGAACATAACTTCGGCGGGGTAAATAACTTCAACTTTTGTAAAAAAAGCTACAACTTTTGGCCATCTGATAGCTTTTTTTACAAAAGCGTTACTAACCCTCTCGGGCTTCCAATAGGCTGGCGCGCTCCCAATAGTCCAGAACTCGTAACAAGCCCGGAGGTCCCCAATGGCCATCGCAAACGCATCCAAAAACACGGCGGTTACTCATATACCGCTGCCTGAAACGCTTCTCACCAGCCACCCCATCCGGCAGCATTTTGCACCCAGCGTCCGGCAGGCAGGCATCAACAAGATTGAGGCGCAATTGCAGACTTTAGAGACCAGCGCCGATAGCAGCAGCACATACAGCCTGTTGGGGTGCGTGGTGGATTACGCCGCTCGGCTCGCTGGCCAAGCGGTCATAGGCGCCTGCACCGTGCTGGAGCAGGAACTGCATATTCGAGCCACCGGTGATGCGACGCGCTTGTCGGTCCATGCTCAGATCGAGTCATCCAGCTCCCGATACGCCATCTATCAGTGCGACATTTTCGCTGAAGAAGCGGACGGCCGCCGGTTGATCGCCGAGTCCCAGGGCACGTTACTTAAGCGACCGGCAGCGGTTTAAGGGCTGCTTTCGAAGGGCGTGGCGCCTTGGTAACTGAAATCGCACCAGACCATCAATGATTATGGGCTGGTGCCAGACCCCGTTTAACGCGTTAAGCCTCGAAAACGGGGTCTTTTACCGGCGACTCGGTAGAGTGTGTGGGCATTGCTTGCGCCCCAGGTGTTTAAATTCACTTGGGGCGCGCGCAACGGTCGATTAATGGTGGTGATGATGTTCGGCTTCAAGGACGTGATGCAGCGCTTCGATAAAGTGGAAATAATCCACATAGGCGGCCACATACTTGCGCCCGTCTTCGGTACTTTTATCCGCGTCTTTTTTAAGTGCATGCGCCGCGGCAAAACGGTCGCGTATTTCCTGGGCTATGGTATTGCCAACGTCATCGGCTAATTTCTTCACCGAGCCTTCTTCAAGCGCGGCATCGGCTTTTTGATAAAACGCCGGCATAACACCGGCGGGCTTCAATCCTGTAAACGCGGCCCCTTCACCCTCGCGATGCAAACGCACAAAGGTTTCGAGAAACCACGTTTCAGCCAAATCTTTCGCGACTGGAGCTTGGGCGGATACATTTCTGGCGCGCTCGAACGCCGCAATAATTTCCTCTTCATGCTCAGGCTCTACCCATTTCAACAGCGGTTGAACCTCGCCATTCTCTAACGCCTCCAGAGCCTCGGGAATAATCGGCCCATCAAACGAGTCGCAGTGGGCACTGGCTGACGCACTAAACAGCAAACATATGGCTAAACCAACGCTAGGCAGTAACGTTTTCATCCAGCTATTACTTTTCATAACGATAACCTCCCTCATTTGCGTAAAACTCAGGCTAGCATAGGGATCGCGTGTAACCAATTGCCCCCCGGGTGTACAGAGGGTACCTCTAGAGAGGTATCAGAGGGGTATGACCGCTGGTTTTCTTATGGGGCGATACGGCACTGATAGCATGTGCTTTTTATGCCATCGTGGGCTATGGTCATCGTCAGGGGCATCGTTAAAGGAGCGTCTAATGCGCCGTTTTTGGCTTATCACGTAAACATTACGTGATGGGCTCTTTGATGGACTATGTAAGGAATAGACAATTTTAATGGGCATTTGGACGCCCAGTCGTCCTAAACTTTAGCTGTTGATACTTTCGAATCGTTTGCCATTTCAGTGGGGAGACAAACTATGTCCAAATATAAGACCGGTTCCGATAACGCCACTGGCCCATCTACAACCAGCACGGGCGCACCCGCACCCAGTGACCGCAACTCATTGACCGTTGGGCCCAACGGCCCGGTGCTGTTGCATGATGTGCACTTCCTGGAACAGATGGCCCACTTTAACCGGGAGAAAGTTCCAGAGCGCCAGCCCCATGCCAAAGGCTCGGGTGCGTTCGGCGTGTTCGAAACTACAGAAGATGTCTCGGCCTACACCAAGGCCTCGCTGTTTCAAAAAGGCGCAACCACCGAACTTTTGGCGCGATTCTCTACCGTGGCCGGCGAGCAGGGCAGCCCGGACACCTGGCGCGACGTGCGTGGCTTTTCCCTCAAGTTCTACACCGACGAGGGCAACTATGACCTGGTGGGCAACAACACCCCCATATTCTTCGTGCGCGATCCCATGAAGTTTCCGCACTTTATCCGCAGTCAAAAGCGCCTGCCCGATTCAGGTCTGCGCGACAACCACATGCAGTGGGACTTCTGGACCAACAACCCCGAATCCGCCCACCAGGTCACCTATTTGATGGGCGAGCGCGGACTGCCTCGCACGTGGCGGCACATGAATGGTTACGGGTCGCATACGTTTATGTGGATCAACGCTCAGGGCGAGAAGTTTTGGGTGAAGTACCATTTCCACACCAACCAGGGCATGGAATTTTTCAGCAACGAAGAAGCCTCGGCCATGTCCGGCGCTGATGCGGACTTCCACCGTCGCGATTTGTTTGACGCTATCGCCCGCGGCGAGCACCCAAGCTGGACCCTGTCTGTACAGGTAATGCCCTATGCCGAGGCCAGAACCTATCGTTTCAATCCGTTCGATTTGACCAAAGTCTGGCCCCATGCCGATTACCCGCTGATCAAAGTGGGCACTATGACGCTGAATCGCAACCCCGAAAACTTTTTCGCGCAGATCGAGCAAGCGGCGTTTTCGCCCGGCAATACCGTACCCGGTATTGGCCTGTCGCCGGATAAAATGCTGCTCGGACGCGCCTTCGCCTATAACGATGCCCAGCGCCATCGCATTGGTGCCAACTTTAATCAGCTGCCGGTAAACCAGCCAAAGGTGCCGGTGAACACGTATCAGTTCGATGGCCAGATGGCATACCACCACAGCGGCAACGCGCCGGTTTACGCACCCAACAGCCATGGACGCGAGTGGGCCGACCAAACCGGTGTAATGGACGACAGCTGGGAAAGTGACGGCGAGATGGTGCGCAGCGCTTACACGTTGCGCGATGACGACGACGATTTTAAACAGCCAGGCATGCTCGT
>DAHVRW010000061.1 GCA_027322215.1 Marinimicrobium sp.
GCGTTTACCGTCCCGGTCGTAAACGTACACGCCGTACACGCGCCCAATTTCCCCAGCGGAGCTGACGGTCCGGCGAAGGGTCAGTTGCAGGTTGTGCTCAAGGGCATGGCTAAGCGGTCGATGGATGGAGCGGGCAATTAGCTCAATGTCATCTTGCATACCGGTGGCGGCGGCCTTCTCCAGACGGTGCAGACTGAAGCCGGCACTTATCACCATTACGAGCAGAAAGGGCACCAGCACAAAAATCAACAGTGCTGTGCGAATGTTGTAGAGCGATAAAAAGCGCGGGAAACCCATGGGCGACCATTGGATGAACATGGCCGCCCATGCTAACACACTTGTTTTCGCCGGCCCGGCGGTATGAGCTTTACGCTCCGTTGCGGCAGAGGTGATAGATCGCTGTTTCACCAAACAGGTTAGGAGACAGATCCTTCAGGCGTCGGGAAGACTGTTCGTTCACCACTTGTCGGTGCAATACGGTAATGTTTTTTTCCGCGCATAGAATTTCAAAATCGCGCACGGTACAAAAATGGATGTTGGGGGTGTCGTACCACTCGTAGGGCAGTAAATCGGATACGGGCATGCGGCCCCTAAACGCCAAGTGCAGGCGCGCCTTCCAGTGTCCGAAATTTGGAAAGGTGACAATGCACTCTTTTCCCACGCGGAGCATTTCGTCCAACACCACGTGAGGATAATTCATGGTCTGCAGCGCTTGTGCCATAACCACCGTGTCAAAGCTTCCGTCGGCGAAGTTGCCCAGGCCCAGGTCCAAATCGTGCTCGATCACGTTGAGGCCTTTTTCAATGCACGCGTTAATTTGCTCGGGGCCGATTTCGAGTCCGTAGCCGTGCACTTGTTTGGTGTCGCGCAAATGCTTCAAAAACGTGCCATCGCCGCAGCCCAAGTCCAGCACGCGGCTGCCCGGCGCAATCCAGTGTTGTGCTTCGCTTAAATCCAGACGCATGGTGTGATTATTGTTGACGGTGTTCACGACTGCATCTCCCGGGCTATGCGCGCCATATACAACGTGAACGCGCGCCGGTAGCGCTCGTTGGGCAGCAAAAACGCGTCATGTCCATAGGAGGATTCAATCTCCACATAAGTCACTGGTTGCTGAGCACCCATCAATGCGTTCACCATCTCTCGGGACCGGCTGGCGGGGAAACGCCAGTCGGTGGAAAATGACACCACAAAAAAACGGCAGCGGGCATGGCTAAACGCCGCGACTGGGTCATGGTCGTATTCCCGTGCCAGATCGAAGTAATCCAGTGCCCGAGTCATCAAAATATAGCTGTTGGCATCGAAGGTGTTGGCAAAGACATCACCCTGATAGCGCAGATAGCTCTCCACCTGAAATTCCACTGGCTCATCATTGCCTGGGGTGAAACTGCCGCTGCGCAGTTCCCGGCCAAATTTTTCGCCCATGGCGTGATCGGATAAATAGGTAATGTGGCCGATCATGCGCGCCACCGCCAGACCGCTTTTGGGATGGGTGTCATGGGCCAGATAACGGCCGCCATGAAAGTTGGGGTCGGCCATAATGGCCTGGCGAGCGGTTTCATTGAAGGCGATGTTCTGAGCGCTGAGCTTCATGGCCGAGGCGATGACCACCGCATGGCGTAAGCGCTCGGGGTACTCCAGCGCCCAGCGCGTCACTTGCATACCACCTAGGCTGCCGCCCACCACCGCCGCCCACTGCTCAATGCCCAGATAATCCGCCAGCCGCGCCTGGGTATGTACCCAGTCGCGCACACGTACTTTGGGAAAGTCGGGGCCCCAGGGTTCGCCAGTGGCCGGGTTGATGCTGGTGGGGCCAGTCGAGCCGTGGCAGCCGCCCAGGTTGTTGGGGCACACCACAAAAAAATGGTTGGTATCAATGGCTTTGCCGGGGCCGATGTAATTGTCCCACCAGCCGGGTTTGCGGTCTTCCATGCGGTGATAGCCCGCGGCATGATGACTGCCCGACAGCGCGTGACAAACCAGCACGGCATTGGAGCGATTGGCATTGAGCTCGCCGTAGGTTTCGTACACGAGCTGATACTCGTCCAGAATTTTGCCGCTGGCCAGCGTCAATGGCTCAGTGCAGTGCATCACCTGGGGCGTGACCAAGCCTACCGAATCAGGAGGCAGAGTGTTGGGCATGGCAGTCTCGGATAAACAAACAAAGCGGCGTCGCGGCGGTAAGCCGCGCCAGTACAAGGCGCAAGTCTAAGGTTGCCGCCGTGAAGCTGCAAGGGGATGGGTGCTGGAGGAGGCGGAGTTTTAGCGTTGAGCGAGGGCGCGCCGGGCGTCGCTCAGAGGCACCACTTGCGCGGAGACGGTTTTTGTCGTCTGTTCGCGGTTGGTGCGTAGCTCGTCGTACAACGGCTGCAGTTCATCTTGAGCCAGCTGCAGTTGTTGAATGTTGCTGCGCAGTGCCTGCACCTGCTCCGCATGGTTTTGGTTTTGGCTGCGCATACGGGTAAGCCGCAGCATGTGGTGTTCGAGCATTTGCTTCTGGTATTGGTTGTGGTGAAACAGCGGTGCCAGGGCCTGATTCAGCCAGTCCTCAATGACGACGCGGTAACTCTCCCAAATGATACGGGCTTCCTGAACTAAGGTACTGACAAAACGTTGAATTAACACGCCCTTGATACTGAGCAAATTATTGAGCGAGCCGCGAAACTGTTCCGCCTGTCGGTGCAGCTGGCGTAACTCCCGGTGCTGGGATTCCAGGCTAAGTAGGTGTTGGTCCAATAGGTTGTTTTGATCCGCAACGCCGTGTTCGGGGCGACGGTAAATGGACCTGAGCACTTGGTTGGCGCGCTCGACCTCCCGGTCCAAGTGGCGCATCTGGCTGTCTAGTGTGTCGAAAAAATCGCTGATGGCACGGGCTAGCCCGACGGTGGTCCAGCTACCCGAGAGACGGCTGCGAGTATCGCCGATGAGCTGTTCCAGCCGCTGCGGGGCCACCGGGGCCAGAAGGCCTGATCGCTGTTTTTCCAACAGCAGTTGACTGGTGCGCAGGGATAGAGCCTGTTTGTGGTAATGGCGGTGGTTGCTGCGAATGGTGTCGCGCAGTTGCTGCAGCAGTTCCTGATTGTTATTCCGGTCGCTATTTCGCACCAGCTTCAGTTCCCGCTTCGCTTCTTTAAGCCGATCGCCGAGGCCTTTATGCAGATCCAGAAT
This sequence comes from Marinimicrobium sp., assembly GCA_027322215.1. Lineage (GTDB taxonomy): Bacteria > Pseudomonadota > Gammaproteobacteria > Pseudomonadales > Cellvibrionaceae > JAVDDU01. Next base: position 3,169 of record DAHVRW010000061.1, read on the forward strand.
TATTGCCTGGGCATCAATCACCAGACGGTGCCCCGCGAGTTTTTGCCGGCTGCGCGCGATGCTTTCGGCCAGAGCGCGCTCCAGACGGGGGAGGCCGCTGCGGGCCACCAGCTGTGGGCGGTCCTGCACTCGCCCGAGAAGAGCCTGCTTGGCGGACAGAGGTAGCACCTGAGCCAGATCGAGTTTGAGCTGCCGAGAGGTCAGTTCACACAAGCGGGCAATGGCCGCGTCGGTGTGTTCGGCTGGTTGCAAGTCATCCCACAAGCTGTCGACCTTGTTCAGCAAAGCCAGTACCACCGTCCCGCGGTGGCTTTCCAAGGCGTGAATATGGTCGCGCCAGATGCTCATGTCGCTGGCGCTCACGCCACTGTCCGCGGCGAGTAAAAATAAGATTGCCTGCGCTTGTGGCAGGATTTTCAAGGTCAGTTCGGGTTCATTGCCTAACGCATTTAATCCGGGCGTGTCGATGATGCGTAACCCCTGGCGCAGCAGCGGATGATCAAGGTTGATCATGGCGTGGCGCCATTTGGGAATGGCAATGCGACCCTGTGGGTCCTGCTCGCCGGTTTCGGTGTTACTGAAACCTAACTGTGCGGCCTCGTCGGGGGTTACCCACTGGTTCGCGGATACTTGCGCCAGGGCTTTGCGGGCGGCTTCTGGGTCGTTCGGGTCAAAATGTAAGGTGACCCACTTTTCAGGGATGCGCCGAAAGCTTTCCAGGCTCGCGCTGCTCCGGCGGGTTTCGATGGGCAGCAAACGTACAAAATTGCTGTTGTCGGCGTCGCAATAAATCTCTGCCGGACACATGGTGGTGCGGCCGGGTTCCGACGGCAGGATGCGGGTCTGGCCATCGCCAACCAATAGTGCGTTGATCAGCTCCGTTTTACCGCGGGAGAATTCGCCCACGCAGACGATGGTGAACCCGTCGCTGCGCAGCAGTTTTTGGGCGCCTTCGAGACATTGGCGCACCTTTTTGCTGACCAGACCGTGGTTCTGAATCCATTGGTCGAAGCGTTCCAGCCGCTGTACCACATCTTGTTTCCAGCGACCGTGATCGACCATTTGGCGGTGCAATGCGTGAATATCCATACCCGGAATGCCTGTTTATTGTGCTTATCGACAAACAGCGTATGTCGATTAAAGCGCAAATCGGCGGCAAGGGCCACCTCTGGGGGCCATCAGCGGCTATTTGTGCCGATAAGCGGCGTTACTGGCCGCTATTGGCGTGTTTTTGGGTCAAAACCCCACGGGCACGATGCCCGGTAAGTTTACGGCCCGGGCGAGCGCCGGCACCAGGTATTGGTTGAGCACGTGCAGTGTCATAAAAGCGAAAATGGGGGTAATGTCGATGCCGCCCAGCGGAGGAATCAGCTTGCGAAACGGCGCCATTACGGGCTCGACCAGCTGGCGGATCAGAATAAGCGCCGGATTGTGGCTAAAGGGGGCTACCCAGCTGGCAATAATGGAAATGATCAGCGCCCAAAAGAAAATGCTCAGGACCATGGACACAACGCCCACTAGGGCCCAGCCGATAGCTTGAAGGGGGTAAATGATGCCAAACCCCGCCAGTACCAACACCGCCTGAATCAGCACCCATTGAATGGCCAGAGCCAACACCAGCGCCGCTATGTCGACCCCAAACAGGCCCGGGATGATCTTGCGCAGAGGCATCAGCAAAGGGTTAGTGGCCTTGGCCACAAACTGGGAGATGGGGTTGTAAAAATCCGCCCGCACCAGCTGGAATAAGAAACGCAACAAAACCAACAGCAAGTACAAAGATCCGAGGGTGCGGATAAGATAGGTGGCGATTTCGGCCAGTGTGGACATGCAGTTCTCCCGTTATTGACCCAATTCTTTAGCCAGTGCCTTGGAGCGCTCGGCGCAGGCGATCATGGCGCGTTTGAATATGGCGCGCAAGTTGTCGTCTTCGAATACCTGAATAGCCGCTTCGGTAGTGCCGCCGGGCGACATCACCCGCCGGCGTAACTCGCCCGGTAAGACATCGCTGGACCCCGCCAGCTGCGCGGCGCCCAGTGCGGTTTGTAAGGTAAGATCCTTCGCCATCTCGGGTTCCAGGCCCAGCGCTACGCCAGCGTCTATCATGGCTTCCATCACCAGAAAAAAATACGCAGGACCGGACCCAGACACGGCCGTCACCGCGTCTAAGAGTGATTCATCCTCAAGCCAGTAAACCCGGCCCACCGCGCTCATAATCCGCTCGGCCGTCGCGTGATGGGCCTCGCTGGTCAGGCCATTGGCGTAAAGGCCACTGGCCCCGGCTTGCACCAAAGACGGGGTGTTGGGCATACAGCGTACCAGCGCGTGCTCTTCGCCCAGCCAGCGGCTCAGGCTGGCACAATCGATGCCAGCGGCGATGGACATAACCAGGGGCTGGTGGATCAAGACGGGGTGTAAATCCTCGGCTACCGCTTTCAAACCCTGGGGTTTAACCGCCAGGATAACGACGTCGGCCGTGCGGGCGATACTGTGATTGTCGCCGGTCTGGACGCCAAAATCGCTGGCCATTTGGCGAAGTTTTTCGGGGCTTCGATTACTGACACTGATGGCGCTGGCCGGATAGCCTTGGGCCACCAGTCCGCCGACGATGCTGCGCGTCATGTTGCCGCTACCGATAAAGGCCAGTTTGGGGTCTGACATAGGTGTTCCTTGATGGTGTTAGGTGTTGCGTTTGCACGGTTATGGTCCTGGTTTATTTCCGTCGGTGGACCGTGATTCGCGCCGCGGTCCGAAAATATCCGTGCCCACGCGAATTAACGTGGCGCCCTCAGCGACGGCGGCCTCAAGGTCGCCAGACATACCCATGGATAACGTGTCCAGCGCGAGCCCTTGAGCCTGCAGCGCCTCTAGAGCTTCCCGCACGCGGGCGAAACTCGCCCGTTGTTGCGCTTCGCCCTGGCTGGGTGCCGGTATGGCCATCAGGCCGCGTAGCTGTAGCCTGGGTAGCGCGGCCACCTGATGGGCCAAATCCGGTAGCTCGTCCAGGCTTACACCCGCTTTGCTGGCTTCCTGATCGATATTGATCTGGATGCACACTTGCAGATCGGGTAATTCCGGCGGGCGTTGCGCACTGAGGCGGCGGGCGATTCTCTCCCGGTCCACGCAATGTGCCCAGGCAAAGTGCTGGGCGACAGCCCGGGTCTTGTTGGACTGTATGGGGCCGATAAAATGCCACTCCAACCCCTCCAGCGGCCCTAGCTGGCTCTGTTTGGCCAGCGCTTCTTGCAGGTAGCTCTCCCCAAAGCAGCGCTGTCCGTGGCGCCAGGCCTGAGCGACAACTCCCGCAGGGTGGGTTTTACTGACGGCCACCAGCCGGATTTCGTTCGGGTTGCGCCCCGCCTGGTGAGCAGCGTGCTGTACGCGGGCGGTGACTTTAGTCAGGTTCTCGTCTATCTTTTGCATAGCAGGGCCGTTTGCGCGTGCCCATATAAATTGAAGCGTGCCCTTCCCGTTGGGCTCAACCGCCAGGGCAGCGTGCGAAAATAACGTTCAGATAACATTTTAAGGTAGTTGTATGGATATCACGGAACTCTTGGCATTCAGCGCAAAACAAGGTGCATCGGATTTGCACTTGTCCGCTGGCCTGCCGCCCATGATCCGGGTCGATGGCGACGTGCGCCGCATCAACGTGCCCCCCATGGAGCACAAGCAGGTGCATAGTTTGATCTACGAGATTATGAATGACAAGCAGCGCAAGGATTTTGAAGAGTTTCTGGAGACTGACTTTTCTTTTGAAGTGCCAGGCGTGGCACGCTTCCGGGTCAACGCCTTTAACCAGAACCGCGGTGCGGGGGCGGTGTTTCGAACGATTCCCTCCAAAGTGTTGACCATGGAAGAGTTGGGCATGGGCAACGTCTTTAAGGACATATGCGCCGTGCCGCGCGGTTTAGTACTGGTCACCGGGCCCACCGGCTCGGGCAAGTCCACCACACTGGCGGCCATGGTCGATTACATCAATGACAACAAGTATGAGCATATTTTAACCATTGAGGACCCCATCGAGTTTGTGCACGAAAGTAAAAAGTGCTTGGTGAACCAGCGGGAGGTGCACCGGGACACCCACGGCTTTGCCGAAGCGCTACGCTCGGCCTTGCGGGAGGACCCGGACATTATCCTGGTTGGTGAGCTACGGGATTTGGAAACCATTCGCCTGGCTCTGACCGCAGCGGAAACCGGTCACCTGGTATTCGGCACTTTGCACACCACATCGGCGGCAAAGACCATCGACCGGGTGGTGGATGTGTTTCCCGCCAACGAAAAATCCATGGTGCGCTCCATGTTGTCGGAGTCGCTGGAGGCGGTTATCTCGCAAACCCTTTTGAAGAAAAACGGTGGTGGTCGTGTGGCGGCACACGAGATCATGCGCGGCACATCGGCAATCCGAAACCTCATCCGTGAGGACAAGGTCGCGCAGATGTACTCCGCCATTCAGACCGGTGCCTCCTTAGGTATGCAGACCATGGACCAGTGTCTGGCCGACCTGGTAGCGCGGCGGGTGGTGAGCCGGGAGGTGGCTCGCACCCGTGCCCGTATGCCGGAAAACTTCTAGACCATTGTTATTTAGAGCATTGTTAATTGTTGCCGTCGGAGCGACTGGGTGCGCCCCGACTTGATTCATGAACGCTATTGGATACCGCTATGGATTTTGATCGTTTATTGAAGCTCATGGTTGAGAAAAGCGCCTCGGACCTGTTTATTACTGCGGGAGTACCGCCGTCGATCAAAGTTCACGGCAAGGTCGTGCCCGTCACCGCAACGCCTCTGGCTCCTGAAAAAGCCCGGGAGTTGGTGTTGGGGGTCATGAATGAAAAGCAGCGCCGGGAATTTCTCGATACCAAAGAGCTCAACTTTGCCATCAGTGCCCGCGGCATTGGGCGTTTTCGGGCCAGCGCGTTTTACCAGCGCAACCTCGCGGGCATGGTGTTACGACGCATTGAGGTGAATATTCCGGAGATTGATGAGCTGGGGCTGCCCGATGTGGTCAAGGATCTGGCCATGACCAAGCGCGGCCTGGTGATGTTTGTGGGGGCGACCGGTACCGGTAAATCCACCTCGCTAGCGGCCATGATCGGTCACCGCAACCGCAACAGCAAAGGGCATATTATTTCCATTGAGGACCCAATCGAATTTATTCACCAGCACCAGGGTTGCATCATCACCCAGCGCGAGGTCGGCATCGACACCGACAGCTGGGACAACGCGCTGAAGAACACGCTGCGCCAGGCGCCGGACGTGATCATGATCGGCGAGGTGCGCACGCGCGAGGGCATGGACCACGCCATCGCCTTCGCCGAAACCGGCCACCTGTGTCTGTGTACGTTGCACGCCAACAACGCCAACCAGGCGCTGGACCGGATTATTCATTTCTTCCCCGCCGATCGGCACCGTCAGTTGTGGATGGATCTGTCGTTGAACTTGCGCGGCATCGTTGCCCAGCAGCTGATTCCCACCCCGGATGGGCAGGGCCGCCGTGCCTGTTTGGAGGTGTTGCTCAACACGCCTTTGATGGCGGATTTGATCCGTAAGGGCGAAGTCAGCGAATTGAAAGAGCTGATGAAAAAGTCCACCGAGCTGGGCATGCAGACGTTTGATCAGGCATTGTACGATCTGTACGACAGCGGTGAGATTACCTACGAAGATGCACTGGCACACGCGGACTCACCCAACGACCTGCGGCTGATGATCAAGCTGGGCTCGGAAACCGACGTGGCTTATCTGTCCAATGCCGCCGATGAGCTGTCGATTCAGGAAGACGGCAGCGACGACAAAGGCCGGTTGTTCTAAGCCGCTGTTGGGTTAGCGGCTGTTAAGGTAGGTTTCTATAATCAGGCGGGCGGCGACGGAATCCACCGGGTGTTTCCCGTAGTGGCGCGATCCGCCTCGGGCCATCACTTCGCCCTTGGCCTCGAAACTGGTCAGCCGCTCATCGACCATCTCCACCGCCACGGCAAAGCGTCCGCGCAGTCGATTGGCAAATTTGCGCGACCGCGCGCTCAATTCGCTTTCACTGTCGTCCATATTCAGGGGCAGCCCTACCAGGACCAACTCGGGCTGCCATTCCTGCAGTACTTCTTCCACTCGGTCCCACTGGGGCACGCCGTCCCGTGCTTTCAGGAGTGGAAGGGCCGTGGCGGTGCCGGTAAGCGTGTGGCCAACGGCGACACCGATGTTTTTCAGACCGTAGTCAAAAGCAAGCAGTTGCATAGAGTGTCGTCGTAGCCGCCGGTTTAAGCGTGCCCCACGGTGGTGGAGATGAGGTTGAAATCAAACCCCAGGTGATGGGTCGCGGCCGACCAGCGCTGCTCCACCGGTGTTTGAAACAAGATATGTTTATCGGCGGGCACCGTCAGCCAGGCGTTGGCGGCGATTTCTTCCTCCAGCTGCCCAGCGCTCCAGCCGGCGTAACCCAGAGCGAGTATGAACTCCTGAGGACCGCGGCCTTCGCCCAAAGCTTCCAGGATGTCGCGAGACGCGGTTACGCTAACATCCGGCGTCACCCGCAGGGTTGTCTGCCACCAGCTACTGCCGCTGTGCAGCACAAAGCCACGCTCCATTTGTACCGGACCGCCGGTTAACACTGTTTGGCCGCCTAGGTTGGCGCTGTCCGGTAACCCGAGTTGCGCAAAGATATCGCCCAAGGTCAGGGACATGGGATAGTTGAGGGTGAACCCCATGGCCCCGTTTTCGTTGTGATCGCACAGGTAGATCAAGGTTTGCGCGAACGAGGAACCGTGCATACCGGGCATGGCAATCAGGAAGTGATCGCGCAAATTGCCTGTGCTGAGGTCGGTATCGACTTGGGTATGAGAGTATCTGTCCATACTCTTTAATATTGGGGCATGTGCGAGAAAAGCAAGATCTGGGATACGAATTTGGTTAACTCGGCGGTTGAATTTGCGGAGCGGTAGGGTTTACTGAGCGGTAGAAAGACCGGCGATATCGAAGTTCCAGGTGCGGATGATTTGCAGTTGGTCGTATTGTTGGCGAATTTCCGCCGGAAAACTGGCGTAAGGCGCGGCTAAATGGACGATTTGCACCGCCGCCTGGTCAAGAATGCTCTGCCCAGAGGATTGCAAAATCTCCACACCATGCACGCTGCCATCCGGATTCAAGGACACCGACAGGCGCAGGCTGCCCGTTATTCGCCGCTGCAATGCTTCCTGGGGGTAATGACGGTTGCCGGTTTGCTCAACACGTGTGCTCCACTCGTGCAAATAAGCTGCATCGACGGAGGCGCGGGTGGCCATGGAGGTGAGACGATGGATGCGCGGGCGCCGGGCGTATTCCTGCCGCTGCTGAGCCAGTTGCGCCTGGAGGCTGGCGATTTCCTGGGTTACCAGCGGCATATCCACCAATAAACCGTCCCGTTGCTCCTGTCGCTCCTCGGGCTCCGGGTCATCGCGTTGGGGCATCGAGCGCTGGTTTGCACCGCGAGTAGTGAGTATTTGCTGTTCCCGTTGCTCTGTGGGGGCGGCGGCCTGAACCTGGGGAGCCGGGTTAATTTCCTGTACCTGGGTGTCGGCGAACTCCGCGTGTTGCTCGGCGGTCAGCTTGCGCGCTTCGTCCTCGGTGCCGCTGGCCTGTTGGTTGTGCTGAGCCAGGTAGTCCGCATCGTCTGGTTCATTGGGGTCGCTGTGGCTGGCAAGGACGATATCCAGCGTCGGAGAGCTGGCCCCGGCCTCGGGGAGCTTAAACGTAACGCCAAACACCAGCATGGCGTGCAGCGCGAGCGCCAAAAACAGGGTAAAGCTCAGCCGATCACCCGTATCGACGGGTGCTTTAGGCAGTGAATACGATGGGCTTGGGTTAGGCATTACGACTTTTTTGTAAATGACGTTCTATGGCATCCATCAGGCGCGCGCCGATGGCGGTATTATGGGCTCGGTCCAGCTCCTGTACACAGGTCGGACTGGTGACGTTAATCTCGGTTAAATAGTCCCCAATCACATCAAGGCCCACGAATAGCAGTCCTCGGCGCTTAAGTTCGGGCGCTACCTGGGACACGATCCAGCGGTCGCGCTCGCTCAGCGGCTGGGCGACGCCGGTGCCGCCAGCGGCCAGATTGCCCCGGGTTTCACCCTCAGCGGGGATGCGCGCCAGAGCGTAGGGCACCGCCTCACCGTCCACCACCAAAATGCGTTTGTCCCCTTTGGTGATTTCGGGGATATAGCGCTGGGCCATGATCATTTGCTGTCCGAATTGGGTCAAGGTTTCCAAAATCACGCTCACGTTGGGGTCATCTTCCCGGCAGCGGAACACACTACTGCCGCCCATGCCCTCCAGGGGCTTGAAGATGACATCGCCGTGTTCCCGGTGAAATTCTTTCAATCGAGCACTATCCCGGCTAACCAGCAGAGGTGGACAACATTGAGGGAAAGAAGTGGCAAATATTTTTTCGTTGCAGTCGCGTAGGCTTCGCGGGTCGTTGACCACCAAAGCGCCGCGTTTTTGGGCCGCTTCCAGAATGTACGTGCTATAGGTATATTCGCTATCGAAGGGCGGGTCTTTGCGCATCAGGATCACGTCCAGCTCGTCCAGGGGCCTGTCGTGGCGGGGTTCCAGGTCGTACCAGTGCTCTGGATTGTTGGCCACGTGCAGCGAGCGCATGCTCGCGCGCGGCTCGCCATCGCGCAGGTACAGATCACCCTGTTCCATATAATGCAGCTCCCAGCCACGTTCCTGGGCCGCAAGCAGTAGGGCCAGAGAGGTGTCCTTATAAAACGCGATATCCTCGATGGGATCCATGATGACGCCGAGGGAGATGCTCATAATAGGGGCCTGATGTTAGATAGTGATAAGTGCGTAATAGTCGGTTGCCGACGCGAACTGTGCGCGCTAAAGTTAAGGCCTGTCAGCTTATAACGCAAGCGTTCGTAGGCCAGGATATAAAAACAACGAAAAGGCAACAAATTCCTTATATATTCATAGGGTTATAGATAATTCCTAAATACTGTGTTAAAAGCCAGTGAGCATGTCGCAATATTTAGTACTACTATATTAAATCAGCAGCGCTTGTTAATCGGCGAGTAGCCGTTGCCCGATAGGCGGCTTGGGTGGGTTTTGCATCCGCTGCGAGTGGCAAATCCGGGCGCTATTATAAAGTCGAAGGTCATTATTATGGATGTCAGTTTAGAAAGTCTTAAGGTCATGGTCATCGACGATAGCAAGACTATTCGCCGCACGGCCGAGACATTGTTGAAAAAAGCCGGGTGCACAGTAGTGACAGCCACCGACGGGTTTGATGCGCTGGCAAAGATCGCCGACACGCGGCCCGACATTATTTTTGTGGATATTATGATGCCGCGCCTGGATGGCTACCAAACCTGCGCGCTAATCAAGAACAACAGCGAATTCAAATCCACGCCGGTGATCATGCTCTCCAGTAAGGACGGGTTGTTTGATAAGGCCAAGGGACGGATTGTTGGTTCCGACCAGTATTTGACGAAGCCGTTTAGTAAAAGCGAGCTTCTCGGAGCCATTGAGACGCATGTGAAGCAGGCGAAGGCTTCGTGAAGCGACCACTTAACATGATTTTTTAATACAGCTGGATTTATCTTGGGGTAACCATGGCCAAAGTACTGATCGTAGACGACTCTCCCACTGAAACTTACAAGCTCACCTCCATGCTGGAGAAATCGGGTCACGAAGTTTTGACCGCTGAGACCGGCGAAGACGGCATCGCCATCGCGAAGAAAGAGCTGCCCGATGTGGTGCTAATGGATATTGTTATGCCGGGCCTTAACGGCTTTCAGGCGACACGTCAGTTAACCAAAGCCCCCGAAACAGCGCACATTCCGGTGATTATCGTCACTACCAAAGATCAGCAAACCGATCGGGTATGGGGCATGCGCCAGGGCGCCAAGGACTTTTTGGTCAAACCGGTCACGGCCGAGACCCTGACAGCGGCGATTGCCAAAGTAACCGGGTAGAGACGGTTTGATGATGTACGTTTTGTGTGCTCCGGTGAGCGAGGTCTGATTATGGCGGATACGGCACAATTAGGGCCGGCCTTTGAGGCCTTGACACAGCTTGCTCAACTCAGTCGGGCAGGGGCGCACGGCCTGCCGGCACAGGTGGATATTCGGCCCCATT
>DAHVRW010000062.1 GCA_027322215.1 Marinimicrobium sp.
AGTGCTCAGCGCAGGGCGATTATCGCTGGGGACTGCAAGAGTTTGAACTCGATCAGCAACTGCTCAATTTGGGCAAATTGTCCGTATTGAGAGCCAAAGGGATTTTTCCCGATGGTACGCCGTTTAACTTCCCTGATGTGGATGACGCACCCCCCGTACTGGAAGTACCAGAAGGGCTGCACAACACGCTCGTTTATCTCACTGTTCCCGTAAAACGGCCGGGCGCGGTGGACGTGTCCCGACAAGACGATGCCCAGGCACTGGCGCGCTATTATGTTTCGGAGGTCAACGCCAGAGACGTTTCCGCGGAAGCGGGTGATACGCGTCCAGTGGAAGTGGGCAAGCTGCGTTTGCGGGTCATGCTTGAGACCGACGACTTAAGCGGTTATGCCTGTATCGGTGTGCTGAGGATCGCCGAGTCCCGGGAAGATAAGAACGTATTGCTTGATGACCAGTTCATGCCCAGCTGCCTGGACTGCCGGGCTGCATCCAGGTTGGCGGGCTTTCTGCCTGAGCTTGCCGGCTTACTTCATCATCGTGGTGAGGCCATTGCCGGCCGTTTGGCCGATGCCCGTCGGGGCGGTACCGCTGAAATTGCCGATTATATGATGCTGCAGATGATCAACCGTTACGAACCGGTGGTTAATCATTTGGCTCAAATCACCGGGTTACATCCGCTGGGGCTGTATCAACAGCTGCTACAAATGGCGGGCGAGTTATCCACATTCGTATCGAAAGAGAAGCGTCCGCCGCAATTCCCCACCTATTTGCACGATGACTTACAAAAAACCTTTAGCCCGGTTATATCCACTCTCCGCACCTATCTGTCCATGGTGTACGAGCAGACCGCTATCGGCCTTAGTTTGGTGGAGAAAAAGTATGGCATCCGCGTTGCGGAAATTACTGATCGCTCCTTGCTGGACAGCGCGACATTTATCTTGTCGGTGAGTGCGGATGTGCCGGAAGAGGTGTTGCGTTCGCGCTTGCCCGCGCAAATCAAAATTGGCCCGGTGGAGCGTATTCGTCAGCTAGTAAATGCCGCCATGCCAGGCATTGCGATCAAACCCTTGCCCGTAGCACCCCGGCAAATTCCGTATCGGTCCGGGTACGCCTACTTTGAGCTGGAAAAACGCAGTCAGTTCTGGAAGGAGCTGCAAAACTCGGGTGGATTTGCATTGCACATCGGCGGTGACTTTCCGGGCATGGACATTGAGTTTTGGGCGATTCGGCAGTAGCCGAGGTCATGGCTGAGCAGCTTGCCGGCCCAGAATGGAATGGCGTCACACTAAGCGGGAATTATTATGGATTACTCAGACAAAACCGTGTTCAAACAGCCAAGACCAGGTGGCGACCGCACCGTCGTGAAGCCCTCCCCGGGCGGGGCGGGCGCCCCTCGACGCACCGTCGAAGCACACTCAGCGACGCCCAACTTCCAAACGGTACATTCGGCGGATCCGGGACTGGCCGAATCCTTGGCGCCCTCTCGCAGCCTCAACCCCTTAGTGAGCGCCGCCGACACACTAATTGTGGTTTACGGAAAGGTCCGTCAAACACCCCGCCACAACAACGTAGCCGGTTTGTACCAAGAGCTCACCAGTGAAATTCGCAGCTTCGAGGTGCGTGCCCGAGATAACGGCGTTAAACCTGAAATTATTCTGGCCGCACGCTATGTATTGTGCTCGGCGCTGGATGAGGCGGTATTGAACACTCCGTGGGGCAGCGATAGTCCCTGGGCGCAAAGAACACTATTAAGTGCCTTTCACAACGAGACATCAGGGGGCGAAAAGTTCTTTCTGATTCTTGATCGTATGCGGCAGGCACCGGGCGAAAACCTGATGATGCTCGAGCTTATGTACCTGTGTCTCAGTCTCGGTTTCGAGGGTCGTTACCGTCTGGCAAACCGAGGTCGAGACGCCCTTGAGCAGATCAAAGATGAGCTGTTTCGTCTAATTCGCCAGTACCGTGGCGAGCACGAGCGCTCGTTGTCTTCAAATTGGCAGGGGCTGGGAAAAACGCGCGGGTCCCTGTCTGAACATGTACCGCTATGGGTATTGGCCTGTATTGTCGCCGGAGGATTGTTACTGACGTATACCGGCTTTAACTACTGGCTATACACCAACTCGACGCCGGTAGTGGAACGCCTGGAAGAGGTGACGCGCTCGGTCGATGCCTCTAGAGGCCTCTAGCCCATGCGGCGCAGCAGCAATCGACGCGACCAAGCGCGGGTTGACAAGCCAATAGTTGGTAAGCCGGTAGTTGGCAAGCCGATAGAAAGACCCTCAATCAAGGGAACGCAGTTTCAGGACAAGGTATGAAAAAGGTCAAAGCCGTTTTACTTCACCCGATTACCATTTCCATCTTCGGTATCACGTTGCTGTCGTTACTGGTTTGGTTTTTTGGGCCCCACATCAAGTTTGGCGCTGACAACGTTGCGCCGCTTGGTGAGCCCACTGTCCGTCTGCTGATCATCATGGCAATTCTGGTGCTTTGGGGGCTGAACAACCTGCGTATTCAAGCCAAAGCCCGCAAGAATAACCAGGAGCTGGTTGACGATATTCGACAAAGCCAGGACGACGTGGGGCGAGACCACACCTCAGATCAAGCGGCAGAGGAGGTCGCGCAGATTAACGAGCGGTTTGTTGACGCGCTCAATACGTTGCGCAAACTGCGTTTTAAAGGACGCGCCAATAGAAAAAGCAAAGCGCTCTACGAATTACCCTGGTACATCATCGTTGGCCCACCCGGAGCGGGTAAAACCACCGCGTTGGTCAATTCCGGACTGGAATTTCCGTTAGCGGACCAATTTGGCAAAGCGGCCCTGCAAGGTATTGGCGGCACGCGCAACTGCGATTGGTGGTTTACCAACGATGCGGTTCTGGTGGATACCGCCGGCCGCTATACCACTCAGGATAGCCATAGAGTTGTGGACAGCTCGGCTTGGGAAGGTTTTCTTGATCTTCTGAAACGCCATCGCCGCCGCCGCCCCATCAACGGTGTCATCGTATCCATCAGCTTGCAGGATCTGCTTACCCAAACGGAAGAAGAACGGTTTCAGCACGCCAAAACCATTCGTACCCGCATTGACGAACTGATGGCCAAGCTTGAAGTTCGGTTTCCGGTGTACCTCATGTTTACCAAGTCCGATCTGGTATCCGGGTTTAATGAGTTTTTTGAAGACCTGAGCAAAGAAGAGCGTGAACAAGTGTGGGGCACGACCTTGCCGGACGCGCCGGAAGCGGATGCCACGCCGGACGTGGCCTTCTTGGCAACTGAATTACAGCAGCTGGAGCAACGGCTTTACGATCGGGTCCTCTGGCGTATGCACCAGGAGCGGGACGTTAACCGCCGCGCCGCCATCGAGCGATTTCCCAAACAAATGGAACAGGTTAACGCCTTAGTGAAAGAATTCGTTCAGCAGGCGTTTTCACCGAACCGCTACCATTATCAACCGTATCTGCGAGGGGTTTACTTTTCCAGTGGTACACAAGACGGTACACCGATTGACCGGCTCATGTCCTCGGTGTCCTCGTCCTTCGGTTTTTCCCGAGAAGCATCCCAGTCGCCTTCTCAGCGGGGCAAAAGCTTCTTCTTGGGACGGCTGTTTCAGGATGTCATCATTCCCGAGTCGGAGCTAGTGGGTACCAATCGCCGCTACGAACGCCTACAAATATGGGGCCGCCGCACATGCTACGGAGCTTTGGCGGGAGTGTCGGTGGTGTTGCTACTCGTCTGGGCCGGGGCGGTGAGTCGCCACGCGTTGTTTATGGAAGACGTCAAAACTCATCTGGCAACGTTTGAAAACGAACGCCGCGAGTTAGCGTCGTGGGACCGATCTCCGCGTGCCGTGCTGCCCTCTCTGACAGCGCTCGCGCAGGCGAGCGAAGTGTATAACCAAGAGGCCCATCCGTGGCTTACCGGCGTCGGCCTTTATGATGGACGCATTGATCGCCGTGCGGATGATGCTTACCACGCCTACCTCCGGGCCGATTTTCTGACCGCACTACTGGAATATACTGAAGCCGCTCTGCAGCGAGCCGAGGACAGTATCGAGCTTTATAACACCTTTCGTGTGTACCGGATGTTCGAGCAGGTGGACCGCCTCGACACGCCTCGAGTAGCGGAGTGGTTTCAGAATCAGTGGAGCCATGACGCCGCGCTGCAAACCAGCGAACAACAGCAGTTAGCACGCCACTTGAATCGCCTTCTGAGCTTGAAGCCAGAACCGCGTGAACTTAATGAAGCCCAAGTGCGTGCCGTCGCCCAGCGTTTGTTGCAACTTCCGGTTGCACAGCGGGTGTATAACCGCATTCAGAACGATCGGCAATATCAGCGCAGCGTTGATATGAGCCTTTTGTTTGGCAACAATGCTGGCTCGGTGTTCGAGGTGGATGACCGCGCCCGACAGGCCGCCAATGTGCCCTGGCTCTATACTCACGAAGGCTTTAAGGAAATAGATGTGTCATCCAACTCCAGCGTCTTGCGGGAATTGGTGGATGATCGCTGGATCTTTGACGGCTCCGGTTATACCGACACCGCGATGGAAAACCCGGACTTGCCCCAAATCAGCAAGCAAGTCACGGATTACTACTTGACCGACTATGCCCGAACCTGGTCGCAGCTATTAAATAGTATTCAGGTTCGACCGTTCAGCAATATGCAGCAAGCCGCCGACGTGCTCTCGCGTGCGGCCGACCCGTTATCCTCTCCGATACGGAGAATTCTGCAGTTGGGGGCCCAGCACACACAGCTGACCGACACCCGAGCAACCGATGCCATTGAAGGGCGTGTTCGGGGCAATGTAGGACGAGCGGTAGACTATATGGCCAGCCGCCGCGAAGGCAATTTGGTGGATCAGCGCTTTGCCGACTTGCACCGTCTAATGCAGGCTACGGACGACTCTCCGGCGGCCATCGAAAGCACGTTGGAGGAGGTGCGTAAGCTGAGCCAGTATGTCCAGGAAATTAACATGGCACCGGATCCCAATCAGCGCGCGTTCGATATTGCCAAGGCGCGCTTTACCGCCGGCGCCGGTAACCAAATGACCTCCCTGAGGGCTTATGCCCGGGATATGCCCGCGCCTTTGGATAGCTGGTTGAACGGCCTTGCGGATGAAACCTGGCGAGTGATCATGCGCGGAGCCCACGCGCATATTAATCGTGAATGGCAAGGCCAGGTGTACCGTGCCTACACGCGCACCGCGTCGGGCCGCTACCCGTTAACCGCCGATTCCGATAGTGAAATGTCGGTATTTGAGTTCGGTGAGTTTTTTAAACCTGGCGGGATTTACCAAGGGTTTTTTAACGAATATATCGAGCCGTTCGTGAACGCTCGCGGTACCTGGGGTAATCGCGCCGTCGACGGTTACAGCATCGGCTTCTCACGAAGCGCTCTAGAGCAATTGCAACATGGCTTAAGCATAACCGAGTTGTTTTTCCAGGGCGGTACCGAATCCCCCCGTATGAGCCTGGATCTCCAACCGCACGATATGGATCAGCAGGTGGCGCGCTTCACGCTCGACATGGGCTCCGAGCGTATTACCTACAACCACGGTCCAAAATTTTGGGGCACGGTGGACTGGACCGGCGCGGGGGCAGGCAACCGCTTGCGCCTAGCCTTTGAGGACCTCAACGGTAGCACCCACAACCGCAGCTATCGGGGGCCTTGGTCTTGGTTTCGGGCGCTCGAAGACGCTCAGGTGCAGCCTACCTCTCGATCGAACGTTTACCTGGTGACTTTCACCCCAGACAGTCAGCGGCACAAAATTTCATACGAAGTCAGGGCACAAACGGCTAACAACCTGTTTAATCGCAACCCATTACGGTTGTTCCGAATTCCGGAGGCGCTCTAATGCTGAAAAATAGCGTGGTTGGTTTCTTCGGAAAGCTGCCTGCTCACGGCGATTTTATTCATCGTGGTCTGCCCACACGTTGCGTCAATCTCTGGGACGAGTGGTTACAAGGCGTCATCGGTGCAAGCCGTGAACAGTTAGGGGAAAACTGGCTGGATATCTATCTAACCAGTCCCATATGGCGTTTCGCGTTATCGCCTGGTGTGGTTGATGAGCATGTGTGGGCAGGCATGTTTATGCCCAGTGTCGACCGTGTGGGCCGTTACTTCCCCTTTTCCATATTGGCCCGAGCGCCCGCGAGACAGCCTGCCACCGTGGTATTAGCGGATAACGAGCCGTGGTACGACGCCATGGAGAATATTGCTCTGCAAGCACTGGATGGGCATCTGATGATTGATGCCATGGCCGAGCAGATCGCACAGTGCCCACTTGATGTGGGTGAGGTCTACACCAAGAGCCGAGCGGCTTCAGCGGAGGGGATGCAACAGGTGATCACTCTTGATTTTGAAGAGCGGATGACAGCATCCGTCTATCCCTACCTGCTCGATTCCGCATTTACGGCCTCGTCGCCTACATATAGCATTTGGCGCACTCGTGGGTCGGATCGTGTAGAGCCCTGCGTGGCGACATGCAGCGGTCTGCCTCCTGTGGCTTGTGTTGCCGGCATGTGGACTGGCCAATGGCAGGATTGGCAGTGGCATGCACCATACCAGCTAATACCGCCCGCATCGGTCTAACTAACAAAGCATCACACAATGCAAGATACGACGTACAGAAGACCCATTGCTTGGGCGTCATGTGCAGCCACTCACACCGGCATGGTGCGCGAGCTGAACGAAGACGCCATTTTATCGCAGCCAGAGTGCGACCATTGGGCCGTGGCTGACGGAATGGGCGGACACAAAGTCGGCGACCTGGCCAGTAAAAAAATAATCGAGGGCTTGGAACGGCTGAACTTGCCGGCCGGGCTAGAGCAAGCCGTTGATGACATCGAAGATCAGATGATCGCCATTAATCGAGAGCTTCAGGATTACGCCCTTCAGCATCTTGATGGCTCCACGATCGGCAGCACGTTGGTGGATTTGGTGATCCGTGGCCGCGTAGGCGTATGCCTGTGGGCCGGCGACTCACGGCTGTACCGATACCGGCACCAACGGCTCGAACAAGTGACCAGAGATCACAGTCAGGTAGCGGATTGGGTGCAGATGGGAGTGTTGAGCGAGGAGGAGGCCCGAGACCACAAAGCCAGTAATGTGATCACTCGTGCGGTGGGAGTCGAAGACAGCCTGTATCTGGATGCAACCTTAGTTGACACCCAAATGGGCGATATCTTCTTGCTGTGCAGCGATGGCCTACACAGCGTACTTGAGCCCAATGAAATAGCGGAAATACTGGCGTGTCGTGACCCCAAAAAATGCACGGACGAACTTATTGCCCGAGCGCTCGATGCCGGTGCCCCTGACAATATCTCGGTCATTGTCATAAAAGGAGAACCGGGCAAGATTGCCCGATGCGAGCCGACTTGGTGTGAACCAGATCGCTGTGAACAGCGCAGTGAAGAGGAAGGAACGCCACTCGCGTGAACGGACGCCCATGAGTAATATTGACGACGATCAAAAGACGCGGTTTCAACCGAAACGAGCTGTGCCTGAGGGTACAACGGTTGCCTCACCCAGTCACCGTGCCACTCCTGACCGGGCGGTTCCCAAGCCCGTGCCCGACGATAGGACCCGCTTCGCGCCCCGTTCTAAGGCGGCCTCCCAAGTGCCCAATACGGCTGACGGGCGCACCGTGGTTAAACCTTCTCGGAAACCAGCGGCGGGACCTGCGCAAGATAAAACCCGCATACATTCGTCGACGGCTGTGGGAGACCAACTCCGGAGCCAGAGCCAGCCGAATCAGCGGCCCGCCCCAACCGCGGCGCCTTACGGCGTACTCAAGAACCGCTTCGCCCTTGAGCAGATACTGGGCTCCGGTGGAATGGGTATCGTCTACAAAGCCACCGACCGGCTGAAAATCGAAGCGCAGGACAAAGACCCATACGTTGCGATCAAAGTATTGAACGAAGAGTTTAAATCTCACCCGGAAGCGTTCATTGCTCTGCAGCGGGAGTCGCGAAAAACCCAAAGAATTGCGCACCCCAGCATTGTTACCGTGTATGACTTCGACCGCGACGGCGACACGGTTTTCATGACCATGGAGTTTCTGGACGGGAAACCTCTGGATAAGCTTCTGGCTCAATATCGCAAGGCCGGGTTACCCAAAGAGGATCGCTACAAAATACTCGAGGGAATTTGCTCCGCGCTGGACCGTGCCCACACGGAAAATATCATTCACTCCGATCTAAAACCCGGGAATATTTTCGTTACCAACCGCGGTATCCCAAAGGTATTCGACTTTGGTATCGCCAGAGCTGTGGCTAAGGTCGAGCGAAGCGAAGACAACCTGGAAGACAAAACCGTTTTCGATGCCGGTGACCTGGGTGCACTAACTCCAGCCTATGCCAGCCTGGAGATGCTTGAAGGCGCACCGCCGGACGTCCGCGATGACATTTACGCTCTGGGTTGCATTGCGTACGAAATTTATGCGGGAGAGCACCCCTACAACCGTGTGCACGCCGACGAAGCCAGTCGGCAACGGTTAAAACTCAAACGCATCCCAGGTATGCCAAACCATCAGTGGCGCGCCATAGAATCCTGTTTAGCCTTTAGGCGCGAAGACCGCATCGAGTCCGTCAACGACTTCTGGCTTAAATTCTCCTCCAAGCGCAAAGCAACGGCGAAGTACGCCGTGGCGGTAATCGCGCTTATGACCTCATTGGCTACTGCCGCGTACCAGTACCGGGACGCGTACTTTCCCCAGTTTTCTGAGCAGGATGCGCGCAGCGAAATTGAACAACAACTGCGGATCGAGATACGCAAAGAGAGCATCAGCCGCCTGATCGAGCGTGGACTCTTTACCCCATCCTGGGAAGATGAACTATGGGAAGAGTACCAGGATGCATTTGAGATGCTTACCGCCGCTGACCCTTGGATCGGCGCTACCACCACGCAAATCTATCAGCTGTATCTGGAACATATCGTCAGCTTGATTAGTGAACAAGATTACAACCGTGCTCAGGAGGTTACCGCCAACGCCTATCGTTACACCGACGATGAAGGCCGGCTCAAGGAGCTCGAAACCGAACTGGCTCAAGCGCTTGAAAACCAGCGCTTGGAGCAGCAGCGCAACCAGCGAGCCCAAGAGGCTGCTGCTAGCCTTGCTCGCGAGCAACAAGTTAAACGGCAGGAACAGCAGCGCATTGATCGAGAATTCCAAGCGGCACTGCAAAACGTGGATGATCAGCTCACATGCCGCCGCCAGTTAAATATGGAAGATTTTCGAATCGCAGTGGAGCAGCTACGCAGCCTGAACCTTCGAGAGTATCGCTCGCAGGAAAGCCGAATTACCCATGCCCTGGCGCAATGTATCGAAACTGTGGGCCGAACCCTTCCGGATCGGGCGGAGGTGTTCAAGCAGCACGCGCTTAGTATTTTTCCACAAAATACCCGAATCGCCACCATTGTCATTGAGCCAAAAGATCCGTGCAGCCCCTCACTGGCTGGCACCGGCGCCAGCGGCGTCCGGGCCAGTTGTCAGGATGCCATTTCAGGCGGTGGGCAGGGGCCGAGACTCGTCGTTGTTCCAGGGTTGGCCGCCGCTCAGCCTTACGCGATTGGCAAATACGAGGTGCGCGTCAGAGATTTTTCCCGGTTTTGCCAGCAAAGTGGTACCTGTGAGATTGGTAACAATGTCGAGGACGAGCTGCCCATTACCAACATCAGCGTCAATCAGGCGGAGGCCTACCTAAGCTGGTTGAGCGAGGCTACCGGTTATACCTATCGACTACCTACAGAGCGCGAATGGCTCCATGCCGCGCGCGCCAATGTCGAGCAATTGGATTCGAATCGCAATTGCCGTTTTGACTCCCGAGGCATACGCCGGGGTGGCTCCGTGGCCCGCGCTTCTGTGGGCCGCCAAAACGGTTGGGGTTTGGTAAACCACATCGGCAATGCCGCGGAATGGGCACATGGCGATGGTGGCGTTCTGTACGCTATGGGCGGGGGCTACGATACGCCCATGGAATCGTGCAACTTCAACACGAAAGTCGTTCATCGGGGTGGCCCCGACAGCACCACCGGGTTTCGGGTATTACGGCAAATAGAGAGCAACTGACTATAGAGCGCGCCTATGACACATAAACAATACGTCGAGCGATTTGAACAACTGGTGGAAGACTTCAATAACCGTCGTTTATCCACCGTAGATTACCGAATTCAACGGCGCCAACTTCTTGCGGAGATCGATACCTTTTACAACGGAACGCAGCCCATGGCCTTGATGGATGATGAACTGCGAACCCAGCCAAATCCCAAACGAAACTGATTGTCGTAACTGATTATTTAACAACGAGGTAAATCATGGAATTCATTCGATTTTTTCAAAGCGGCGGCCCGTTCATGTACGCAATCCTGGCTATCATGGCGCTGGGTTTGGCCATCACCGTGGACCGCTTTCTTTACTTAAACCGCACACAGAAAAAAGCCCATCGGGTATGGGAGAAAGTGTCGCCCATGCTTCGGGCTGAGGACTACAGCCGCGCTGCCCACGCGTTAACTGAAATGACCGGCCCATTGGCGAAAATTCTTAACTACGGCTTTTCTCGTCTGCAGACCAATGCGCGGCGCGAATCCATTGAATCAGCGATGGAAGAGGGCGTGATGGAAGTGGTTCCCGAAGTGGAGCAGCGTACCCATTACCTGGCCACCCTGGCTAACGTGGCGACCTTGCTGGGCCTGCTGGGGACCATTATCGGGCTTATTCAAGCCTTTACCGCGGTTGCCGCCGCGGACCCTTCCGAAAAAGCTGAACTGCTCTCGGCTAGTATTTCAGTAGCCATGAACACCACCGCCTTTGGCCTTTGCGCGGCCATCCCATTACTGCTGTTGCATTCCTACCTCTCCGCAAAAACCACCAAACTGGTGGATAGCCTGGAAACTGCAGCCATTAAATGTCTGAACCTCATGGCTCGGGAGTAACCGGCGTTATGCGATCGCGTAGAAAATCACTGAACCAGGAAGCTGCCGAGCTGAACATCACCGCGTTTATGAACCTCATGGTCATACTGGTGCCGTTTTTGCTCATCACAGCGGTTTTCTCACGTATGACGGTGTTGGAGTTAAATCTGCCTGGCCTTGATGGCTCCAGCGGCGATGAGCAGGAAGTGAAGCTGCAATTGCAACTGGTCGTACACAGCGACTATTGGCTGGTTCAGGATGGCAATTTAGGTGAAATAAAACGCATAGAGCACACCGACAATGACCGTCACTGGCGCGAACTGAAAGACGTACTGGTTGAAGTCAAAGCGCGCTTTCCAGAGGAGACTGGCATCGCCTTACTGTTCAGCTCGAACACATCCTACAACACCATGATTCAAGTGATGGATAACGTCCGATCTACGCAATTGCTCAGAGTCGGCACCGTCGAGACTGTTGAGCTGTTTCCTGATATTTCCTTAGGTGATGCGCCGAATTTGGAAGGCAGCTAACGCCTGAATTAAGAGAATGGGTATGAAAAGTAAAAGCCGCAGGGTGCGCCGTTTAGAGCGGCACCGAAATCGCAAACCGCCGGGCCTGAATCTGGTATCGCTTATGGATATCTTCACCATTTTGGTGTTTTTCCTGTTGGTGAACTCCTCCAGCGATCAACAGTTGCCAAGCAGCTCCGTTCTGAGTTTGCCGGAATCGGCCTCAGAAACTGTGCCGCAGGAAACTCTACGAGTCATCGTCACCGAGCACGATGTTCTTGTGGAAGGTCGTCCTGTTGTCAAAGTCGAGGCGCTTATGGCCGCCAATACGGAATTCAGCACCGAACTAAAAGAAGAGCTGAGCTATCGCCGCTCCTTGAGTCGTGAGCCTGACTCTCAAGCTAACAATACCCTTACGGTATTGGCTGATCAGGGTATTTCCTACGACATCATACGGAAAATCATCCGCACAGGGCAGGAGGCAAATTATACGAAGATTGCGTTTGCCGCTGACCAAGTATCGCGGCAGGTCAGCGAGTAGACCAGGGTCAAGTATAGGTAAAACATGGCAGTAAATGATTACAAAACGCTGGTCGCCCAGTGGCATCCCGATGGTGGACAAGACCGACGTTACCATCTTATCGTGGTGGTGTGTCTTGGGCTCGCCGCGGCACTGGCGCTGGCACTGGCGGCGGTGTCTGTTCCGGAAGCGAAACGGCCCACCCGCCAGGATATTCCAGATCGAGTGGCACGCTTTATTACGGAGCGACCCGAACCAGTGGCAGCCCCTCAGCCCCCGCCCGAACCCGAGCCAAAACCCCTGCCGCAAATAGAGCCACGGCCGGTCGTACAGCGAGAGCGCGTACGCGAGATTACCGAGCCACTCACCGAACAGGAGCAGCAGGCACGAGAGCGGGCTGAACAAAGCGGCCTGTTAGCGCTGGGACATCAGCTGGCCGACATGATGGACACCTCAGACGTGGACGCCATGGTGAATACCCCCGCTACTGACCGAACGGGTAGCGGTGCGGCTGATACTGTAGCCGGCTTCACCGAAGCCGACGCACCTACGGCAGCCGCTCGCGCCGGGTCTGTTCACACCAGTGATTACACAACGTCGGTTGGTTCCTCAGCGCTATCGCGCCGTGAGCTGGCGGTCCTTACCGAGGAACCGGTCGTAGTCGCGTCTGCGGACACTGTCGATGCCGATGTGACCAGCAGCTTTGCAAATAGCGGTCGAACCCAAGAAGAAGTCACCTTGGTATTTGATCAGTACAAAGGCTCTCTCTATTCGTTGTACAATCGCGCCCGGCGACAAACGCCTGGCCTTCGTGGACGCTTGGTGATCGAACTGACCATAGCACCAGCGGGCAATGTAACCGAAGTTCGTATCGTCTCCAGCGAGCTCAACAATGCTGGCTTGGAACAACGTATTAAAGACAGGGTGAAACAATTCCAGTTTGAAACAAAGGATGCCGCACCACTAACCATCGTCTTCCCCATAGAATTTTTGCCGTCGTGATGCCGTCACAGCAAAATGGTTAAGCAAGGACAGTGACAATGTTGACAAACCTCTCCCCGATCCGCGACCAA
>DAHVRW010000063.1 GCA_027322215.1 Marinimicrobium sp.
TATCCCGCTCAAAAAACTCGTCGTAGACCTCGATGCTGTCAGGGCTAAACGCGGGTACCACATCTAAGCCGGAGCCGGGCTGGGTCTCGCTGCTGAGTTTAAAGCGCTCCTTATATAGGTAGTACTCGAAGGCCACATCCCAATGCAGTATCAGCTCGCCCTGATCAATGCGCGCTTCCAGCTGAAAGGCTTCGGTTACCGGAAGGAAATCGCCAGTGCCGCTCAGTAAGCTGGTGCTGCTGCTCTGGGGGCCAAAATTGAGCGCTATGGCAGCCGGAGCCAGTAAAAAGCTGATCAGCAATAGGCTGAACAGATGACGGGACTGGGTGAGAAGGGTGTGCACGCGCATCGTTTCCAATAATCTTATAACGAGTCTCATATTACCGAGCCTTAAGAGCCGCACTGGGGATGCCTTTACAGGCTGCAGCGAGTAAGATACTCCGGTTCGACTGCCTGGAGCTGACAAGGTTCTTATTGTAGCGGATTCCCGCTGCCGGAGTCGCCTCTGCTGGCTTTTGAGCATAACTCATTGAAGGAGAGTCCGTTTGTGACCAAACGCATACCTGTGGTGTGCTTGGGGTGGGCCCTGAGTGCCGGTTTTTTGTTAGCCGGTTGTCAGAGCATGACGCCACAGCCGGAGCCCGAAGCTACCGAGCCGCAAGCGGTTCAGCTACCGCAAGAGTCACGCCGCGAGGTGGTTACCCGCTGGCTGGATGAGGCGGACCGGGCCCTATCCCAGGATCGCCTCCTAGAGCCTGCTGATGACAATGCCCACGACCGTTACCGAGCGGCGCTGTACCTGGACCCTGGCAATAGCCGGGCTCAATCTGGGCTGCACGCCATTGTTTTGCGCTATTTGGATATGGCCCGCGCGGCGGCTCGACGCGGCGCTTACGCTCAGAGCCAGGAATTGCTGCGTCGGGCCAACACAGTGGAACCTGGCAGCCCCCTGGTTGAGGCCCTGGTGGCGGAAGTGCAAGAGGAACAGGAGCGTCAGCGCCAGCTCGATGCGCAGCGTGCGGGGGAGGACAGCGTTCGTCTGGATGCGGCTTTGCTGAGCCGGCGCAGCGAGCAACTGGCCGAACAGCTGGCGGAGTTGGCTCAGCGGGTGAAAAACAGCGGTGAGTTTGTGCTGATCACCAGCCGCACCGACGATGAAGGGCGCTGGATTTATCGGCAGATGCAGGAGGCCGTACCCGGTTATTTGGTGCGCGGCGATATTCAGCTGGGCTCGCCGCCACGGGTGACTCTGTTGCCGCCCTTGTAACTGGAGTTATGCCCGCAACTGACTGTGCACCGACAACGTGTAAGGAGATATTCAGTGAAATTTTTGGCCAGCCTCATGATGATCGTGTGCGCTGCTATGGTCCAAGCGGACGGCACGCCTCTTAAAATAACCCAAGGTGTGGTTGTGAGTGAGGCTAGAGTGCGCGTGCCCGTGCCGGGGCAAAATTTGACCGCTGCCCATTTTTATCTGCATAACCAAAGTGACCAGGAGCGTCTATTGGTGGCGGTCACCAGCCCCATCGCCGCACGCAGTGAATTGCACAACCATACCGAAGAAGGTGGCATGATGCGCATGCGCCGGGTCGACAGTGTGGCGATTCCGGCCCGTGGACACCAGCGTTTTCAGCCGGGCGGTTATCACGTTATGTTGTACGAACTGCACCGGCGGCCGCAAACCGGCGAGTCCGTTCCGCTATTACTGAGTTTCGATGATGGCTCGCAATTGAGCGTCGACGCCATAGCCGAGAGCGTATTCGACCGGCCGCATCACAACCACTAACTCGCGCATCAACCAGCGTGCGCGCGTTGGGCGGGGGGGCCGGCTCGGCAAGCGCTGCGGGCCGTCCGCCACCTGCCACTACCGCCAAAGACCCTAAACGTAACCTGTAATCGACACGCCGCGGCTCGAACTCGCTTTCGAGCCGCGGCGTGATACACGATTCATTGGCTAGGAAAACTTAATGCTTCAATCGTTAAAACAAACTTGGTTCTCCAATATTCGTGGCGATGTGCTCGCCGGTCTTGTGGTTGCTTTGGCGCTGATTCCCGAAGCGATTGCCTTCTCCATCATCGCGGGTGTGGATCCCAAGGTCGGCCTTTATGCATCGTTCTGTATCGCGGTGGTGATTGCGTTTGTGGGCGGCCGGCCGGGCATGATTTCTGCCGCCACCGGTGCCATGGCGTTACTGATGGTGACGCTGGTGAAGAACCACGGTTTGGAATATCTGCTGGCGGCAACTTTATTATGCGGCGTGCTGCAAATCATCGCCGGTTATCTGCAGCTGGGTTCGCTGATGCGCTTCGTATCCCGCTCGGTGGTGACGGGCTTCGTCAACGCCTTGGCCATTTTGATATTCATGGCACAACTGCCTGAGTTAACCAATGTGACCTGGCACGTGTATGCCATGACGGCAGCAGGGCTGGGCATTATTTATCTGTTTCCCTATTTACCCAAAATCGGCAAGTTGGTCCCGTCGCCGTTGGTGTGTATTTTGGTGCTGACCGCCGTTTCCCTTTACCTCGGCTTGGATATCCGCACCGTTGGCGATATGGGCGAGCTGCCAGATACCTTGCCGGTATTTCTGTGGCCGGATGTGCCCCTGAACTTTGAAACTCTGGCGATTATCTTTCCCTATTCGGCGGCTTTGGCGGTGGTGGGGTTGCTGGAATCTATGATGACCGCGACCATTGTTGATGACCTGACCGATACACCGAGTGACAAAAACCGTGAGTGTAAGGGCCAGGGCGTGGCCAATATCGCCTCGGGCCTGATGGGTGGGATGGCCGGTTGCGCCATGATCGGACAATCCGTTATCAACGTGAAATCCGGTGGGCGCACGCGTTTATCGTGCCTGATCGCGGGTGTAGTGCTGCTGATAATGGTGGTGTTTTTAAGCGATTGGGTAGGACGGATTCCGATGGCAGCGCTGGTGGCGGTGATGATCATGTTGTCCATTGGCACCTTTAGCTGGGATTCACTGCGCAATCTGCGCACCTACCCCCTTTCTACCAACTTGGTCATGATAGTGACTGTGGTCGTGGTGGTATTCACTCATAACCTGGCGTTTGGTGTGTTGGCTGGGGTGCTGCTGGCCGCGCTGTTCTTTGCCAATAAGGTGGGTCACTATTTGTCCATCAGCTCAACTCTGGATAAAACGGGTGATCACCGTACTTATAAAGTGACCGGCCAGGTATTTTTTAGCTCCGCCGATAAATTCATGGACGCGTTTGATTTCAAAGAAGCGCTGCGCAACGTCACCATAGACCTGAGCCGTGCACATTTTTGGGACATTACCGCTGTGGCGGCTCTGGATAAAGTGGTCATAAAATTTCGCCGTGAGGGCGCAGATGTTAAGGTATTAGGCCTTAATGAGGCCAGTCGCACCATCGTTGATCGGTTCGGCGTGCACGACAAGCCCGAAGCCATCGATTCGCTCATGGGCGGTTGAGCCATGAAGAAAGGAGAATAAAAATGCACCGAGTTATCGCTTGTATTGACGGCTCGGCGTCCGCCCCGGCGGTATGCGATTACGGAGCCTGGGCCAGTTTGCGTCTGGCAGCGCCGCTGGTGTTTTTGCACGTGCTGGATAAACGTCAGTACCCGGTGGCATCGGACCTGAGTGGAAATATCGGCCTGGGCAGTCGTGAACAGTTATTGGAAGAGCTGGCGGCGCTGGACGAGCGCCGCGCCAAACTGGCGCTTGAGCAAGGCCGCATTATGCTCGCGGCAGCGCTGGAGCGAGCACAGAAGGCGGGCGTAGAAACACCAGTGGTGCGTCAGCGCCACGGCGATCTGGTCGAAAATTTGTATGAGTTGGAAGACAAACTTCGGCTCTTGGTTATTGGGCGCCAAGGCGAGTCCAGCGCGGGCGCCAGTGCCCATGTGGGCAGCCAGTTGGAAAGCGTCATTCGCCTGATGCATCGACCGATTCTGGTGACACCCACCGAGTTCAGCGCGCCCAAGAGTGCTTTGGTGGCATTTGACGGTAGCCCGACCACCCGCAAAGGTGTGGAGATGTTGGCGGGCAGTCCCTTGTTAAAAAACTTGCCGATCCATTTGCTAACCGTAGGCAGCGAGAACGACGAGACGAAGGCACAGATGGACTGGGCGAAAAGCGTGTTGAGCAGCGCTGGCTTTACCGTTTATGGAGACATTCGCAATGGCGACGTGGAGTCCACCATCCACGCTTACCAGAAGGAAAAAGACATCGATCTCTTGGTGATGGGGGCCTACGGCCATTCGCGTATTCGACGTTTTCTTGTCGGTAGCGTCACCACTCAAATGTTGCGCACTACCACTGGCGCACTGTTGCTGCTGCGTTAGCGTCCGGGCGGGGTATTGTCTAAATCGGCCCAGCCGGCCTCGCCCACTAGCGGTACAAAGCGCACCTGCGTTAAATGCTCGTCCTGATAATCGTGTTCACTTACGCGAGTCACGCAGCGAAGAGATTGGCCATCGAGCGTGCCCACGGGAATCACCAAGCGCCCCCCGATGGCCAATTGTTCCTTCAGAGCTTGCGGAACCTCCGGCGCTGCTGCCGCCACCACAATGCCCCCATAGGGTGCCCGCTCCGGCCAGCCCAAGGTACCGTCGCTTTGAATCACTTCCACGGTGTTATACCCCAAGGTCTGCAATACGGTTCGCGCTTCATCGGCTAGGGATTTGTAGCGCTCTAAGGTGACCACCTCCGCGGCGAGTTCTGCCAGCAGTGCGGCGGCGTAGCCGGATCCGGTGCCAATTTCTAACACCCGCTCGTGTCCCGTTAGCTGTAACGCGTCGAGCATAAACGCGACAATATAAGGCTGAGAAATGGTCTGCTGCTCGGCAATGGGAAGCGGTGCATCGTCGTAGGCGAACTCGTCCAATGCGCGGGCGATAAACTTTTCACGAGGAACCTTGCGCAGCGCCGCAATCACTTCCGGTGTTTGAACGCCACGCTGAATGATTTGCTGTTGGACCATAGCATCCCGTTGACGACGACGGTCCCCATGACGGATGCCTCGATCTTTCATGCAGCTCTCCTGACGCAATGGTTGGCCTTAAGCAATGGCTTGCACTTGCCGACTTGGCCGCGCAATACTGTACGCGAGTGTATTCGATCCGTATCAATGGATAAAGGANTAGGCCATGCGATTCGAAACCGGTTCTGGCATAAGCAACAGCCGAAATAGCGAGGCATTGCGTGGCGCTTTGGGTAGTTCATTGCTTGAGCGTTACCAACGTACTCGCACGCGCACACTTGAGCTCACCGATGGGCTTAGCGCGGAGGACATGATGCTGCAATCCATGCCTGATGCCAGTCCCACCAAATGGCATTTGGCGCACACCACTTGGTTTTTTGAACGTCTGCTTTTACAAAAGCATTGTGCCCATTACCGGCCCTTTAATGACGCCTTCGATTATCTTTTTAACTCCTACTACGAAACTCTGGGCCAGCGGCATCCGCGACCACAAAGGGGCTTGCTGTCGCGCCCCTCACTGCGCGAGGTGCTGGCCTACCGTCAATATGTGGATGAGGCCATGGCGGATTGGTTGCAGAAAACTCCGTCGCAATGCTTGGCCGAAAATGACCACAATGTAGAGCATACACTGGTGCTCGGCTTGCATCATGAAATGCAACACCAGGAATTAATGCTCACCGATATTAAACACGCGCTTTCATGCAACTCATACGGAATGCCCGATCATACGGATGCGGTTAATGGCAGCGCGGACACTCATAATCTCGACATTCATAAAGGCCAGACCTACAGCGAGTTTTCGGGCGGGATTGCGTGGGTGGGCGCTGGTGATGACGTAAGTTTCGCCTACGACTGCGAGCGGCCTAGGCATCAGGTGTTGATTCACCCGTTTTGTTTGGGTAAACGGCTGGTCACTAACGGCGAGTGGTTGGCGTTTATGCTCGATGGCGGTTATCGGCGCGCGGAGCTGTGGTTGTCCGATGGTTGGCATTGTTGTCAGAGCGAAGGCTGGCAGATGCCACTGTATTGGCGGGATGAAAAAGATGGCTGGAAATATTTGACCCTGCAAGGTGTGGAACCGCTGCGGGAGGAGGTGCCGGTGTGTCATATCAGCTATTACGAAGCCGACGCTTTTGCACGTTGGGCGAATGCCCGTTTGCCCACGGAATTTGAGTGGGAGTATGCGGCCCAAGGCTATGGAAAATCCGGTGACCATGCTGGCGCACAGACTAACGCACTGGACGTAAATTTTGCGGAAGCCAGTCGCTGGCAGCCCCAAGTGGCGGAAATGTCCCACGGCTTGACCCAGTTGTACGGCGACGTGTGGGAGTGGACCCAGAGCAGCTTTTCTCCCTATCCGGGTTACCGACCGGAAGAGGGCGCCTTAGCGGAGTATAACGGCAAATTTATGGCCAATCAGTACGTGTTGCGCGGTGGCTCATGCGCTACGCCACAGCAGCAAATCCGGCCTAGCTATCGCAACTTTTTTTATCCGCACCAGCGCTGGCAGTTTAGTGGTTTGCGTTTGGCTAAATCGTTGTAACCCCGCTCGACCGCCTGGTGATGCCAACAGAGTAAACAAAGGAGTGATTATGCGATCAGGTGCAACGAGCTTAATCAAAGCGAATTACTCGATACCGGCGGCGAGCGAATTCTTTCTGGCGGTGTTTGATGGCCTCAGTGGCGCGCAGAAAACGTTGCCGCCGAAATATTTTTACGATGCGCAAGGCGCACGTTTATTTGACCAGCTGTGAGAGCTGGAGGAGTACTACCCCTATCGCACAGAGCTGCGTTTATTGCCCCGTGTGGCGAGCGATCTGGTGGAACTGTTTCGAGCAAAGAAGCTTGAGAGCGTCAATGTGGTCGAGTTCGGCGCGGGTTCTCTACATAAAATCAAACCCCTGTTGAACGCCATGGGAATGATTCGGCGTTTTACCGCGATTGATATTTGCGGCGATCACCTTCAGAGAGCGTGCCGCACATTGGCGGAAGAATTTCCGGCTCTGGAGATTGAGCACATTGAGGGGGATTTTACCAAGCCGCTAGATATGGGCGCTCACGGCGGCACGCCATTAGGCTTCTTTCCAGGCTCCACCATTGGCAATTTTGCCCCGGATGAAGCGGCGGCGTTCTTAACCAGTGCCCGTCAGACTCTCGGGCCGGGCAGCTATATGTTAGTGGGGGTGGATACCAAAAAGAGTGAAGCGATATTGTACCGGGCCTACAACGATCACCAGGGCCTGACGGCGCGCTTTAATAAAAATATTTTGGAGCGCATTAATCGCGAATTGGGTGGCCAGTTTAATGTGGACGACTTCGAGCATCAGGCTTGGTACAGCCGTGACCATGGACGGGTTGAAATGCACCTGTGCAGCCAGCGGCGTCACCGCGTTCGTATCCAGGGTTACGATTTTGCCTTTGAGCGCGGAGAGACCATTCACACCGAGAATTCCTATAAATACCATCCCCACGAATTCGCGGCACTGGCCCGGCGGGCGGGCTGGCGCACCTGCAAAGGTTGGTTAGCGGAGGGCGGAATGTTTTCCGCGGCATTGCTGCGCTGTGATGCCTGAGGATTGGCTGCGCATTCAAAGCCTGTACGGCCCAGCGGCCGAAGGCAACTGGCATACGCTGATTTATGAAGAGCAGGCCGGACCGACGGACACGTTGACGCCGGAGCTGAGGGCGTTGCCCAATCTGATTAAACTCGGCGGCACACCCGCCGCCTTATGGGCGCGATTTTATCACCACGGCCATCCGGTCCTGCGCTGCGGCTCGGCCAATATCGCCATCGCGCAGGCGATCCGTGAACGGTTCGGTGTGCTCGCGTCGGGGGAATGGTCCCTAGGGACCTGCGCCGGTGTTGTCTGGTTGGGTTGTGACGATCGGGGTGTGTACTATCGAGACAATCCCCTGCCGCAGGGGCCGCTGTGCGAACCACACGTCTGGAAACAGGTGGTGGGCGCAAATGGCATCAGCGGATGCTACGCCGGGGGCGACGCCGATTATTGTCTGTTGCGTGTGTCCACGCCCGTGCAAAAGCTGCATCCGGATTTGGCGCGCTTGTGTGATTACAGTCGTCGTGCCTTGATCTTGTTGTATTACCCCGAAGACTCGGCTTCTGACCGGGCTCAGTTCCGTTATTTCGCACCCCAGTATGGGGTTGATGAAGATGCGGCCACCGGCTCCGCCAGTGTGCAAGTGGCCCAATTTCTGCGTCAGTGTTACGGCCAGACACACATGCGGCTTGAGCAACACTCCGCTCAAGGGGGTGATATACAAACGGAGATCCATGGCGATCAGGTTTGGGTGCGCGGACAGGCCCGCTGCTACCCCGCATAATGTGGACGCACGTTGTAGGGAGGGACCGTGAAAGGAGAGGCAGTGGAGCGTCGGGCGATGGGATGTGTACGGACACCAAAGATAGGTAAAGAAATGCTAATGGCTCCGCTGATGCAATTAGGTGGATATAGCATCCCTCGCACCCGCTGTCCTTAAAAGAAGAAGTCACCGCCGAAACCGCCCCAGTTGACCGATTTTCGGCGTATAAATCATATTTAATATGACCTATACTTTGACGCCTCCTCGCGGATAAGTTGGTCTACTTTTAGTTAGTAGTGGTCCCGGCCGTAAATAATGGTCCCGGGCGGGCCGCAGCCCAAAGGGCGGTCCGTCGACGTCGATAATGAAGTGTGTGGCAATTATGAGAAATAAAATCCATTCTGGTATAGCGGTTAGCAAAGCCTCCGGCGCGTTAATCTTAAGCCTGGCAGTCGCGCTCGCCGGCTGTGCCCGCGACGGCGCCGAGCCTGGTGCTCAAAGCTCAGACCGAACCTTAGGAGCGGAGGCCGTTGCTGGCCCGCAGGTCCCCGAAGTGCGCGAAATCAGCGACGCGGCAGCCGAGCAGGCGGCGTCGGATGTATTCCGCGAGGTGCGGCTGGATCTGGCCGATGGTTTACAGGGCGAACTCTGGGCCTCTACCGAGCTGGTGGGCGACCCCGTGGCCATCAGTGTCGACAACCAGGGGCGTATCTGGACGGCGGTCACCAACCGCAGCAATAACTCCGAATTTGATATCCGCGGTTACTTTGACTGGGTGCCCGAATCCATGAGCTGGGAAACCGTGGAAGATCGGCGTGACTTTTTGCGTCGAGAGCTGGCACCCGAGCGCAGCGCCGAGAACGCCGAGCGCATTCCCGATCGGAACAACGACGGCTCCCACGATTGGCGCGACTTAGCGGTTGCCGCCGAAGAGGTCTGGTTGGTTCAGGACACCACAGGCAGCGGGCGGGCCGATCGCGCCGAACTGTTCTTGCGCGATTTCAATACCGAAGTCACCGACGTACTGGGTGCCATCTATTTCGACGATCAGCTCGATGAGCTGTTTCTGGGGGTCGCCCCCAAGGCCTGGCGAGTGAAAGACACGGATGGCGATGGCCTGGCCGATCGCAAGCAGGCCCTGAGCGATGGTTTTGGCGTACACATCGGTTTTAGTGGGCACGGCATGTCCGGTATGACAATGGGGCCTGATGGCCGCATCTACTACGGCATTGGCGACGTGGGTTTTAACTATACCGACCCTACCGGCAAGCATTGGTATTACCCCAACAGCGGGGTGGTTGTGCGCAGCGAGCCCGATGGCAGCAATTTTGAAGTCTTCGCCTACGGCGTACGCAACACACATGAATTTGTATTCGACAAATATGGCAACCTGATTTCCGTCGATAACGACGGCGACCACCAAGGCGAGTACGAACGCTTGGTGTACCTGGTGGATGGCTCCGACAGCGGCTGGCGTACCAACTGGCAGCTGGGCAAATACACCGATCCCAAAAACAACACCTACAAGGTGTGGATGGACGAGGATTACTATAAGCCGCGCTTTGACGATCAAGCCGCGCACCTGTTGCCGCCCATTGCTCCACACCACTCAGGCCCCGCGGGCATGATCTACAACCCCGGTACTGCTCTGAGCCAGGAGTGGGATGAACACTTTTTTGTGGTCACCTTCGTCGGTTCGGCGGCCCGCTCTGGTATCAACGCGTTCACCCTTGAGCCCAAAGGCGCTTCGTTCGAAATGACTTCGGACAAAGAAGTGCTGCGCGGCGTGCAGATTACCGGTCTGGACGTGGGTCCCGATGGCGCCCTGTACGGCTCAGACTGGATTGAGGGCTGGGGCCGCAATGAAAATGGCCGCATCTGGAAATTCTTTACCGAGAACGACAGCGAGAGCCGTGCGGAACTGCGCGAGGAAACCCGGCAGTTGTTGGCGGAGGACTTTTCCAGCACCGACACAGAGCGTTTAGAACAGCTTCTCAATCACACTGATATGCGCGTGCGCAGCAAAGCCCAGTTTGAGCTGGTCGAGCGCGGTGAGCGCGAGCGCCTGCAAGCGGTTTTGAAGCAGAGCAACGTCCAGTTGGCCCGTATCCACGCCCTTTGGGGATTAGGACAAATGGCCCGGAAAAACCCTGAGCTGGGTCGGGACCTGATCGCGCTGCTCGGCGATGCGGACGCGGAAATACGCGCCCAGACTGCCAAAGTGTTGGGAGACGCCGGTTATACAGGCGCCCAATTTGAGCTCATCAGTCTGTTGGCCGATCCCAGTGCCCGAGTCCAGTTTTTTGCGGCCCAGGCATTGGGACGCACTGGCACGACGGACGCTGTTCAGCCGCTGATCAATATGCTGGCCGCCAACAACGACGACGATATTTATCTGCGCCACGTGGGCGCGATTGCCCTGGCACGCATCGGCGACGAAGAGGCAGTCGGTGCTCTGGCGACCCACGAATCCGAGGCGGTGCGCATAGCCGCCGTGGTGGCGCTCAAACGCATGAAAAGCCCGATGTTGAGCAAGTTCTTGCACGATGACAGCGAGTTTGTGGTCACCAACGTCGCGCGCGCGATCATGGACGATATCTTCGTTGAGGCGTCCATCCCGGCACTGGCGGCGCTGTTAAATGAAACACCGTTTACCGGCGAGCCGCTGCTGCGTCGAGTGATCAATGCCAACCTTTACGATGGCAGTGCCGCCGCGGCGCAGCGTCTGGGCGCATTTGCGACCAACACCCAGGCCGACAGTGCATTGCGAGCCGAAGCGTTGGACACTCTCGCCGTCTGGGCGTCGTCCTCCATCTTTGATCGGGTGACGGGCCGGTATCGGGGAGAAGTTCAGAATGATCTGAGTGAGGCGCAAGCCGTTTTTCAGCCCATTTACCAGCAGCTATTCGCCGATGCGGAGGAACAAGTCCGCGCCGCTAGCATTGCCGCCGTGGGTCGGCTGGGCTTCACCCAAGCGACACCTTTGCTGGTGAACGTACTGGAGCAGGATGCATCAGCCGAGGTGCGCGCTGGCGCACTGCGTACGCTACAAGAGCTGAATTACGACCAAATGGACGAAGTGGTTTTTACCGCACTCAAAGATCGTGACCAAAACGTACGCACCACCGCACTGCGTATGTTGCCCGAAATGGGCTTCCCCATCGATCAGATGGTGGCCATGCACGAGGTGTTACTGGATACCGGTTCGGTGAGCGAACAGCAGGAAGCGATAATGTCTCTGGCGAATATTCAAGCGCCTCAGGCCCATGAAGTGTTGGCCGAGCTGATGGGCAGGTTACAAGCTGATCAAGTGGCGCCTGAAGTACAGCTGGAAATTGTTACTGCCGCCCGTGCCACAGGAGCACCGGAACTGGTGGCCTTGGTGGATGCGTACGAGGCCAGCAAAGATCCGAACAACCCGCTGGAAATGTACCGTGAAGCGCTCAAAGGTGGTGATGCGAACGAAGGCCGGAACCTGTTCCGCTACAACAACAGCGCCCAGTGCATCCGCTGCCATATGGTGGGCCATCGCGGCAGCGAGGTGGGCCCGAACCTCACCAATATCGGCAATCTGTTGCCGCGGGAAACACTGCTCGAAGCCATGGTGGCACCGAACGCGCGCATTGCGCCGGGCTTTGGCCGCATCACCGTCACCCTGAAAGATGGCAGCGAAGTGGAAGGTTTCTTCGAGTCCGAAACCCCCACCACGAAAACCTTGCTGCCCAGCGAAGGCGAGCCGACAACAATACGCAAAGCGGACATCGTTTCCGTTCACGCCCGCGCTTCCGGTATGCCGCCCATGGGCTACCTGCTGGACCACAAGCAACTACGGGACCTGGTGGAATATATGACCATCCTCACAGGCGACGGCGACCTCTAAAAGCGGCCGCCACCAGCCCGCTTTCCACCGAAGGCGGGCTCCCCCTTACCCCCCCCTAATTCCCACACCACCATTTCGTCATTCCCGCGCAGGCACGTCATCCTCGACTCCGATCGGGGACGGGAATCTATACACCCCACGATTGTCACCCACCGCCAGAACCGGTAGCATCTCCCCCGCCTTTTATTTCGGAATGACCCCATGAAAGAAACCCTCCAGCAACTACGTCGCCACCATCAGCCGGTACCCGTGCCCCTCGAATTACCGGATGAAGATCGCCTAGTGGAAGTGGAAGAAGAACTGCTCATGGCGATTCCCGCCGACCTGCGCCAGTATCTGCTGCGCGCCAGCGACATCGTATTCGGTAGCTTAGAGCCCGTAACCGCCGCCGATCCAGTAGCTCACACTTACCTGCCTGATGTAGCCGCCCAAGCCTGGGATTTCGGTTTGCCCCGACACCTGCTACCAATATGCGTGCACGGCGATGATATTTACTGCATCGACCCCGACGGCGAAGTATTCCTGTGGCAGGAAGGTGAGTTGACCGAAGATACCTGGAGCGACCTCTGGCAATGGATTCGCGACGTGTGGATAGCGTACGGCTAACACTCCACCGTTACGCTGCCAAGCTTTCGTCCACACCAATATGCATCTTCATTCTAAAATGCCACCCGTTGTCTTTCTTGGCTTGGCGCATTTCAGGATCGAGTTTTGCGTCTTTATTCCTGGTTAAGGTCGGTGCCGATATACTAGTTGTATCAACGATGCTGCCTTCCTTGAGTAGTAGACCTTCACGCCTCAGGTTAACCGTAACAAGA
>DAHVRW010000064.1 GCA_027322215.1 Marinimicrobium sp.
CGAGTTGCGCCGGGAGGTGTTGCGTCTTAGCTGGGATGATCTGGACGGGCACATGGAAACGCTGCGCTACTTCCGTTCGGCCCACGCCCTGCGGGTAGCCGCCAGTGAGGTGACCGGTGTTCTGCCGCTGATGAAGGTCAGTGATTATCTTACCCATTTGGCCGAGGTGATTTTAGAGCATGTCCTGACGTTGGCCTGGGAGCAGTTGGTGGCCCGGCATGGCTACCCAGGTGATGAGGGCGGCGCGTCGCACCGGCAGCCTGAGTTTCTGATCGTTGGTTACGGTAAACTCGGCGGTATCGAGCTTGGTCACGGCTCTGACCTGGATCTGGTATTCATTCATAATGCCGATGCCGGCTTGAGCACCGATGGTGCTCATCCTCTGGACAACCTGACCTTTTATACCCGTCTGGGACAACGCATCATTCACATTCTCAGTGCCCAGACGCTCTCCGGTAAATTGTACGACGTCGATATGCGCCTGCGCCCTTCCGGGGATGCCGGCATGTTGGTGCCTTCGCTCAAGGGCTTTGAACAGTATCAGCTAAACGACGCCTGGGTTTGGGAGCACCAAGCCCTGGTACGCGCACGGGTGGTGGCTGGCGCACCCGCACTGGCCGAGCGTTTCAATGAGGTGCGGGCCGCGGTCCTGTGCCAAGTCCGGGATCGGAATGCGTTGGCCGAGGAAGTGTTGGCGATGCGCGAAAAAATGCGTGAGCACCTCGGCAGCCGCGATGACACGGGCCCGTTTGATTTAAAACAGGATTCCGGTGGTATCGTCGATATTGAATTTATGGTTCAATATGCCGTTTTGGCTTGGGCCTGTGAAAGGCCTGAATTGGTTGAGTATACGGACAACATCCGCTTGCTCGGTGCCTTGGAAAAATCCGGCTTGTTGCGCGGCGAATCGGCGGCGCAACTGATCAACGCCTACAAAGCGTACCGGTCTGTCGGCCACCGCCTCGCGCTACAGCGTCAGGAAGCCATAATGCAAAGCGGCGAGCAATTCGTCGCCGAGCGTAAAATTGTCACTGACCTGTGGCGGCAACTGCTGGTAACTCCTTCCTGATTGAAAAAGGTTGGTCCGCTTGCCGCCGTTACTGTATTGATTTGTTTTCTAGGAGCTCGCTATGTCATTTGCCGATCGCGACGGTGTTATCTGGTTGGATGGCGAATTGGTACCCTGGCGCGATGCGCGGGTCCATGTGCTCACCCATACCCTGCATTACGGCATGGGTGTGTTCGAAGGCGTGCGCGCCTATCAAAGCGCTGACCGGGGTACCTGTATTTTTCGCCTGCGCGAGCATACGGATCGGCTGTTTCGCTCCGCGCACATCATGCGTATGAAAATTCCCTATACAAAGGACGAGCTCAACGCTGCCCATAAACTGGTGGTGCGAGAGAACGGTCTTCAAGAAAGCTACCTGCGCCCCATGGCTTTTTATGGCTCTGAAGGCATGGGCTTACGCGCTGATAATTTGCAGGTGCATGTGATGGTGGCGGCCTGGCACTGGCCCAGCTACATGTCTCCCGATGCCCGTGATCGAGGCATCAAGGTGCGCACCTCCAGCTATACGCGTCACCACGTCAACATCACCATGTGTAAGGCTAAAGCCAACGGGAACTACATCAACTCGTTGCTTGCATTGCAGGAGGCCATCGACAGCGGTTGCGAAGAGGCCCTGCTACTGGATAACGAAGGTTATGTGGCCGAGGGCAGTGGCGAGAACGTATTTTTCGTGCGCGACGGGATCCTGTACACGCCGGAGCTGACCTCCTGCCTGGACGGCATCACCCGTAACACGATTTTCCAGCTGGCGGCAGACTGCGGGTACCAGGTGCGTGAAAAACGCATTACCCGTGACGAGGTCTATGTGGCGGATGAAGCCTTCTTTACCGGCACGGCGGCGGAGGTTCTGCCCATCCGCATGCTCGACGGTCGCAAGATCGGCAGCGGCGACCGCGGGCCCATCACCGAGCGGTTGCAGCGGCTCTATTTTAAAGCGGTCAAGGGCGAGTTGCCCGAGCACAGTGACTGGTTGGCGCCGGTTGTCGATTGATCATTGATCAGTGGCAGGCGAGCCATGATGGCTCGCCTGTTGAGCCCAGTTGGGCAGGTTGTTTATGACGGTATCCGTATCCCGCACAGCGACGCATCCCAAGCACACCATCTCCGCCGTCCTGATTGTTAAGAACGAAGAGCGGAAGTTGGCCGCGTGCCTGGAAAGTTTGCGCTGGGTGGATGAAATTATTGTGCTCGATGGCGGCAGTGATGACCGCAGTCGGGAGATTGCACAGGCCGCCGGTGCACGGGTGGAAGTGCGCACTGACTGGAATGGCTTTGGCGTCCAGCGCGGTCGTGCCGAAGCGCTGGCCACCAGTGACTGGATTTTGGCCATCGACGCCGATGAGCGGGTCACACCGGAGCTGCAGGCCAGTATTCTGCACGCGGTGACCCAGGGGCCAGCGGTCTATGAGCTCAACAGGCTCTGCTGGTGTTTTGGGCGCTACATTCGCCGCTCGGCCATGCACCCAGATTGGGTGCCGCGCCTCTATCCGCGCGGTCAGGCTCACTACGACGCGACCCGCGTGCATGAGCGTCTGCGCAACCCCAATCGCTTGCCAGAACGGCGTCTGGACGGAATGCTCCTGCACCTCGTTTACGATGACGTAACCCATCAGGTTCACAAGGCCGCGCATTACGCTAAAGAGTGGGCTCAAGAGCGCGCCGAGCGGGGCCAGCGTGGCTCGCTGTTCTCAGCGGTTACCCATAGCATGTTTTGCTTTGTGCGCATGTACTTGTTGCGCCGGGGGTTCCTGGATGGCCGGGCGGGATTTTTGTTGGCGGTGCTAATGTCCCACGCCACCTTTGCCAAATACGCGCAGCTGTGGGCGATGACCCGCGACACGCAGCGCAAGGAGCCACCAGAGCATGGCTGACGCTCGAAACCGATCCGCCGACCAGATTCGCGAAACCGATACCGCCTCGCTCGCCGTGTATTGGCGATTACTGGGCTACCTGAAGCCCTACTGGGGTATTTTCACCCTGAGCATCGTGGGCTTTGTTATCTACTCAGTGTCGCAGCCGGCTATGGCGCAGNTCATGGAGTACCTGCTGGACTTTATCAACGAGCCCGCAGGCCGGCTGGCCTATATGCCCTCGCTGATTATTATGGGCATCGTCCTGGTGCGCAGTTTGGGCGCCTTTTTGGGTAATTATTTTCTGTCGCGGGTCTCCTTCGGCGTGGTGCACACCCTGCGTGTGCAGCTATTCAACCATATGACGCGCCTGCCGGGTGACTACTTCGACAGCCACAGCAGCGGCCACCTGATGTCGGTCATTACCTACAATGTTAACGGCGTTACTACCGCCGCGTCGGATGCCTTGAAAACTCTGGTGCGCGAAGGCGCCACTGTCCTGGCGTTGCTGGTGTACCTGATCTACAAAGACTGGCTGCTGACGGTATTGTTGCTGCTGGTAACACCGCTGATCGCGGTGCTGGTCTCCTACGTTGGTAAGCGCTTGCGTCGGCTCAGTGCTCAGGTGCAACACAGCATGGGTGACATTACCCAAGTGTCCTCGGAAATGATCAACGGCTACCGAGTGATGCGCAGCTTCGGGGGTGAAGACTACGAAAAAGGCCGCTTCGCCCAAGCCAGCTGGCGCAACTATCTGCAGAATATGAAGATCGTGCTCACCGCGTCATTGAACACTCCCATCCTCCAAATGCTGGTGGCGGTGTCCATGGGGCTGCTGCTCTGGGTGGCCTTGAGTGTGATGGACATCGAATCGCCTGGTGCCTTTGTGGCTTACTTTATCGCCGCGGGCCTGATCCTCAAGCCCATGCGTCAACTCAGTGAAGTCGTGCCGACTATTCAAAAAGGCGTGGCGGCGGCGGACAGTATCTTTCAATTGCTGGATGAGCTGCCTGAACGCGATACCGGCACCCATCGGGTGGATCGCGTTAAGGGTGCGGTGCGCTTTGAGCAACTGAGCTTCGGCTATGCCAAGGGCAGCCCCCTCGCTTTGCAGAATATTGATCTGGACGTAAAACCGGGCGAGGTAGTGGCGCTGGTGGGGCGCTCCGGCAGCGGGAAGACAACATTGGTGAGCTTGCTGGCGCGTTTTTATCATCCTACCAATGGCCAGATTTACCTGGACGGCGTGCCCCTGACTGACTATGCCTTGGATAACCTGCGTCAACAAATTGCGCTGG
Organism: Marinimicrobium sp.; assembly: GCA_027322215.1. Lineage (GTDB taxonomy): Bacteria > Pseudomonadota > Gammaproteobacteria > Pseudomonadales > Cellvibrionaceae > JAVDDU01. The sequence goes on from DAHVRW010000064.1 coordinate 4,218, forward strand.
TTAATCAAAACGTCATTTTGTTTAACGACACTGTAGCCGGTAATATCGCTTACGGCGCCTTGGCAGGCACCGACATGGAGCATATTCGCCGGGCGGCGGACGCCGCAAACGCGACGGAATTTATTGAGCAGTTACCCAACGGGTTCGATACCATGATTGGGGAGAGCGGTACCAGGCTCTCCGGCGGTCAGCGTCAAAGGCTGGCCATCGCCCGGGCAATTTTAAAGGACGCTCCGATCCTGATTTTGGATGAAGCCACTTCAGCGCTGGATACGGAATCTGAGCGCTACATACAGGCGGCGCTGGAGTATGTCATGCGCGGGCGCACCACGTTTGTGGTGGCTCACCGGCTGTCCACCATCGAGAGCGCGGACCGTATTGTGGTAATGGGCGACGGACAAATATTAGAACAAGGTACCCACCGGGAGCTTCTGGCCGCGGGTGGACAATACGCACGCCTGCACGCGCTTCAGTTTCGCGAAGAGCCCGCGTCCAAGCCGGACGACGCCCAGGTTTAGCGCGGCTCGGAGTCAGCGCTTTTTTATACAAAGGACATCACATGCAGCTCATTATGCCGCCTTTCGACCAAACACAGATTTTAGTCGTGGGCGACGTCATTTTAGATCGATACTGGCATGGCGCTGCGTCTCATATTTCCCCCGAAGCGCCTGTGCCGGTGTTCAAGGTGGGCCAGGAAGACGATCGTCCCGGCGGCGCTGGTAACGTCAGCCTCAACATTGCGGCATTGGGGGCGGGTGCCTCACTGATCGGTGTGGTCGGCGACGATGGCGCCGGGCAGGCTTTGAACCGCCGGCTGAGCGCCGCAGGCGTTAATACCGAGCTGCAGATCTCTACCGATAAGCCCACCATTACCAAACTGAGAGTGATCAGTCGCCATCAGCAACTGATCCGCATGGACTTCGAAGAGCCGTTCGAGCGCGCCGACAGCAGCGATTTCGTGGCCAAAGCCACGGCATTGATGCCCAAGGTCAATGTACTGGTACTTTCGGATTATGCGAAAGGTAGCCTGTACGATTGCCAGGCTTTGATCGCCTTGGCGCGACGGCACAAAGTGCCGGTATTGGTCGATCCTAAAGGCAATGATTTCAGCCGGTATCGCGGTGCGGATATTCTCACTCCCAATCTCCAGGAGTTGGAGAAAATCGTCGGTCCATGTAGTACGGAACAGATTTTGGTGAGCAAAAGCACCGCCTTGATGGAAGAGCTGAATATTGGTGCTTTGCTGATTACCCGCGGGGAGCAGGGTATGAGCTTACTGCGCCCCAATCAGCCCGAACTGCATCTGCCCGCCCGCGCCCGGGAAGTGTTTGACGTGACCGGCGCCGGCGATACCGTCATCGCCGTATTGGCGGCCGCGGTTGCGGCCAAACAGCCGCTACCTCAAGCCATGGCTCTGGCCAACCTGGCGGCCGGACTGGTGGTGGCCAAGTTGGGCACCGCCACGGTTAGCGCGCCGGAGTTGCGTCGCGCGCTTTTGCAGGAGGCGGGAGTTGAGCGGGGAGTGGTTACAGAAGAGCAGCTGTTGCTGGCCCTTGAAGATGCCCGCTCACGGGGCGAGCGTATGGTGTTTACCAATGGCTGCTTCGATATTATTCATGCCGGTCATGTTGGCTATTTGGAAGAGGCCCGCAAGTTGGGGGACCGACTCATCGTGGCGGTGAACGACGATGAGTCCACTCGCCGGCTCAAGGGCAGCGGTCGCCCTATCAACCCCATTGAGCGCCGCATGGCGGTGCTGGCCGGCCTGGAAGCGGTAGACTGGGTGGTCAGCTTTGGCGACGATACGCCCGAACGCCTGCTCAGACTCATACGGCCAAACGTATTGGTTAAAGGCGGTGACTACGAGCAGGGCCAGGTGGTGGGTGCGGACATTATTCAGGCCCAGGGTGGCGAAGTGCAGACGGTGCGCTTTTACGATAGCTGCTCGACCACCGGTATTGTGAACCGAATTCGCAGCAGTTAGCCATCGCTTCGGGGCCTTTACTCCGGTGGAAACTGCTGGCTCAAACGCTCCACGATACGACGCAATTTATCTTCCTCAGACAGCTTAAAATGTTCCAAGGAAATTCCCGTCGCCGTGCCCCGCCAAATCAGTTCGTTGGTACGGGCTTGGGTCACATCTAAAACCAGCACTCCCTCTTGACGCTCAGCCGGTGGCAAGGCACGGCTGCCGCCTATGCCCACGGAGCCGCTGCGGCCAATGGGCACGCCGATGGAAAGGCCCACTCCCCTTGAACCGCCGGTGGCCTGCCGGGTAAAAGCATTTAAGCTCAGCAACAGATCCGGCGCCAGGGGATCTCGCACCAGCCCCTGAGCTTGTAGTGCGTCGTCGGCCAAACTCTGTAAGCGCTCTATGTCCACGCCCGGAATCTGCACGTCACTGGAGCGCCAAATATAGGTTTGGAGGCCGCTAAAGTCGGTGTCCGGACGAAAATCGTGCTCATAGCGAGTGCTGGCGCAGGCGCTGAGCAACAGCAGGGCGAGAAGCAGCAGGGGGCGAATTCGCGTGGCAGAGTGAATAGTGGCTTTCGCAGCGTTCATGGCGGCGCCCTCACAGTCAAATGAATTTTACGATCTGTGTATCCGGTGCTCGACTCTTGCCCTGGGCGTGCAGTTTATCCAGGTATTCCTGCCAGTAGCGTTCCTGATGCTGGCCCAGGTCGTACAAATAGGTCCAGCTGTAGATGCCGGAGTTGTGACCATCGTCAAACACCAGGTGCAGCGCGTAGTTACCGGCTGGTACCACGTGGGTGATCGCCACGTCCTGTTTGCCGCTGGGCAGCTCTCCGCCCACGTCGCCGTGGCCGCGTACCTCCGCACTGGGCGAATAGACGCGCAAATACTCCGCGTCGAGTAAAAACGTTTGGTCCTCAAAAGACAGTTCCAGCTGGCGCGATTTCCTATGCAGTTGGATTTTACGTGGGGCTTTAGGGGCGCTGCCGGGCGTGTGGCTCATGGTTCACCTGATGTCGTGGAATCTAAATACCGTCTGACCACCTGTTAACGGGCGGCCGGATTAGGGCCGCCCGTTAAGCTTAGAGGATGTAGCGGCTTAAATCTTCATTCTTGGCCAGGTCACCCAGGCGCGCGTCAACATAGGCTGCGTCGATCACCACGTCCCGGTCGCTGTTGCCGGCATCGAACGACACGTCTTCCAGCAACCGCTCCAATAGCGTGTGAAGCCGACGAGCTCCAATGTTTTCAGTGCGCTCATTCACTTCCCAGGCGGTTTCGGCAATGCGCCGGATGCCGTCTTTTTGGAACGTCAGGGTAACCCCTTCGGTTTTCAACAGCGCTTGGTGCTGTTCCGTTAACGAGGCGTTCGGCTCGGTGAGAATGCGCTCAAAATCATCCGGTGTGAGGGCATTTAGCTCCACTCGGATCGGCAACCGGCCCTGTAGCTCGGGGATCAAGTCTGAAGGCTTGCTGAGGTGAAACGCGCCCGAGGATATAAACAAAATATGGTCGGTTTTAATCATGCCGTGCTTGGTGCTGACCGTGCTGCCTTCAATCAGTGGCAACAGGTCCCGCTGCACGCCTTCCCGGGAAACATCGGCACCACCGCCACCGTGCTCGGCACGCCGAGAGATTTTGTCGATTTCATCCAGAAAAACGATGCCATTTTGTTCGGCGGATTCAATGGCGCGGGCTTTGATATCCTCTTCATTCACTAGCCGGCCTGCTTCTTCTTCCGTCAGCAATTGGAATGCTTTCTTTACGGTCAGTTTGGTTTTTTTGGTTCGCCCGCTGGATAGAGACGAAAACATGTTCTGCAGTTGGTTGGTCATGTCTTCCATGCCCGGCGGGGCCATAATCTCCACGCCCACGGGGATACTGGCCACCTCCACCTCGATTTCTTTATCGTCCAGCTCGCCTTCACGCAGCTTCTTGCGGAATACTTGTCGCGTGGCGGAATCACTTTCGGTGCTTTGCTCTGCGCTGCGATCCACGCCGCGTGCTGGAGGCAGAAGCACGTCCAGGATACGCTCTTCCGCGGCTTCTTCCGCCCGGTGTTTGACCGTCTCCAGGGCTTTTTCCCGGTGCATTTTGATCGACATGTCGACCAGATCGCGGATGATGGATTCCACGTCCCGGCCCACATAACCCACCTCGGTAAATTTGGTGGCCTCTACCTTGATAAACGGCGCTTGGGCTAGCTTGGCCAAGCGACGGGCAATTTCGGTTTTACCCACGCCGGTGGGGCCGATCATCAAAATATTCTTGGGGGTGATTTCATTTCGTAAATCTTCGCTGACCTGCATCCGCCGCCAACGGTTACGCAGCGCAATGGCCACAGCTCGCTTAGCCTCTTGTTGGCCGATGATATAGCGGTCCAGCTCATGGACGATTTCGCCCGGAGTCATATCAGACATAATTGCTCGCACTCAGTGTCGTTGATTGAGACGTCAGTACGCCAACGTCTCAATGCTGTGATGATGGTTGGTATAGATACAGATATCCGCTGCAATGTTCAGGCTCTTTTCCACAATTGAGCGTGCATCCAGATCGGTATTATCCAGCAAGGCCCGAGCGGCCGACTGGGCAAATGCACCGCCGGAGCCGATCGCGATCAGATCGTCTTCGGGCTGAATCACGTCGCCGTTACCTGTAATAATTAACGACGCCTCGGCGTTGGCGACCGCCAGCAGCGCTTCCAGGCGGCGTAAGGCACGATCGGTGCGCCAGTCTTTGGCTAGCTCTACCGCAGCGCGGACCAGGTGGCCACTGTGGGCATCCAGTTTGGCCTCAAAGCGCTCAAATAGGGTAAACGCATCGGCGGTGCCCCCGGCAAAGCCGGCAATCACCTGATCTTTATACAGGGTGCGCACCTTGCGGGCATTGCCTTTCATGATGGTATTGCCGAGAGAGACTTGTCCGTCTCCGCCAATAACCACTTGGCCGTTACGGCGCACGGAGAGAATGGTGGTGCCTCGGTACTGTTCCACAAGTCTTCCTTCCAATTTAAAGAGAGTTGAAAGGCAAAGGTGGGGGCAAGGTAAACGGAATTCAAGCGGGCCGGAAAGAGGAGCGGCCCGCCGTGGGGTGTTTAGCGCTCAACCTGGCGCTTGAGAACCAATGCATTGTATTCGTTGGAGACCAAAGTGGCCCGGGCGTTGGACAGGCGGCTCTGGCTGTTGAAGGGGCCCACGAGCACCCGGTGCCATACCTGATCGTTGTTCAGTGTGACCTGTTCGGTATAGGCATCGAGGTTGAGCAGCAACAGCTGCGCCCGCAGGCGGTCTGCCTCTTCATCGCGCCGAAAAGACCCCACTTGTAGAATGAATTCTTCCGACACCTGGGGTTGAGCCTCGGTTGTCGATGTCGTGCGTGCGGGCTCGGGCTGTCGGGCATCGGCCTCGGTGGCGGGCACGATGACCTCGCTTTCTTTCAATAATTTGTAAAAATCGAAGCGGGGTTTGGAGGGCGCCGCTTGTTCGGGTTCGGGCTCCAGAGCCGCCGCCGGCGTACTGTCGGCAACCTGTTGAGGCTGCGGGGGTACATCCGCCAAGTAGATCAAAAAGCTGACAAACGCCCCCAGAACGGCGCCGGTAAACAGCCACACCCAGCCGGGCACTTGGCTTTTGGGTTGGCGGCGGCGCGCCGCTGGGCGGCGTTTTTTGGCAAAATCTCGAGTCATAGGATCAAAAAATACAGGTATAGAGCAGGCGGCGGTAAAACGCAGGCAATTGTAATGGAGTGGCACAGGCCCGTCACCTTTTGCCCGGTTAGCCCATGCTTTGGGCCGAACGCTAGTGTGGGCTTAGACGGCTGGGCCATCGTCAAATTGAGGTCTTAACTCATATCCTGAGGGTCGACATCAAATGCCCAGCGCACCCGTTTACTGAAGGCGTCGGCTTCCAGGTGGGCCGCCAATTGGCTGAGCAGTTTCTGGAGCGGGGCTCGTGCTACGCTGCTGATGTGCAACTGATAGCGGAATCGATCGCCCCGTTTTTCCAGCATAGCGGGCAACGGACCTAAGTATGAGATTATCCCGTCCGGAGCATGGAGCCGCTGTGCTTGGGCTAGCGCGAGGCGCAAAAACTGCACGGCGTTCTCGGGGCGGCTGGACTCGGCGCGCAGCAAGGCCAAATGGTGAAACGGCGGCAACTGGGCTCGTTGACGCTCCTGTAATAAGGTTTCCGCAAAGGCGTGGTAACCCGCGTGCATCAGCGTTTGTACCAAAGGGTGATCCGTGTGATGGCTCTGCAGAATCACTCGCCCGGGTTTTTCGGCCCGACCGGCGCGTCCTGCGACCTGGAGCAATAGTTGTCCCATGCGCTCCGGCGCCCGAAAATCGGTGCTGAATAGCCCCGCATCGGCGTCTACGATGACGACCAGAGTCACATCCGCAAAGTGATGGCCTTTAGCGAGCATCTGTGTGCCCACCAAAATGCACGGTTCGCCTTTATTCACCTCGGCCACCAGGTCACGTAACGCGTTTTTGCGCCGTGTAGAATCCCGGTCGACCCGTATTACCGGCACGTCGGGGAAGGCCTCGCGCAAAGCCTCTTCGCTGCGCTCGGTACCCTGGCCCAAAGGTTCCAGCTGAGCGCTGTGGCAGGAGGGACAGCGCCGCGGTACAGCCCGCTGGTGGGAGCAGTGGTGGCAATGCAGATGCCTGGGATGTTGGTGTACGGTCAAACGTGCGTCGCAATGGAGGCACTCCGCCAACCAGCCGCATGAGTGGCACTCGAGTGTCGGTGCGTAGCCTCGGCGGTTGAGAAACACCAATACCTGGTTTCCCATCTCGATCTGCGCGCGTATGGCGGCCAGCGAGTCCCGGCTGAAACCTTCATGTAAGGTGACGCCCCGCAAATCCTGCAGCTCGACCGTGGGCGGCCGGGCGCCGCCAGCGCGCTGGCGTAAATGCAGGTGCTGGTAGCGCCCTTGATGCGCATTGTGCAGCGTTTCCAGCGCCGGTGTGGCGCTGCCGAGCACTAAGGGAATGTCGAGGCGATGGGCGCGCATGACCGCCAGATCCCGGGCGGAATAGCGAAACCCGTCCTGTTGTTTGAATGAGCCGTCGTGCTCCTCATCAACAATAATAATGCCCGGCTCAGCCAGAGGGGTAAAAATAGCCGAGCGGGTGCCGATGACGATGCGCGCCCGACCGCTGCGTGCTTGCAGCCAGGAATCCAGGCGTTCCCGGTCATTCATACCCGAGTGCAAAGCCACCACCGGCTGTGCAAAGCGGCGTTGAAACCGCGCCAGGGTTTGCGGCGTAAGGCCAATTTCAGGTACTAACACCAAGGCCTGCTGGCCCTGAGCCAGGGTGCGGGCGATGGCCTGTAAGTACACTTCGGTTTTACCGCTGCCAGTCGCGCCATCTAATAGGCTTACCTGAAATCCCTTGAGCTTAATTCGGCTGACCGCCGCCGCCTGTTCCGAATTGAGAGTGAGTGGTTGCTCGCTCAGCAGCGCAGGGGTCGGGGCTTCAGGAGTGGGTGGCGCGGTTTCCACTAGGCCCTTGTCCTCCAGAGCTTTTACCGCACTGCGCGGGATATCCAACAGTGCGAGATCCGCTCGGCTGAGCTGGTTGCGACGTTGCAGCTCAGCCAAAAGCATGGCCTGGCGGGGCGCACGGCTTAAGGCGCCTTCCGGCAGCCCTTTACCCTCGCTGGTGAGCTGCCAAACCGGCTCGGTGACCCGTTCCGCGGGCGCGCCCTGGCGCAACAGCGCGGGCAGGGCCACATGCAGTGCTTCGCCCACGGGGCATTGGTAGTAATCGGCCGCCCATAGGCACAGTTGCAGTAACTCGTCGGGCCACAGAGGGGTTTCGTCTAAACGTTCCAGGGCGGGGCGCAGCTGTGTCGCTTTAAGGTGTGTGTGATCGCTCACTCCCAGGAGGATGCCTATCAGCTCTTGTTTGCCAAACGGAACCCGGATGCGGATGCCGGCGGGCCAGTGGCGCACTTGATCCGGGTCTGTGCCCTCGGGTGGCAGATAGTCAAAGCGCCGGCGCAAGGGCGTCGGCAGGGCGAGGTGTAGGTAAACTGGCTCGGCCATGCAGAGCGTCGGTCCTCAAATGTTTGGGGTGAGTGAGTGTCCAAGCTGTGATGGTAAAAGGTGGGGCAGCATAACGCATTTGGTGACATCATAAACGTCTGGACGGGCGCGCGCCTAATTGCTGTTAAGAAGGACTAACAACACGAACAACAAAGAAGTACGGTGGCGTCACGATTCGGGCGTTAAATCGCGCATGCTGCTTGCGTCTGAGTCTTATTCTGGTACTATCGCGCTCCGTTAATATAGACAACGCCCTTTAATCAACCGTTGTTCCGTGCTCGGCCGTAGACCGGGTGGCGGCACAAAAACGAGTAGGCACAATCATGAAAGCAGATACACACCCGAATTATACCGACCTCGTCGCCACCTGCAGCTGTGGCAACGTTATCAAGACCCGCTCGACACTGGGCAAAGAGCTCAGCATCGATGTGTGCTCTGAATGCCATCCGTTTTATACGGGCAAGCAGAAAATTGTTGATAGCGGTGGTCGTATCGACCGGTTCACCAAGCGTTTTGGTAGCCGCATTGGGGCCAAAAAATAAGGCTTACGCCAGCTCCATGATCAACACCATAAAAAAAGCGCCGGAGGCTTACGCTCTCGGCGCTTTTTTTATGCTCTGGCTGTGGTCGCAGCCCGCCCTG
>DAHVRW010000065.1 GCA_027322215.1 Marinimicrobium sp.
TGTTCTGGGCTATCGTTGTTCTGGGCTATCGTTGTTCTGGGCTATCGTTGTTCTGGGCTATCGTTGTTCTGGGCTATAATGGCCCGCTTTTTATTCGGATAGTAATATCATCCTAACCTAAACCGGCGCTTTAGCGAGTTGCGGGCGCGAAAAATGCCAAACCAGTCAACCTGTGAGTGTATCCATGAGCGACAGTGAGCAAAAAAACCAATCCTGGGGCGGACGCTTTAGCGAGCCCACCGATGCTTTTGTGGAGCGCTTTACCGCTTCGGTTGGTTTTGACCACCGGCTTTACCAACAGGACATCAACGGCTCCATCGCCCACGCCACCATGTTGGCCAAGGTGGGCGTGCTCACTGAGCCGGAACTGAAGGCCATTACCGAAGGCCTGGAGGCGGTGCGTGAGGACATCGAAGCGGGCCGTTTCCAATGGTCGGTGGCCCTGGAAGATGTGCACATGAACATCGAGGCGGCTCTGACCGAGCGTATCGGCATTGCTGGGAAAAAGCTGCATACCGGTCGCTCCCGCAACGACCAGGTGGCCACGGATATTCGCCTGTATCTTCGTGATCAGATCGACCTGATTGCCGCTGAACTGACCCGCCTGCAAACCGGCCTGCTGGATTTGGCGGAGCGCGAAGCCGATACCATTATGCCCGGTTTTACCCATTTACAGAGTGCTCAGCCGGTCACCTTTGGCCACCACTTGCTGGCGTGGTTTGAAATGCTCACCCGCGACGCCGGGCGCTTGCAGGACTGCCGGGCGCGGCTCAATCAGTCGCCCCTGGGCGCGGCGGCGTTGGCGGGCACCACCTACCCCATCGATCGGGCCATGACCGCAGAATTGCTGGGTTTTGATAAGCCCACGGAAAACTCTCTGGACTCGGTGAGCGACCGGGACTTCGCCATTGAATTCTGTGCTTTTGCCAGTATTTTGCTGACCCACCTGTCCAGGGCCAGCGAAGAGCTGATTCTGTGGACCTCAGCGCAGTTTGGCTTTATCGATTTACCGGATCGCTTCTGCACCGGCTCATCCATAATGCCCCAAAAGAAAAACCCCGACGTACCCGAGCTGGTGCGGGGTAAGACCGGCCGGGTGAACGGGCATCTGGTCAGCTTGCTGACGCTGATGAAATCCCAGCCTTTGGCCTATAACAAGGACAACCAGGAAGACAAAGAGCCGCTGTTCGACACAGTGGACACGGTCAAAGACTGCCTGCGTGCCTTTGCCGATATGGTGCCCGCCATACAGGCGCGCCGGGATAATATGTATCAAGCGGCGAAGAGCGGCTTCTCCACCGCCACCGATCTGGCCGACTATCTGGTACGCAAAGGCACTCCCTTCCGCGATGCTCATGAAGTAGTGGGCAAGTCCGTGGCCTACGGCATCGAAAGCGGCAAGGATTTGTCGGAAATGAGCCTCGACGAGCTGCGACAGTTCTCTAACGTCATCGAACAGGACGTGTTCGACGTGCTGACCCTGGAAGGATCGGTGGCCGCACGCGACCACATCGGTGGCACTGCGCCCGCGCAGGTGCGCGCCGCCGTAAGCCGTGCTCGACGTGCGCTGGGCGGTTAAGCCGCCCGGCTTTTGCGGCCCACATTTTGGCTGATTTGCTAAGATAAGGGCATGCGTTTACGTTACGACACAACCGTGCCGGCCGACCCGGCCCCCTTGGTACTGACCAAGTCCGGTGATCAGCGCGTGGAAATTCACATCCGCGTCGATCCGGACGGCAGTGCCAACCTGCTCGCCTTTGGTGGCCGGCAAAACCAAAATCCTCCCCCAAAAAGCACCTTGCAAGGCCCCTTCGAAGTTTACGATCAGGCCGTGGCGGCCATGCGCGCCATAGTGGCGCAGCTCAAGGATGCGGGCTATGACCTGGCCGAGGATCAGTTTCCCCTCTGGTCCATGTCAGTCCAGCGCACCATCAACGACGTGCGCCAGCGCAAACAGGAAATGGCGTTGGACTACCGTTTCGACCCCAAGGATGTGTTCCTGGATTGGTAGCCGCTAACCGGCTCGGGCGCGTCCTGCGTCGACCAAAGTTAAAGTCCCCTCGTAATCGGCCGATTAATTCGTCAGTTAGGCGCTGAACCCGAAGTTGCCGTACAACTGGCGCAGGAGATATCCCAGGGAAATCTGAACACGACGCTGAACGCGGACAACTTTCCCAAAGGCAGTATTGCTGAAGCGATGTTGCAAATGGTCACCCAATTAAAATCGATCGTTCGGGAGATTCAGGGTTCATCAAGCCAGCTGGAGGTCACCTCAATGCAGCTTTCCACTGGCAGCGAAAAATCCATCCGAGAGTTATGGGTTCAAAAAGAACAGGCCGAGTCAGTGGCGACAGCCATGAATGAAATGGTGGCGACCGTCAACGAAGTGGCGAAAACGACGCAGTTTGCGGCCCAGACTACCCAAAATACCGACCAGCAGGTGACTGAAGGCGGCCAACTGATTGAGAGCAGCGTGAAGTCCATTTTGGATTTGCATCACGACATCGAAGAGACCGCCACCGTTATCGCTCAGTTAAGCGCTGAAAGTAANGAGATCGGCCAGGTCATGGAAGTGATTCGCAGCGTCGCTGAGCAAACCAACTTGCTGGCCTTGAATGCGGCTATTGAAGCGGCGCGTGCGGGTGAGCAGGGCCGCGGGTTTGCGGTGGTGGCGGATGAAGTCCGAACTCTGGCGGGGCGAACTCATCGCTCCACAGAGGAGATTCAAAACATGGTTGAGAGCCTGCAACAAGGTGTTGCGAACGCGGTTGAAACCATGGAAAAAAGTCGCAGCGGTGCCCGTACCAGCGCCGATTTTGCCAGGGAGATGGAAGCGGTTCTCTCGGCCGTTAAAGCGTCTGTATCCGAAGTGAATAACCTCAACTTGCAAATCGCCACCGCAACCGAACAGCAATCGGTTGTGGCAGACGAAATCAACAAAAATATTGTCGAGATCAACGAGATCATCGACTCTACCGTATTGACGATGCAAGAAGTGGATCAGTGCAGCGATCAGCTCAAAGCCGGCTCGATGGAATTACAGAACAGGATTTCATTCTTTAAAGAATGATTCGAACCCAAGGCTTGTTAAAAAGGTGGGCGATGGCCGATATCAGCCATCACCCACCGGCGCTGGCGGCTAGAGACTTGGTCCAGTGGTGATTGATAGCCGATACGGTGTAGCCCTCCGGCACGGTGGGTAGTTGATCGCCCCAGGGCGCTGGTTCCGGCATGGTCATATCCGGCAGTAATCCGCGCCGAGGCTCGGGCAGCTCCGGGTTGGGGCCGTATTGTGCTAAATCCGGATCACTGTTACCGCAAGCGGCCAGCAATAGTGCCACAGTAGCGGCAACAAGTGCGCGTGAATAACTCATTGAATTTCGTAGCTGGATGCGTAAGCGATATCGCTCAGCAAGCCACCCAAAAATAACGGGATGATACCGGCGAGCAACACCACGTGAATCGGGTGCAGCGCTCGGTGAGGTATTCGATCGTCATTGACTGGCACGACGCTTCTTCTTAAGTGCTGATCAAGCAAAGTACGCCCGGCGGTAGCCGACTGTATCCGAGCACCCGCCACAATAACTTACGGCATTACACCATTAATGAAGTTCCGTGTTTTCTGGCTGCAAGTCAAGCGATTGCGCTGCCATAACCGATGCGAGCGAGACTTTTATGGCGGGCAAAAGCTCGCCTTACTCTTTGCGCGATTTTGCCCGCTCCCACTGCCAGGCCCAGAGAAAAAACCCCAGGCCCACTAGCGCTGTAGCCGCCCCCACATAGCCGGTGGAACTCCAGCCCATGCCCGCCGAAATAGCCAGCCCACCGAGAAAGGGGCCCAGAGCGTTGGCGGTATTAAAGGCAGCGTGGTGCGAAGCAGCAGCCAACGTTTCGGCGCCGGTGGCAACGTCCATCAGGTGGGTTTGCAAAGGTGCGGACAACGCTGCCACAGTGCCGACCATAAACGTCAGCAAAAGCAGGCTCCACAGCTCGCCGGTGGCGCTTGGGTATAGCAAAAAGACCACCAAACTCCAGACCAGCGCACCGCCGACGGATTTGAATTGGAATTTATCAAACAGCCAACCGCCGGCCAGGGTACCCACAAAACCGCCCATGCCAAACACCATCATCGCCACGGGAATCCAACCCTTACTCACCCCGGTGACATTCAACAGCGTCGCCGCCAGATAACTAAACACCGCAAACACGCCAGCAAAGCCGGTGGCGCCGATCATCAACGCCAGCCACACCTCGGGGCGATTGAAAGCCTTTAGTTCACCCAACGGCCGGTTACGGAGTTGATTCCGGTCCAGCGGGACGAAAATAAAAATCAGCGCGATGGTCAGCATTGATACCACCGCCACCAGCGCGAAGGCATATCGCCAACTGATGCTCTGCCCCAACCAGGTAGCCAGCGGATTGCCGATCAGAATGGCCAGCGTCAGGCCAATCATCACCCGACTTACGGCCTTGCCGCGCTGCCCGGGCGGCGCAATCGATGCCACCACCAACGCCGCCACACCAAAGTAGGTGCCGTGGGGCAAACCGGAGACAAAACGAAACGCCAATAACGATTCAAAACCGGGCGCCAGAGCGCTGGCGATATTGGTGAGGGCGTAAAAGGACATCAGCCCAAGCAGAAAATTACGGCGGTACAGCCGGCTGCCGATCACCGCCAGCAAGGGCGCACCGATCACCACACCCAGGGCGTAAACGCTGATTAAATGGCCCACCATGGGCTCGGATACACCCAGCCCGCTGGCAAGGCTGGGCATCAGCCCCATCGTGGCAAATTCACCGATACCGATTCCGAAGCCGCCCATTGCCAGGGCAACTTCAATCATAATCAAGGCGGTTTTGCTAAGGGGTGGGGAATCGGTAATGTGGGGGTTTGCGGTGGTCACTGGGCTTGTCCTACATCGACAGATACCCGGCGCGGAATCGCTCCAGGCAAAAGCGGCCCATCTTACAGCAATCCGTAGTTGGGCGCTGAAACCAGGAAGTTGCCCTCACATGCCGTTGACCCGTATCAAGACGCTGGCGACCCATTGGCGCTCAAGCACATCGGGGAGAGTCTCATGGAAAATGCTGAGCGGTTGCCCAAATTAAAGGGCTGGACCACAGCCTGACATTAGCAAACGAAGGCGGCGAATTTATTATCAACCGCCGCCCGTCGTTCAACCGCAATGTATTCGATACCATCTTGCTGGTACAAAAAGCGAATGGCTTAAACGGCGGCGAAGGCGCAAAACGGCTCTACGACGACACCCGTTTTCGTCGGTGTTACTGATTCGCCCACGCCTTGCCTTCTTCCGTGCGGCGCCAGCGGAAATACTTATCCAGCACTTTCATCGCCTCGATATCCGGCACGGGGCCGAGCTTGGGAGTTTGCTGAAAGTACATAACATTAGCCGAGCCAGGTTCGAAGGCAGGCCATTCCGGTACGCCCTGGCCATTGGGGTGGCCGAACTTGGCAAAGTTAGTCCAGTAGGTCGCCATTGCCTCGGAGATTACGGCATCCGACTCCATGGCGTCCGGCCGGTTTGGGTCCATATTCTGGAATACGTAGGCAATCTCTTGTCCGTGTGGGGAACCGTGATCGTGCTGCGGTGAGTCTGCCGGGTAAGAGGGATGCTGATCAAAGTAATACAGGTAAGCCGGTGCCTGCTCATGCTGTGCCTGCAAGCGTGCCCAGCTCCACGTATGCCAACCGAAGGCGGCATCCCGAATTAGGTTTCGCGCGTTGCGAGTAATCTTTTGGTCGCTGATGTCGTAGGCGTCCATCAGCGGTTTAGCAAATTTACCAAAACGTGTTTCAAGACCGTCGATAAACGGTTTGGGATCATCGTCCCGAACAAAGCTCAAACCCTCATCGGAGTTGTACCCCACCAGCACCGGCACATCGTTATAGCGCCCCTGCTGATACAGCTCATGCTGATCGCCCGGTATCACGTGACCATCCACAATGGGCCAGGCATTCGTCACCGGCCAGTGTTGAGGAATAAATGTCTCGGCATCCATCTGGCGCAGCTCGGCAATGGATGAAGCGCCAAAGCTCTCAACATATTTCACCCCATCGGCCTCGGCTTGCGCCAGGGTGTACATATTCTCACCGGGGTAGCTGGGCTTGCGGGTCGGACCAAACGAACCGCCACTTTGGGAAATCGCGCCCTGGAACAGTCCCTCCGCCAAAGGCGAAGCGGCCAGCATGCTGACCGAGATACCGCCCGCAGATTCACCAAAAATCGTCACCCGGTTCGAGTCGCCACCGAAGGCTTCAATATTGCGCTTGATCCACTCCAGGGCCGCAATCTGATCCAGTAAACCGTAGTTGCCGGATACGTTGTTGGGGTTCTCAGCGCTGAGCTCCGGGTGCGCCAGAAAACCCAGCGGCCCCACTCGGTAGGCGATGCTCACCAGCACCACGCCTTTGTTGGCAAGATGGGTGCCATCGGTTAACGCATCCGCCGAGGAGCCAAAGCTAAAGCCCCCACCGTAAATCCACACCAGCACGGGCAGCTTGTCGGTATTGGCCTTGGCCGGCGTCCAGATATTCAGGTAGAGGCTGTCTTCACTTTTCCCCGCCGATGGCTCTCCGCCCTGTAGCGGCGAAGGCCCATACTCCAGTGCCTGACGAGTGCCGGACCAGCTCTCCGGCGGTTGCGGCGCTTTCCAGCGCAGCTCGCCCACCGGTGGCTTGGCAAAAGGAACTCCTTTAAATACCGTCAAATTGCCTTCGGTTTTTCCTTGCAACACTCCCTGCTCCACCGTGACCCGGCTCAGGTCTTGCGGCTGCTCGGGGCTTGCGCAAGCAAACACTAAAAAACAAAGGCCGATTATTTTAAGAGGATTCAGATACGTCATTAAGCGGACTCCGTAAGCGCCGAGTTCAGTGCGGCGGCGTGGGTTCTGATTAAGGCAATCGGCAACGATCACTTAGGCTTGCGACAATCCCTTTGAGCGCATCGTCCATTCGGGACGGATGCGCTCAAAGGAACAGCTAACGTCTATCGACACTCATAACGAGCGACACTCATAACTCTCGGCGGATGTCTCGTCACCGCCGATATAATGCGGGTGTTCCGGATAGGCGCAGAGTTTTCGGCTGGCGGGTGCGGGGCTTTGGCGCGAAGCGATGATATCGCTCGGGGCGTTATCATTTTCCACCCAGTCGACGACCGCGCTCAACAGGTCAAACGAATCGTATGTATTGGCACCGCCAGCGCAATGGCCCATGCCGGGTACGTGGTAATAACGGCTGGCATCGCTCCAGGTTTCATTGGCCTCGGCCGCCCGCTGATAAAACCCGAGTGTGTCGTAGGCAGAGAACCAAGCGTCGCTGACGCCGTGATAGAACAGGATCTTCCCTCCTCGATCAAGGAAGGTCGAAAAGTTCGTCCAGTCATAACTGTCCGTGCGCCCCTGCATCGGATCATTGCGCAGCTGTGCATCTTCGGCGTCGATATCAATCTCGCTCTGACCGGCATGGGCGCCAGGGGAGAAAAAGTGCTCACCCGGAATGAACGTCATACCCCCTTCGATCATACCGGTGTCGACGGGAAACGCGGGATAGATCTCGTAGCCACCGCTGTTGACCAGCGGCGCGAATGCCTGGTCGATCGCATCGGCCTGCGCCTGTGATATGCACGAATCGCTCTCCCCCGCGTCGCACACCAGCAGGCCCGGGTCGAAGTCGCAGTCACGCACATTGGAAATTACCCCGTCTTCAAGGCCATCCAGCCCGTCGCATTGCGCCAAAAGCCCGTCATGCACGGCGCGGCGTTCTGCCGGTGAAAAAGCGCGGCTCACCTGTGGCGTCCCTTCTTCGTCACGGGGCGCCACCTGATTAAAAGCGACCACCGCCTTGCGCAGGGCGAAGTTCGAATGCCCCGTGCGCATAGCCGGCGCGCCAACCACGGCGCCGTCGAACAGCATGGGATAGCGCTGCGCGGCCAGCATGCTCTCGCGCCCGCCAGTCGAGCAACCGGAAATATAGGTATGATGCGGTGCCCGCCCGTAATGAGCAGTCGCGATCTTCTTACCCAGTTGGGTAACCTTGGCCACGGACTGCCCGGCAAAATCGAGCGCGGCTTGCTGATCGGCCATAAAGGACGCGTCGAAACCATGCTCGCCTTTGTGCCCGCCATCGGTGGAGATCACCGCAAAGCCCCGCGCCAGTGCCGGCGTGTCGCCCGCCGCGTTGCCGCCAAGTGGCGGGTGCAGCGTGCCATTCAGCCCGCCGCCGCCCTGAAAGAGGAAGCGACCGTTCCAGTCCGCTGGCATGGCCAGTGCGAAACCGAGGCCGTAGGTTTTACCGTCCGCACCCTGGCGTTCATTGCTGATGCCTTCGACATAACAATGTTCTGGCAACTCCACCGTCACGCTGCCCGGACCGGCACCGAAACTGAATGAACCGGCCGGCTTTTTCTCAGCGCTGGTGATTTTCGTGGTCGCCATTTCAAGGTTGATCAAGGCCGCACAAGAGTTTTCGGCCACCCTGGGGTTGTCGTTGGAGAAGCTGTTTACCCCACACCCGGAAACAGCCAATGCCACCAGGCCAATTATTAATCGGTTCATCGTTTTTATTTCCTTTTTTCCCGCCTCAAAAACCAAGGCAAATAAGTTGACACAACTTTAGCAGGGACGGATCGAAAACTGTTCGATGTTATTTACGTGGATGATGCTCATGATGGTGCCCCTGTTTCGCACGACCATAACCTCTCAAGGTCATGTATTTGGCAATCTGTTGATCGTTGAGAATTTCAACCTGCTGCAAATGAGCGCGGAGGTGAACGGCACGCAGACGGGACTCTATATCACCAATGGTGTTCACCAGTTCTGCCAGCGATGAATCATCGATCAGCTTATTGCTGAATGCGTTATCCAGCGCACCCTCCGCCGCGACCAAATCCGCACCCAGATCTTTAGCGGCCGCCTGCATCTGCTGGAAAATAGTCTCTGTTGCTTTCCGCTGCTCGGCTGTCAGCGCAAGCGCTTCTTGTAGCTCAAGCACATGGGCGGGCCCAGGATACCCATTCAGCTCGGCCGCTTTGCCGTAACCCATACCTTTACCCGCCAACAGACCAGCAATCTGCGATTTTGAAAGAGCTTTGATTTCTCGGGTTTCTTCGCCCGCATAAGGGGAGCTTTCGGATGCTAATGATTGCCCAGCCAGCATCATTAATAGGGTTGTCAAAATAACGGTTATTTTCTTATTCATATAATTTTTCGTATTTTGCCGGAACATTTATGCGTTTGTTTAGCAACGCTCAAATAGCGTGCCTAAGGAAATTAAAGAGCGCGGCACCCGACTGCCGAAGGCTGCCGGGTGCCGCGCTTAGTGATGCATATTATAGACTTCTCACCAGTTCGTCTTAAACGCTACGGTCCAGCCCCATTTGCCAGAAGTCGATTTCCAACCGTGTGGCATCGCGGAATACCGTGGTCAGCTCCTCGAAGCGGCGGGGCGTAACCTCGGCCAGGCGAGCGTCGAGCCAGGCCTCTTCGGCGCGGCGAGCGGCCTGAAATTCGTCACTCTCATACATGGCGATCCAGGGCTCATAGGGGTTCGCTTCGCCGCGCACCGTCTCGGGGCGGCTGTTCAGCCAGTCGGCGACGACGGCATAGCCGACCAGGCAGGGGGCCAGAGCCACATGCATATCCAGCAGGTCACCGCGGTTGCCCGTGTCGAGTACATAGCGGGTATAGGCCATGGTGGCGCGGGCCTCGGGCAGCGCGGCGAGCTCTTCTTCGCTGATGCCCCATTGGCGGCAGTATTCGACGTGCAAGCCCAGCTCAACATCGATAATCGTTTTCAAGCCGTCAAGGCTGTGGCGCAGCTCGGTGATGTCGCGGCTTTTGTAGGTGGCGAGCGCGTAGGCCCGTCCGAAGTGAATCAGAAAAAGGTAATCCTGCTTCAGGTAATGGCGGAAGGCGTCCTCTTCCAGGGTGCCTTCACCTAACAGACGAACAAAGTCGTGTTCGATATAGGCGCGCCACTCGTTGTGGCACGCGGCGGTCAGATCAGCAAAGCGATAGGTCATGAAGCCTCCGGTAGTAAAAAAAGATCCGGAAGCTCGGCGCGAGTGGGCAAAAGGGACCCGAAAACAGGCTGCGCATACCGCAAAGCTCTGGGCCACCGCTTGATTCCTACGCCGGTACTAACCGGATCAGGTTCAACAGGACCAGCGCTTGGGCCACAAAGACCCCCTGCGCCATCTCGGCCGGAATTCACCGGCACCCTGTCAAGCAAGTAGGTGTAGAGTCTATCAGCTCGGCCAGAAGTTACCATCCGGCGTGACATTTCATGCTGATCAGGTAATGACGAACATAAAAGATAGCTGGCGGGAATGCGGTATCGCGTGCGGCTCACGCTGATAAATTCGCCGCTGGCTGGTGCTCGCTGAACCCAGTAGAATCGACCAACAATTAGTTCAGCGCCAGTCGGCGCGCCTTTTAGCTGAGGTAGAAAAGCGATGTTTGATAATTCCCACCGCTACGGTTCCGTTACCCGTTTCCTGCACTGGGCTATGGCCCTGATGCTGCTCTGGCAAATGTTCACGGTAGCCGTGCGAATCACGCTGGAAGACTCGGCGTTGGATACCTTTGCCTGGGGCACGCACCGTGCCTTCGGCGTTATTTTACTGTTGCTGGCGGCCATCCGACTGGGTTGGGCGATAGTTAATTGGACTCGCCGCCCGCCCGCGATCAGCCTCGCGGCCCGGTTGGGCCATATCACTCTCTATGGTTTGCTGATTGTGGTACCTGCGCTCGGACTGTTGCGCCATTTCGGTGCCGGTCGCTCCCTGGATGTATTTGGTTTACCGCTATTGCCGGGTTTTGATGGCAAAATCGAGCCGCTGGTGTGGCTGGGCAATCAGCTGCACGGTTCGCTGGGCTGGCTGTTGATTGCGCTTATGCTCGGTCATACCGCCATGGTGGTGTGGCACCGCAAGGGGTCCGGCCAAGTGGATGTACTGCCGCGTATGTGGCGTTAACGGTTATCTATCTGAAATCTCAGGAATCGAATGTTATGAATAAAGACAGTTGGATCAAAGGCGCGCTGTTGAGCGCGTTGACCAGTTTATTGCTGGGCTGCCAAACATCGGCCGTGCCGTTTTCTGACAGCGGCGTGCTTTTACAGGAAAGCGCCGTAACCCTGCATTGGAACAATACGTGGTCGTCCAGCGCCATGCTTGATCAACAGGAACCTGTGGATCTGTCCCCGTGGATGACGGACGGCGTGTTGCGTATGGATATGCAGGTAGATAGCCTGGCACGGGGTGATCTCAAACTGAGGTTACACTGCGGCGACGACTGTGTGCGCGTAGCGGATATCACTGTCGGCGCGCGTGAGCTTGAGGGACAAGGTTGGCAGAGCGTGACCGTGCCGCTGTCCTGTTTTGCACGCTCGGACGATACCTTCACCCAAGTGAATATACCTTTTCAGGCCGAAGGGGGTGGCGCTGGTCAGGTGCGCTTTGCCAATATTCGGTTTGAATCAGCGGCCGCTCATGAAAATACGTTTGGCTGTGTGCCGCCCGAGCAATTGCCTCTCACAGCCGAGCCCTTGACCGCCAACTGGGCGCTGGATTGGTGGATGCCCCGCCACGAGGAAAAACTTCAACAGGCGGCCCAGGGCGGTGTGGAATTGGTGTTGGTGGGTGATTCCATCACTCACGGCTGGGAAGACGCCGGCCGCGACGTTTGGCAGCAGCATTTCGGCCATATCAATACGCTCAATCTGGGCTTTTCCGGTGACCGTACGGAAAACGTGCTCTGGCGTTTCGAGCACAGCGAGCTGGATGGTTTGAATCCAAAAGCGGCCGTGGTAATGATCGGCACCAACAATGTCGGCCATCGTCACGAGCTATCCGAGCTGACCGCTACCGGCGTGAGCGCGATCGTCGATCAGCTCAAGGCCCGCCTGCCCGAGACCAACATTTTGCTTCTGGCCATATTCCCCCGAGGCGCTACCGAGGATGACGAACTGCGTCAGATCAACCAGCGTACGAACACTCTGCTCGAAACGCTGGGTGAGCAGGACCGGGTAACCTATTTAAACATCAACCAGGTATTCCTGACCGATGACGGACAGCTGAGCGAAACCGTAATGCCGGATCTGTTGCACCCCAACGAACACGGCTACGAGCTGTGGGCCCAAGCGATGAAGCCGGCCTTGTTGAAGTTGTTGGAACGATAGTCTGACGATATTTTCGTGACTTCCACAGAACGCCTGCAGGGATGCAGGCCGTCCGTTTCTCCGATGCTCGCGAAGGCTGAAAGGCACTCTTCGTCATGCTCGCACAGATCGAAATCCCCGTCATGTCATTCCCGCGAAGGCGGGAATCCAAGCTGGTGATGGACTCTGGATGCCCGCCTTCGCGGGCATGACGGAAAATTAGTTCGGGCACGGAGAAGGAGTGGCCTTTGCCTTTGCCGTCATGACGAAGAACTGATCCGAGCATGACAAGGACGCGTGGTCTCCTTCGCGGGCATGGTGAACACGCCGTACTTGTCGGCGAACCCCTCCCCGCCCACGGCCTCCACCGCGCTCATCATCCAAGGGCCGGAGATGAACATGGGGACCTTCCCCGAGACGAAGTCCTGCTCGGTGGTGCCGTCGGCCGGGGCGGGGTCGCCAGGCCGTCGGTGAAGTAGGACTGGTAATAGGCCAGCGCCTCCTCG
>DAHVRW010000066.1 GCA_027322215.1 Marinimicrobium sp.
CTTGGATCGACACCCAGCTCGACAACGGCCAGAGCCGCGAGGAGTGGAAAGGGCAGGCTGAAACCAACAAGGTGCTGGGTCGCAGTGACGACCCCATTCCCTTCGACGGGATTTGTGTGCGCGTGGGCGCCATGCGTTGCCACAGTCAGGCGCTGACCATCAAGCTGACTAAAGACGTACCTCTGGCGGATGTGGAATCCTTAATTGCCGAATCCAGCCAGTGGGCCAAGGTGATACCTAACGAGCGTGAAGCTACCTTGCGGGATTTGACCCCCACGGCGGTAACCGGAACGCTGGAAATTCCCGTTGGTCGCCTGCGGAAAATGAATATGGGTCCGCAGTACCTGTCAGCCTTTACCGTAGGGGATCAATTGCTCTGGGGTGCAGCTGAGCCTTTGCGGCGCATGCTCACGATTCTTAAAGAGCAATAAAGAGCGGCTTCCGAATGTAAAAGCATTCGCCACTTCTGAAAAACGTCACGACAAAGAGCTTGTCGTGACGTTTTTTTTGCTACTAAACTACCGTAACGACGCCTCACTCACCCGTAAACTGTGATTTGCCGCCAATAACGGATAAAAATGCGCCAAAAAACGGGTTTGTGTGCGGCCCCAGTGTTGATAAAAAGCTACTTATCCTGAATACTTACGACCAATAGTGCATATTCATTCTAGGTTTAAACCGCCTATAGCGAATTGCCCAACGTTATATTCGGATTTTCACAATTATATTCGGGTTCATTAGTGTCGCTAAGACCTTGCGTCAAAAGTGCTATTGTTAGGGTGCTGTAACCAATGTTGTCAGCACCTGCGCCGGTAATGTCAGCAGACAGCTCGGCAAAACGTTCGGTAAAAGCAGGCTGGGTATCGCTTTCGGCGCGCTTAGCATGGGCACACGGTGTGTCGACATTAAAGGAACCAGGAAAATAATAAGGGATACATCCTATGCATGTTCTTCGTAAGCTGAGTTTTGCTATTGGTCTGGCCACCGTTATGGCGACCCAGCATGCCATGGCGTTGGGTCTGGGGGCAGCGGAAGTAAAATCGGCTCTGAACCAACCCCTGCAGGCCGACATCCGCTTGACCAGCGTAGAAGACATGACCGCGGACGATCTGATCGTCCGTCTGGCTTCGGTATCGGCGTTCGAAAATGCCGGGGTTACGCGCCTGGAATTCTACGACCAGCTTAACTTCCAGCTCATGCTCGATCATGAGTCGGGCCCCCTGGTCCGGGTCACTACCCGGGAGCCGGTGCGCGAACCCTACCTTAACTTTCTCGTCGAAGCGCGTTGGGCCAGTGGTCGGCTAATGCGTGAGTACACGTTATTGCTTGATTTGCCGATCTTTGAAGAAGATCGCGCGCAGGCCCCTGTTCAAACGGCTCCCCGTGAATCGGCGGCGACCCGGCCCAGCGCCCGTCCGCACCAGCGCCAGCAGACGGCACCCGCGCCACGCGCCGATACCCCTTCGGCCACCACCAGTACAACGAGTAGAAGCACCGCCAGCGTTAGCGCTGACAGCTACGGCCCCGTCCGTGCCAACGACACCCTTTGGGAGATAGCGCTGCAAGTGCGTCCAGGTCGTGACCTGTCCGTGCAGCAAACCATGCTCGCTATTCAGCGCGCCAACCCAGATGCCTTTATCAACGGTAACATCAACCTGTTGCGACGCGGTCAGGTGCTTCGCATCCCCAGTCGAGCCGATATTCAGTCTACCGGGCAAGCTCAGGCTGTTCGCCAGGTGGCGCAGCAAAACCGGGATTGGAGTGAGGCTCGCGGCGTGCAACTGGACGCCGGTCGACGCGTTGCTTCTCAGCCCCGTGAAGCGGGTGAAATCACCGGTCAGGTCACTCTGGCAAGCGCCACTGGTGCGGCGGAGCGCGGCGCCGGACAAAGTGGCGGTGACAGTGAGACGCGTGGGCGTGAGCTGCAAGGTCAGCTGGACGCCACGTTGGAAGAGCTGGACAAAACCCGCAGCGAAAATCGCGAGCTGAGCGCTCGCGTTCGGGACCTGGAAAGTCAAATTGACACCATGGAAAGCCTGATCCAAGCCAGCAACGAGCAGTTGCGAGCCTTGCAGTTGGCCGCGGAACAGAACCGGCAGCAAGCCGCCGCGGGCACCGAACAGCCTGCGCCGGATTTTGTGCCCGATCTGCTTGAGGGCGACGAGACTGAAGCGGAATTGGCTCAGGAAGAGCAACCGTTGGCCGAGGGGGACCAGCCCCAGGAAGAGCCAAGCACCGAACAAACTGTTGTTGAGGAAGAGCCCGAAGTCACCACCGCGCCTGTGGTCCGCGATACAACCCGCGTTGTCCGCTCTGCGCCGCCACCGCCGTCCTTTATGGATCGTGTGATGGAAAACCTGCTGGCCATTATCGGTGGTTTATTGGTTGTCATTCTGGCGGCGGTCTACTTTATCCAGCGTCGCAAACAGGCGGCGGTGGAACGCGAAGATGACTTTGACGATGATTTTGATGAGGATGACTTCCTGGCGGCAGAGCCCGACCACGCCGAGTTCCCGGAAGAGGACGATGAGTTTGAGGCGGCGTTGAACGCCGAGGAGGACGCAGCCGCGGGCGAGGATTTTGCCGCTGAAGACACCGCCAGTGCCGAAGCCGAAACCGGCGATGTTGTGAGCGAGGCGGAAATCTATATCGCTTACGGCAAGCCCGAGCAGGCCGAGGAAATGCTTCTAAACGGGCTGGCGAATGAACCCGGCTCAGTACCCATTCTGGGCAAGTTGCTGGAAGTTTACGCCGAAACACAAAATGTTGAGGCCTTCGACCAACACTACGCTGAGCTGTTGACCACCGGCGATGAGGCAGCCATTCAACGCGCGGCGGATTTGCGTGAAAGCATTCCGGGCGCCGGCGAGTGCAATGCCCAAGCCGTTGCCCGCGAAGAGCATATAGCTCCGGTGGCCGATGATCTGAGCTTGGGATCGCTGGAGCTGGACGGTGATTCGGCCATCGCCGATAGCGATGATGACGAGCTCACCTTTGATGAAGACTTGAGTTTCGACCTGGAAGACGACGAACCCACGCCGCCTGAAACCACCGAGAAAGACGTGCAGGCTGCGTCCTCCCGCTACGACCTGTCCTTCGATGAGCTGAGCGATGCGGAAGACGAGGACGAACTGACGTTCGACCTGGATCTGGAAGATCTTGCTGACGACACAGATGCTACCGGCACCAACAAAGCGGAGGAGGAGCTGCAAGCGGATTTGGGTGCGGACCTGACTCTGGATTCGGACGAGTCCACCCTTGAGCTGGACGAAGACGCGTTTGAGTTGGATGAAGGCGCATTCGAATTGGGTACCGAATTGGAGCTGGAGCCCGTCCCAGCGGCGGAGCCTCAAGTCGAGCCTGAGCCCGAGTCTGAACCTGAAGCGCCTGCTGGACAGCCTGACGTCGGATCGGAAGCGGACGAAGAGGTTAGCTTTGATTTGGACTCGGTCGAGCCGGCGGAAGATTTTGACTCCCTGGACAGCGATTTGGCGTCTCTGGATGACCTGTTGGACGAGCAGGCAGCCCCGCCAGAGCTGGCGCTGGACGATGATGAGGACTTCGATCCCAACCTGGATGTCAGCGGAATCGATTTGGACGCATTGGACAAAGAAATGGGCGCCCTGGATGAGGTCGAAGCCCCCGAGGCTCCTGCTGAGCCTGAGCCTGCGGGGACCGAGGCCGACGAGGCGCCGTTCGACCTCGAGGAAATGGATACCGCCGCCGAGCCCGCGTCGGACGATGAGATGGATGCTGAGCTGGACTTTCTCGCCGATGCGGACGAAGCCGCGACCAAACTGGACTTGGCTCGTGCTTACATCGACATGGGCGACACCGAGGGCGCTAAGGACATTCTGTCCGAGGTCAGCCAGGAAGGTAACGATGAGCAAAAACGTGAAGCGGCCGAGCTCTTAGCGCGTATCGAGTAAGCCGCCTTCGACCGGGCGCACAAAATAAAGCCTTGTGTGGAGCTGTAAGCTTGCGCAAGGCTTTATTGTTTCTGAACGACCCTCAATGACCGGCTAAGCCCTGCAATGACCGAGCAAGACAAACCGTACAGTCGTAATGCGGAAATATTACCATCGACCCAATGGCCCGAGGGTATGCAACGGGTGGCCCTTGCTGTGGAATACTTGGGTGGCCAGTACCATGGTTTTCAGACTCAGCCCAGTGGAGTGCCAACCGTGCAGCAGGCGCTGGAGCACGCTCTGTCGCAGGTGGCGGCCGAGCCCATCACGCTGGTTTGCGCCGGGCGCACCGACGCCGGTGTTCATGCTACGCAGCAGATTGTGCACTTTGACACCCTTGCCCTAAGGCCCGAGAAAGCCTGGGTGCGGGGCACGCGCGCGCATTTGCCCATGGACATCAGCGTGCTCTGGGCCCGACCTGTTGCGCCAGAGTTTCACGCACGCTTTAGCGCAAAAGCACGCACCTACCGCTACCTGATCTGCGATCGCCCCACGTATTCGGGCCTGATGCATCAGCACGTGACCTGGTCCCGAAAACGTCTGAACGAACAGGCCATGCGAGCCGCCGCTCAATGCCTGATTGGCGAGCACGATTTTACCTCGTTCCGTGCCAGTCAATGCCAGGCGCGCCGACCAGTGCGGACCATCGAGCACCTGCACATTGCCCGGCGCGGCGAGCTATTAGTGATCGAAGTCAAAGCCAATGCGTTTTTGCACCACATGGTGCGCAATATTGTAGGCGTGCTAATGGCGGTCGGTGCCGGTGAGGCCGCTCCCGAGTGGATGGCACAGATCCTGGCGGCGCGGGATCGCAGCGCTGGCGGCGTTACGGCGCGGCCGTTTGGCTTGTATCTGGTGGCCGTGGACTACCCGGAAGTCTTTGGGCTGCCACACGTTGAGCCTGGCCCGCTGTTTATATCCGAGCCCGTAGGGGCCTTGGAGAGCCCGTGAAACGGAGCATTTCCGCCGGTTTTCTGGTAATATTTGCGCCCACTCATTGATTGATAGCGAATGTGATGCGAACACGGGTCAAAATCTGCGGCATCACCCGTCCGGATGACGCTCGGCAGGCGATAGCGGCCGGAGCCGACGCCCTCGGGCTGGTGTTCTATGCCTCCAGTCCGCGCGCCGTCAGTGTGGCCCAGGCTCAGCAGGTGGCCCTTGCCGCTGGTCCGTTTGTCACCTCGGTGGGGTTGTTTGTCAACGCTGAGGCCGCGGCGGTGCGGGAGATTTTGAATCAGGTGCCCATACAGCTATTGCAGTTCCACGGCGATGAAGACGCCCGTTACTGCGAAACTTTTGAGCGTCCCTACATCAAAGCCATACGCATGCGACCGGGTCTGGATGTAATGGCCAGCATGGCCGAGCACCCGCGCGCCCTGGGCTTTTTGCTGGATGCTTACCGACCGGGCGTGCCGGGAGGAACCGGCGAGAGCTTTGATTGGCAACGGGTGCCCCAGCGCAGCGACCGCCCCATTATTTTGGCCGGCGGCCTGACCCCCGGGAACGTGTCTCGAGCGGTGGAAATGACCAAGCCTTATGGGGTGGATGTCAGCGGCGGCGTGGAGGCTGCACCCGGGCACAAAGACCAGAACAAAATGAATCTATTTATTCACAACGCCAAGCACACAACAGGTGAGAGAGACGGTGACTAAAACTAAGCAGTATTCGGCTACGGACTACAGCGCCTTTCCCAGCATCGATGGTCACTTCGGTCCCTACGGGGGTCGTTTCGTCTCCGAAACCCTGATCTACGCGCTGGATGATTTGCAGGGTATCTACGATCGACTCAAAGACGACCCCGATTTTCAGGCGGAATTCGATAAAGACCTGGCCCATTATGTTGGCCGGCCCTCACCTTTGTATCATGCCGAACGCTGGAGCCGTGAGCTTGGCGGAGCGCAAATTTACCTCAAGCGCGAAGACCTCAATCACACCGGTGCCCATAAAGTAAACAACACCATCGGCCAGGCACTGTTGGCTAAATTCACTGGCAAGAAACGCGTCATTGCGGAGACCGGTGCGGGCCAACACGGTGTCGCTACGGCCACAGTCGCCGCTCGCCTGGGGCTGGAGTGCTGTGTTTATATGGGCGCTGAGGACGTGCAGCGCCAATCCCTTAACGTGTACCGCATGAAACTGCTTGGGGCGGAAGTGATTCCGGTTACCTCTGGCTCGCGTACTTTGAAAGACGCCATGAACGAAGCCATGCGGGATTGGGCCACCAACGTGGACGATACGTTTTACATTATCGGCACCGTCGCTGGGCCGCACCCTTATCCGCAGCTGGTGCGGGATTTCCAAGCGGTGATTGGCCGCGAAGCCCGCGCCCAATGCCTGGAGCAGACCGGGCGCCTGCCGGATGCTCTGGTGGCCTGTGTCGGCGGCGGCTCCAACGCGATCGGGTTATTTCATCCTTTTTTAAATGACGACCAAGTGGCCATGTACGGCGTTGAAGCCGGGGGCGATGGTTTGGAAAGTGGCCGTCATGCGGCGCCGCTCAATGCGGGTCAGCCGGGCGTTTTACACGGTAACCGCACCTATCTGATGGAAGATGAAAACGGCCAGATTATTCCCACCCATTCGGTTTCCGCGGGTTTGGATTACCCCGGAGTCGGGCCAGAGCACGCTTGGCTGAAAGACCAGGGGCGGGTGGATTATGTGGTCATCAACGACCAGGAGGCGCTGGCCGCCTTCCGTAAACTGACTCTGGTTGAGGGCATTATGCCGGCCCTGGAGTCCTCCCATGCACTGGCATACGCTGAAAAATTGGCGCCGACGATGAAAAGCGATGAAATACTGATCGTGAATCTCTCGGGTCGCGGCGACAAGGATATTCACACGGTGGCGCAGATTGACGGTATCGATGTGTAAAAACATTCATGTGAAAACGGTGCCGGTCGAGCAGTCGCTAAAACATAAGCACGTATCTAAAAAACACGTACTAAGCAGTCAGTACAGCGGGAACACACAATGAGTCGTATTGGAACACGCTTGCAGAAAATGAGAGCCGAAGGGCGCAAAGCGCTGGTGGCTTACATCGTCAGTGGTGACCCCACCCCGGAAGCCACCTTGGCCACTATGCACGCCATGGTTGCGAAAGGCGTGGATATTATTGAACTCGGTGTGCCGTTTTCCGACCCCATGGCGGAAGGCCCGGTGATTCAAAAAGCCCACGAGCGTGCGCTGGTGCACGGCATGAGCCTCAGGGGCACGTTTGAATTGGTGCGCAAATTTCGCGAATCCGATCAGGAAACGCCCGTGGCCTTAATGGGCTACCTAAACCCCATCGAGCGCATGGGCTATAAAGCGGTTGCCGAAGCGGCGGCACAGGCGGGTGTGGACGGGTTGTTGACCGTTGATATGCCGCCGGAAGAGGCCGGGCTATTCAATGATGAGCTGAAGGCGGTCGGCCTGGACAATATTTTGTTACTGGCACCCACCACTACAGTGGAACGCGCCAAACGTATTACCGCGCTGGCCAGAGCTTTCTGTACTATGTGTCGCTCAAAGGCGTAACGGGTGCCGGGCATTTGGATGTCGAGTCAGTGCGCGCCAAACTGGCCGAGTTCAGCAACCTCACCGATGTACCCATATGCGTAGGTTTTGGCATTAAGGACCCGGAGACCGCCCGAGCCATCGCCGACTTCGCCGACGGCGTCATAGTGGGCAGCGCTTTGGTGACCAAGATGGGTGATCTGGCTCACGCCGACAGCAATGAAATTGCCGACACGGTGGCCGAGCTGGTTGGCAGTATACGCGTGGCGCTGGATGCCTGATTTGTATATCCAGTAACTTGAATTACAGTTAAGCAATATAGAGAGTAACCCCATGAGTTGGTTGGAGAGAATAGTGCCCAGTGCAGTCCGGTCTGACCGTACAAGAGGCAAAAGCAAAGTCCCGGAAGGGCTTTGGAAAAAGTGTCTCAAGTGTTCGGCTGTTCTATACCGGCCGGAGCTGGAGCGAAATCTGGATGTGTGCCCCAAATGCGATCACCATATGCGCATCGGTGCTCGTACCCGTTTGAATATTTTCCTGGATGAAGGCAACCGCGAAGAGTTGGCCTCCGACGTGGAACCCATCGATCGGCTTAAGTTCCGGGACGTCAAGAAATACAAAGACCGCCTGAGCGCAGCCCAGAAGAGTACGGGCGAGAAAGACGCTCTGGTCGCTATGAAAGGCGAGCTGAAAGGCCAGCCGGTGGTGGCGGTAGCGTTTGAGTTTGCTTTTCACGGCGGCTCCATGGGTTACGCGGTTGGGGAGCGTTTTACCCGCGCGGCAACTGTGGCGTTGGAGCAAAATATTCCTCTGATCTGTTTTTCCGCCACCGGCGGTGCGCGCATGCAGGAGGCTCTGATCTCCCTTATGCAGATGGCCAAAACCAGCGCCGTCATTGAGCGCCTGAAAATGCAGGGCACCCCCTACATTTCCATCATGACTGACCCGGTTTATGGTGGAGTCTCCGCCAGTCTGGCGCTGCTGGGCGACATCAATGCCGCCGAGCCCAACGCTCGGGCAGGCTTTGCCGGACCGAACATCATCGAGCAGACCATTCGCCAAAAATTGCCCAAAGGCTTCCAGCGCAGTGAGTTTCTGCTTGAGCACGGGGCCATTGACATGATCATTCACCGTGCGGACATGCGCGATAAAATCGCCGGTTTGTTGGCCAAATTCACCCATCGCCCCGCCGTGTAAGATGCCGCAGCTCCAGGCTATGCGTCACAACACTTTGGATGCCTGGTTGGGATGGCTGGAGCAGCGCCATCCCCAGGAGATTGATCTGGGCCTGACGCGCATTCGTGAAGTGGCCGAGCGGCTCGGCTTGCTGCAGCCTAAGGCGCGAGTGCTAACGGTCGCAGGCACCAACGGCAAAGGCTCCTGCGTGGCCGCCAGTGCCTACCTGTTGCGCCGGGCTGGTTACCGAGTGGGCGTATTCACGTCGCCGCATCTGCAACATTATTGCGAGCGCATCGTCGTCGACGGCAATCCGGTATCCGAGGCTGAGGTGTGCGAGGCGTTTGCGGCGATTGATGCCGCCAGCGGCGATATTAGCCTCACCTATTTTGAGTATGGCGCTCTAGCGGCGCTGGAGGTTTTTCGTCGCCGCGATGTGGATATCCTGGTACTGGAAGTGGGGTTGGGTGGCCGGTTGGATGCGGTGAACATTCTCGATGCGGATGTGGCGGTGGTCACTAGTATCGAGCTCGACCATCAAGATTGGCTGGGTGACAGCCGCGAGAGTATCGGGCGGGAGAAGGCGGGAATCTTTCGTTCGGGAAAACCCGCTGTCTGTGCCGATGCCTCTCCACCGGAAAGCCTGTTGGCCAGCGCCCATGAGATCGGCGCGGCGCTGTATCGACTGGATCAGGATTTTGGTGTCGAAACCCAGGGTGACACATGGCGCTGGTGGGGCAAGAACATCGCGGGCGGGCAAATTGAAGAAACACAGAATTTTGAACAGCTGCCCCTAGCGGCACTGCCGTTGCCCAGCGTGGCGGCGGCTATACAGAGCGTGCGCTTACTGGGCGTAACGCCACAGCACGAATGGCTGAGAGATTTATCAGACCTGGGCTTGCCGGGTCGCTTTCAGTGTATCGTACACGCCGGACGGGAGTTTATTTTGGACGTGGGTCACAACCCAGCCGCAACCCGTTATCTGGCGAACCGGCTGGCGGCTCGGCCGGCACAGGGCCGAACCCACGCCGTGGTGGCCATGATGGCGGATAAAGATTATCGGAGCAGCGTAGGGGCGTTAGTCGGGCAGGTCGATGCGTGGTGGCTGGCACGCTTGTCAGAGGTACCGCGGGCAGCCAGTCCCGAGCAGCTGGCGCGGGCATTGCGTGAATATGGCGCCGAGCCCGCCGGCGAAGGCTCTGTGAAAGACTGCATTGAACAGTGCGTGCGTGAAACCGAAACGGGTGATCGAATCGTGATTCTGGGATCCTTCTTTACTGTTGCTGCCGCTCTGGACTGGCTCGACAGCGCGCCGGAGGCAAACCTGTGAACGTGGTTCTTAAGCAGCGGCTCGTGGGTGCTGTTGTATTGGTAGCGGTAGCGGTGATCTTTTTGCCCAGCGTGCTGCGCCAACAGCAACCGGAGCCAGTGGATGTCCGTACCCAGATTCCCGACCCACCCGCGATGGAATCCCTGCGTTTTGCTGTGCCCGAACCGCCGCCGAATATCGACCCCGCCCCCGCACCAGAAACCATGTTTGTACCCGAGGAAACCACGCAACCGGTGGTCGATTCCGTGGAGCAAATTGCCGAGTCGGCGCCTGAGCGTGAGACCAGCCCAACATCCGATCAGGAGGGCGCGCCCGCACAGCCCAGTCAGAATCCGCCCCAAACGGCAGCGCCTGAGGCCACGGACAGCTCTGATCGGGCCGCCTGGGTTATTCAGGTGGCCAGTTTAAGTTCCACCGAAGGCGCGCGGCGCCTGCGGGACCGTTTGCAGGAGCAGGGCTATAAAGCCTATGTGCGTTCGGTAACGATCAACGGCAACGAAGTCAGCCGCGTGTATATAGGCCCAAAATTGGAGCGCAGCGCGGCCGATGCCATCAAGGCCGATATCGACCAACAGTTACAGGTCAACGCGTTGGTGCTGCGCTTTCAGCCCTAACCGGATTTGGCGTTCTGTGGTGCGAAAACGAGATTGTGGTGCCCCGCAGGGGTGTCTGCTGGCGGCCGGCTCTGTTAAACTGCGCCGCCTCGCTCAACGGAGAACATCCAGGCAATGAACTGGGCAGATTGGGTCATTCTGGGCATCCTGTTGGTGTCCAGCCTGATTAGCATTAAACGGGGTTTCGTCAAAGAAGCGCTGTCGCTTGCGACCTGGCTCGTGGCGTTTATCGTCGCCATGCTGTTCAGTGATCGGTTGGCTCTGTTGCTGATCAACTTAATCGAAACCCCCTCTATTCGGGAAATGGTCGCCTTCGCTGTGCTTTTCGCCTCTACGCTGGTCGTAGGCGCCATGGTGAACCATTTGGTCAGCGAGTTGGTCCGTATGACAGGTCTGGCCGGAACTGACCGTTTTTTTGGCATGATCTTCGGTCTGGCCCGTGGGCTGGTGGTGGTCATGGCGCTATTGATCTTGCTGCCATCTCTCCTTCCTCTACACCAGGATCAATGGTGGCATCAGTCTGCGCTTATTCCTCATTTTTTAGCGTTTGAAAATTGGGCTCGCGCCCTGGCGGCGGAGACAACCCAGTTCTTTTTGCAGTGGTTCGATTAGCAGGTTTACACAAAGGTAGGTTTCTATGTGCGGTATCGTCGGTATTGTCGGTAAGAGCGACGTCAATTTACAGTTGTACGATGCTCTGACCATACTGCAGCACCGCGGCCAGGACGCCGCTGGCATCATGACGTGCGACGGCAGTAAGCTGGCGCAGCAAAAAGCCAACGGCCTGGTACGGGATGTTTTCCGTACCCGCCATATGCAGCGTCTGGTGGGTAACATTGGTATTGGCCATGTGCGCTATCCAACCGCCGGAAGCTCCGGCCCGGCGCTGGCACAACCTTTCTACGTCAACTCTCCTTACGGCATTGCCCTGGCCCATAACGGCAACCTCACCAACGCCGCTAAACTGAACCAAGATTTATTTCAAACCGATTTGCGCCATATCAACACCGATTCGGATTCAGAGGTGTTGCTGAACGTTTTCGCCCACGAGCTGCAACAGCAACGCAAACTGCAGCCCACGCCCGACGATATCTTTACCGCCATCGCCGGTGTGCATAAACGAGTTAGCGGCGGTTACGCAGTGGTTTCCCTGATCGCCCGCTACGGCATGATCGCCTTTCGCGATCCCCACGGCATCCGTCCACTGGTTTATGGCAAGCGTGAAACCCCGGCGGGCACCGAATACATGGTGGCTTCAGAGAGCGTTGCACTGGATGTGCTGGGTTTCGAGGTGATTGCCGACGTGGCTCCCGGCGAAGCGATTTACGTCACCGCCGAAGGTGAACTGCATCGGCGCCAATGTGCCGAGCGTCAGAGCCTGACCCCGTGTATTTTTGAACATGTTTATTTCGCCCGACCCGATTCCATTATGGACGGCATCTCCGTGTACAAAGTACGCCTGCGTCAGGGTGAAAAGCTGGCTGATAAAATTCTGCGTGAACGACCTGATCACGATATCGATGTGGTGATTCCCATTCCCGACAGCAGTCGGGTGGCGGGGCAGGCTGTGGCGTACAATCTGGGTGTGAAGTTTCGAGAAGGCCTGATCAAGAACCGCTACATTGGCCGCACGTTTATCATGCCGGGCCAGCAACAGCGGAAAAAATCCGTGCGGCAAAAACTCAATACCATTGAGCTGGAATTCAAAGGCAAGAATGTCCTTTTGGTGGACGACTCCATTGTCCGGGGCACCACTTGTCAGCAAATTATTCAAATGGCCCGGGACGCTGGTGCCGCCAAGGTCTACTTTGCATCCGCGGCGCCTCCGGTCATTTACCCCAATGTTTACGGCATTGATATGCCGACCGTCAAAGAACTTATTGCCCATGGACGCAGCCAGGCGGAAATCGCCCGGGAAATCGGCGCCGACT
>DAHVRW010000067.1 GCA_027322215.1 Marinimicrobium sp.
GTTTCGAAAGCCTCCTGCGAAACGCCTTTGTAGCAGCCAGTTTGCCACTCTTACCAAGACGCGCTCGTTATAGAAGGGCTATTAAGAATGCCGTCAGCCGGGGCCACTAGGGTCGTGCAGGATGCGTGTTCAGCAAGCCTCACAAGAGGGACCTTGTGAGGCAGTCCCCAGGGATGGGTTCACGACGGTTGCTGAACACGCATCCTGTGCGGCCCGGGAGCTTACTTACGAAGCGGCTATTTTTCGACGACTGCAAAATGCGCTTGCAGGAAATAAAGGGGAGCACTGGGGACGGCAGAGCGCCCCCAGCTATGGGCATGGTTACAGCGTCAGATCACGATTGCTGGCCTCAATAAAGGCCTTTTTGAGATCTTCGAAATTGTGCACGGCGGGGAATTGCGGGAATTCGTCGATTACATTCTGCGGAGCATGGAACAAAATGCCCGCATCCGCTTCGCTGAGCATGGTGGTGTCGTTGTAAGAATCACCCGCGGCAATAATCCGGTAGTAGAGCGTCTTCAATGCCAACACCGATTGGCGCTTGGGGTCGCGTTGGCGCAGCGTGTAGTCCACCACCCTGCCCTCCGAATTCACTTGCAGGCGATGACAGAATAGCGTGGGAAAGCCCAGCTGGCGCATCAGAGGCTGGGAAAACTCATAGAACGTGTCCGAGAGAATGATCACCTGGAAGCGCTCGCGCAGCCAATCCAGAAACTCTCTGGCGCCTTCCAGAGGCTGCAGCTTGGCAATTACCTCCTGAATCTCATGCAAACCGAGTTTATGCTCATCCAGAATACGCAGGCGCTGCTTCATCAGCACGTCATAGTCTGGAATATCACGGGTAGTCGCCTTGAGCTCTTCGATACCGGTTACTTTGGCAAATTCGATCCAGATTTCCGGCACCAAAACCCCTTCCAGATCAAGACATGCTAATTCCACAAACAGACCTCTCAACAATTGGTATAGCGACGCGTAACGCCTTTAATAATTTGCGGGTGAATCTACCGGTTTCCGCCTCTGAAAGCAAACTTGTTTGAGCGTTTTTTCCACGTGGAACATAGACCCCAGCCAAGTAATAACACACGGCGTTATAGCGATCGGAAATCGTACAGCTCCCCCCTCCCCGCACCCCGCCTGGGCTACAAGGGGTATATTTTGTACCCCTAAAAAGTACCATTACTACATAGTGTATATATACTGCGCACTCTGATCAAAAACAGGACATTGTTTCACGGAGTCTTTCCCGCTTAGGAACAACGCCTCAAGTGCCCCGGGATATAACCTCATAAGCGTTCGTTATTAGAAACCCGCCAGCTGCTCTGGTATTCTTTTGCTCCTGATTTTGATGCAACCGAGACCCGCTCATGGCCACAGAACTGCTAGCAACCGTTGACTTGGACGCTGAGTTACAAAAACAGTCGCCCCAGAAAATTCTTCAGTACGCCATGGAGCAGTACGAAAATCTGGCCATTTCCTTCAGCGGTGCTGAAGATGTCGTGCTGGTGCATATGGCGCAGCAGATTAACCCCAATGTGCAGGTGTTTTCTTTAGATACCGGTCGTTTGCACGCAGAAACCTATCGGTTTATTGAGCGCGTGCGTAAGTATTACAACGTAAAAATCGACATCCTCTCCCCCGATGCCGAAGCCGTACGACAACTCGTTACGGAAAAGGGGCTGTTCAGCTTCTATGAGGACACCCATCACGAGTGCTGTGGCATTCGGAAAACGCAACCGCTACGCAAAAAGTTATCTCAGCTGGATGCCTGGGTGACGGGCCAGCGCAAAGACCAAAGCCCGGGAACCCGGGCCGGTATTCCGGTGATTCAGGATGACAAGGTATTCGCCCAGCCCGGTGGACGGCTAGTGAAATTCAACCCCCTGGCCAACTGGAGCTCCCAGCAGGTATGGGACTATATAAGGGCCATGGAAGTACCTTATAACGAATTGCACGACCGGGGCTATGTGTCCATCGGGTGCGAGCCCTGCACTCGCCCGGTTGGCCCTGGGCAGCACGAGCGCGAAGGCCGTTGGTGGTGGGAAGATGCAACCAAAAAAGAATGTGGGTTGCACGCGCAAAACGTCGACAGTTAATCAAGCATCGCCCTATACTCTCGGTCATACTCTTCGGTGTCGGATACACACGCTACCGCGAGGATGTCGATGAAAATTACCCTGGTGAAGAAAATCCTTCCCGACGGCCGTGCGTGCCGCAAATGTCAGGATGTCCACACGCGTCTAACCGAGTCGGGATGGCTGGAAAAAATCGACGAAGTGTTGGAGGCGCGCCAGAGCGACCCCGAAAGTCCTGGGATGCGTTTGGCGCGTCAATATCAGGTCACCCAGGCGCCGTTTTTTATTGTTGAGCGTCCGGGGCAGCCCGCCCAGGTGTACACGGTGTATCTGAAGCTCGTGAAGGAAGTGTTGGAGCCCAGCGCCAATCCCCCAAAGTCGTCCTAACCGGCGCCCCCGCCTTTCCGTCGGTCGGGGAAAGCTCTTAGCCCTTAATTCTTAATTCCTTGCCGCCGGCGGGTACTCCACACCGTTGTTTTTCAAACCGCAATAACCGCCGGGATTCTTTGCCAGATACTGCTGGTGGTAATCTTCTGCGTAATAAAACGTACCGACCGGCTCAATCTCGGTGGTGATGGCTCCGAAACCAGCGGCGCTGAGCGATCGCTGATAACGCTCGGCACCGGCTCGTGCCTGGGCCAATTGAGCATCGCTGAATGTGTAGATGGCGGATCGATACTGGGTACCTAAATCGTTACCCTGGCGCATGCCTTGGGTTGGATCGTGCTCTTGCCAGAACACCGCCAATAACTGTTCAAAGGTTACCTTCGCGGGATCGTATACCACGAGCACCACTTCACTATGCCCGGTGCCGCCGCTGCAAACTTCCTCGTAACTGGGGTTGGGCGTATAGCCACCGCTATAACCCACCGCCGTGGTGTACACGCCCGGCAGCTGCCAGAAGATCCGCTCCGCCCCCCAGAAGCAACCCATACCAAACACCACCTGCTCAAACCCTTCCGGGAATGGGGGTTTAAGCGCTGCGCCGGTCACGACGTGCTGATCGCTCACCGCGACGGCTTGTGCACGACCCGGCAGCGCCTCTTCTGGCGTGGGCATTTGCGGTATGCGTCGAGAGAACAACATGACGGGCAACCTCCTTCAGGGCAATGCGCATAGCGCGCAACCTGGGCTAAAACCAACGGTTTTGATGGGCACGCTCCCACCATGTCAACAGCAGTCGATCAATCGTACCTTGAGCGGCCATGCCGATTTTCTCGGGCAGCGATTTTCGCTGGACGAAACTCACGTGATAGATGTCGGCGTCTGGATGCTGCTTGAGTAAATACTCATCGCTGGTCTGCAGCTCATCGGCGAGGTTGACGTCCATGGCGCGCCGGCCAAACCAGATCTCTCCCGTGGCCACTTTGGCGATGTCGACACTGGGTCGATGCTGGCTGACAAACTCTTTGAACAGCACATGGGTGTCTTCCAGATCGTTCTTGAATTTCTCCCGATCCTTATCGGTATTCTCGCCGAACATGGTCACCGTGCGCTTGTACTCACCGGCGGTGAACATTTCATAATCGATGTTGTTCTTCTTTAACAGCTTATTGAAATTGGGCACCTGCGCGACCACACCGATGGATCCGAGTATGGCAAAAGGCGCGGCCAGGATTTTATCGGCCACGCAGGCCATCATATAACCTCCGCTGGCAGCAACCTTATCAACGCATACGGTTAGGGGGATCTTACGCTCGGTAATCCGTGCCAACTGACTGGACGCCAAGCCGTAGCTGTGTACCAGGCCGCCGGCACTTTCCACGTTGACCACCACCTCATCACTCTCGGTCGCCAAACTCAGTACGGCGCTCACTTCCTGGCGCAAGTTCTCGGTGGCCGAGGCTTTAATATCGCCGTGAAAGTCCAGTACAAAAACGCGCTTTTTCGTGCTGGCCAGGGACGGGGGTTTGTCCGCCTCCGCGGCCCGATGTTTGGCGGCTTTCTTGCGCGTTTTCTCTTCCTGTTTCTGCTGTTTCTTTTCGTTCTTATGCTCTTGCTTGAGAGTTAACTTATCCAACGCAGCGGCACGCAACGTGTCGGCCATGTCGCGGAAACTGTCGTTCAGGTTGGTCACCTCAATGTGACCCTTATCGTGCTTTTTACGACCCTTGCTGCCAGCGGCTGCGATAAAGCCGATGAGCACCAGCAGAGCCACCACGAAGGTGACAACTTTGGCCAAAAACATACCGTACTGTGCTAAAAACTCCAAATCAGACTCCGCTTCTAACTGACTGAACAATGCAAAGATTCGATAGTAAATTCAATTATCCCAGATGGCCAGCGCGTCACGCGCGGGACCATTGAGTGGCCGGGCCAGTAAACCGGTATTAGACAGGCTCACCTCAAATAAGGCGTTGTCCGCCATGGGTACAAAAGTGGCGCTGCCGTAATTGGCATCCGCCAGGGGCATTATCTGCGGGTAGCGTCTGAGCCATCGCCATACATCCACACGCCAACTGCCGTCGCTGAGGTCATAGACCGTTCGCTCAGCACTGCGCTCATCCTCAAGGGTGTAATACCGGCCGCTGATTCTGTCCAGCCGGTACCCGGGCTTGACGCCCATGGCAGCGACAAAGCCCTGCCACTTGATAATGCGTGCGTCCAGTTGCCACTGGTCCCCTCGCAAATCGAATTCCTGTTCTGTTCCGTCGCTGCTCACCAGCGTTGCCAGGTACGTTTGTTTATCGGTTTGCCGAAAGCTTAGGGTCGCCACCGGCTGTTCCGCGAGCAACTGTTTATAGCTGATGATGTCGAACGCGATCAGAGCCAAGGCACCCGCTCCGGCAACTAACGCCAGACCAAACATACCTCGCAGCCAGCCGAGCAACCACCGGCTCCGGGCCAGGGTTTTTACGGCGCTGTACACCAGCAAAGCGCCAAGCAGCAATATGAACGCCGCAAGTAATGTGTAAAACATGCAATGCCCTTTTTCTTCGACGAGTCGACAGTTACAGCACTACTCGAAATGGGTCATCGAAAAACCAATAGTCCCGGCGCTTTAGCTTGTCTGAACCGGATAACCCAGTGCCTCCAGGCTCTCCTCTGCCACCTGCAGCACGCTGTCGTCAGCGCCGCGCTCGTATTTAATCATGTCCAAATAGTGTTCAAGACTGATAATGGCATCGGCGAATGTTTCAAGCATGTGTTGCACAGCGGCGGGTTGCTCGTTTTGCAGAAGCGCTTTTTCCACGAAACGTACACACGACGCTACCAGCGCCGCTGCTCGGGGCAGAGTCAACAGCGTCATGCCGCCCCGAACCGAGTTCAGGGTGGTGGCGACGTTTTTGATGTGTCCCACATCGTAGTTCGATTCGGCAAACGAGCTCAGAGCGCGCTTGATCAACGCCAGGCCTGACTCGGCCTCTTCAAGCACCAATTGCTCCGCTTCCGCAAGCTGGCTATTGGCAATGACATCATGGCGGGAGGTGGCGTTGATTTGTGCAAGCCGCTCATCAGACAGGGTGGTTTTGCCAAGTCCGGATACTGAGCTTTCGATGTACAAGAGTGTATCGGCAACGGCAAGCAGGTCTTCCGCATCCACGTCATCGCTATTCTTTTGCCAACCAGCGATTTTCTTAATCTCTTGCCTTAAGCTATCGCTGGCGGAAACCAGTCCGACCACGGCCAAAATTTCCGCAATTTTATTGAGCGTATCCAACAGCTCGGGACTTTCCCCCAGAAGCTCGGTGCCCCCTTGGGCGGCGCGCTCTAGAATATTCTTAGTGCTACGCAGCTCATCTTTGAGTACGGCACTCATCGACTCAATGGTCTTGGCACTGGGCCCTTTGAGAAACTCCAGCTCCTGCTGTAACTCCGCGTCATTGAACGGCAGCGGTTGCAATTGATACCGTTTCATTACCGCGGTCGCGCGTGGGTGTTCGGAGTGTGACAGGGCAACCAGATAGAGTAATTCTTTGATCAATTCGCGATCGGGGGTCTTGGTCAACGCGCCCTGCCCCTCGGTTTGCAGTTTTTTGATCTCCCGATCCAGTGCACTGAACAGGCGTTTTCGGCTCATGTTTACGTGCAAACGCTTCTCTGCGGCGGTCTCCAGCAAGGCGTGACACACCGTCCACAGCTCCCCCATGGCATATCCGGCGCTGGCGGTTTCCAAACGCTCCATGGCGCGGGCCATCATGGACAGGGCGGGCACTGTGCCCTTGTCCTGCAGGACACGCAGCAGACCGACCTGGTACATGTGACGCAAGCGCCGCACCAAACTGGTTAACTCTTCGCCGAGCTTTGTCCCATTGTGGGCGGTAGGCGATGCCATTTTCGGCACTTCCAACTCGTAGAAGTGGCTTTCCGGCAAAGGCGGAGCATTTCTAAACTGTCGTAGCTCGTTAATGTAAGGAATCAGCAGCATGGGCATGCTGCGCGAGGTTTGCAGACAGTATTCCAAGTAACGGGGCAGGATAAAAAACGCGGACGTAAGCCGCTCCAGCTTGCGATCCGTGTTCGATTCTTCCCCAAGAGGAATGTCGGTGATGTGCTGCACCAGCTCCTGAGCCAGCAGATCGATACCCTTGAGTTGCAAGAGGCTCAAAGTCCCGCTGATTTGCTTGATGCCATCGATACAGCTTTGCAGCAGCTCGGCATTATTTCGCTCAGAAGAAAACTGCTCCAGATGCATGGCCGACTGTTCAATGGTGGCCACCAACTCATTTTGCACAACTTTGAGCGAACTCAAATTAATTTTTTCGACTCCGATCACTGAGGCTGTCCTGTTTTATTGGAAGGCTGGTTCTCATAATAGCTGAGCCTGCGGATTTATCTGCGCTTCGCTGCCCTCTTCCTCGAGACGCGCGGTAAGGCCCACCGGGGTTAAGAATAGCAATCTAATGCCAGCGACCCAAGTTTTTATGACTTCTTTACAAAACCTGCGTAAGTCCTTGTCATTATTGCTGATTGAATCTCAAACTGGGCGTGAGCAAGACCCTGGACACCGGTCATCGTCACCGGTATTTGACTCCCATGGTCGTGCCCCTCCAGCCCCATCGAAGTGCGCCGCCGTGGGAAATCAACCGGGGCTTTGGGAGTTTCCGAAACGAGCGCTCCGCCATACAGGTTATGGAAACGTCGGTTATAAAAACACTGGCGCTTTCATTGATTATTGTCGACAGCAACGCGTTCACTGCGTCAATCCGTCCAGAGGCACGCGCCGCCGCTGGCTTTGCTGATGGCTTCGAGCTTTTCCCGGTGTGCCGCCAATTCCGTATCGTTTGCCCGGATAATCGGCAGAGCCGGTCGGTTGGCCGGCAAGGGGCGCGGTTCACTGCCCGCGATACCGGAGGTACCGCCTTTGGTGTCCTCACCGCCCAGGGATAGATCGGTCTGCCCGCCGGTCATCAACAAGTACACGTCGGCCAGAATTTCCGCATCCAGCAACGCGCCGTGCAGTTCACGCTGGGTGTTGTCCACACCGTAGCGCTTGCATAGGGCATCGAGGTTGTTTTTCTGGCCCGGATGCTTCGCCCGCGCCAGCATCAGGCTGTCTTTGACCGTGCAGATACGGGTTATGTCTTTGACAGGGCCAGCTAACAGGCTTAGCTCGTGATTA
This sequence comes from Marinimicrobium sp., assembly GCA_027322215.1. Classification (GTDB taxonomy): domain Bacteria; phylum Pseudomonadota; class Gammaproteobacteria; order Pseudomonadales; family Cellvibrionaceae; genus JAVDDU01. The sequence continues at coordinate 7,636 of DAHVRW010000067.1, forward strand.
ATAAAACCGATATCAAAGGGCGCGTTGTGAATCACCAGCTCCGCACCTTCGACGAAAGCGAGAAACTCCTCCGCGATATGTTCGAACAGGGGCTTGTCGGCCAGCATTTCATTGCTAATGCCGTGTACTTCCATCGCGCCAGCATCCACTTCCCGCTGGGGGTTGATGTACTGATGGTAATGGCGGCCCGTCAACCGACGGTTGATCAGCTCGACACAGCCAATCTCGATAATGCGATGCCCCTGGCTTGTCTCCAGACCGGTGGTTTCGGTATCTAAAACAATTTGACGCACGCGTTAGTTCTCCATCTCATCAATGCCTCGGCTGGCCATCTCATCAATCCCCCGGTTGGCCAACTGATCAGCGATCTCGTTCTCCCGGTGGCCGCTGTGGCCCTTAATCCAATGCCAATCCACCCGGTGACGCTGGTTTTGCTCGTCCAGCGCCTTCCATAAATCCACGTTTTTGACCGGCGCTTTGGCGGCCGTACGCCAGCCATTGCGTTTCCAGCCTTGGAGCCAGTTGGTAATGCCCTGGCGCACGTATTGGGAGTCGGTAGTTAGCACCACGTGGCACGGCTCTTTCAACGCCGTCAGGGCTTCTATCGCGGCCCGCAGCTCCATGCGATTATTGGTCGTTTGAGCTTCGCCCCCATACAGTGAGCGCTCGACATCTCCGTAACGCAACAGCGCACCCCAGCCACCCGGCCCGGGATTGCCACGGCAGGCTCCGTCGGTAAATACTTCAACTTTTTTCAAGGTTTCTCCCTTACTGGCTTGATTTGCAAGCCTTTTGTTCTTTTCTGACTGATTTGGCACCCTCTAAACCTGTTTGGGGTTCAACCTGACTCCAACACGGTTTAAGCGGAATTGTGGCGCCCACATCTTTACGCGCAACAATCAGATATACGCCTCCCGGAAACAGGAGCAGCCTTTTACCCCACCGCTCCAGCCAATGCAAATGGCGTAAGGTGCTCGAACGCGATGCGGGTGGGCGATAAAAACCGTGTCGAACCGCGACCAACTCCAGGTCCAGCAGTTGTAACCAGTCCATAATCCGCCCCAAGCGCAACGATTGGTGGCGCCAGCGGGGTTTGCGGCTGAAGCAACGAGCCAGCCAGCCGCTGAGGCCCAGCAGGCTCCAAGGGTTAAAGCCTATAAGCACCAAGTGCCCCCGGGGAATCAACACCCGCGCCACTTCCCGCAACAACTGATGCGGAGTTTGCGAATAGTCCTGCAGGTGGTGCAGCAGCACCAGATCCAAACAGTCTGAAGGCAGCGGCAGCGCATCGGAGTCCGCCACCAAAGGCGATAAGGGGCCTTTGGTAGCCCTCGTGGGACTCAGAGTAAACCGATGGGTAATGCGGCTGCCCCGCGTAAGGTCTAACGCGGGGTCGACGCTCATTTGCAACAGGTGGTAACCGAATAAATCCTGCAGCTCCTGCTCCAAGAGCATTCGCTCCTGCTCCAGCACCGCTTGGCCCAGGGGCGTTTCCAGCCAGGCCGCCACATCAGGCAGCGACTCCTGCAGGGGGACCACGCCAAAACGCTGACGCATAACGGCACGGGCACGGCAGTACAGACTATAAGGCATGGCGGTTGGGCACCGGTTTGGTGTTGGCAAGGGAATTCATTATCATGCCAGCAAGCTCACCAGACAACCAGAGACCCGCAACCCATGTTCGAGATAGAGGCCATTCCGACGCTGGAAACGAATTATGTATGGATGCTCACTGGCTCAGGGCAGCGGGCCTACATTGTCGACCCGGGCGAGGCGCAGCCCGTGCTGGAGCGCCTGCAGCAGAACCAAACGGAACTCGCTGGCATATTGATCACCCACCACCACTGGGATCACACCGATGGACTTGGAGAGATTCTGGCCCATACGCCAGTACCCGTGTACGGGCCAAGTTCGGTACCCGAGGTGTCGAATCCCCTGGAAGACGGCGATTCACTGGTATTGGACGAGATCACCTTCACGGTCATGGCCGTGCCGGGCCACACTCTGGACCATATCGCCTACTTCGCTCCCGCAAAAACCACTCAAGCACCGGTACTGTTCTGCGGGGATGCACTCTTCGCGGGAGGTTGCGGCCGGTTGTTCGAGGGTACCCCAGAGCAAGCCTTGCATTCATTGAAGAAACTGACCCGTTTACCCGCTGAGACCCAGGTGTATTGTGCCCATGAGTACACACTGGCAAATCTGCGATTCGCCCGACAGGTGGAGCCTGGCAACGCCGCGCTAGCGCAGCGCCTAGCCCGGGATGAGCAGCGCCTGGCCAGTACCGGAACCACCTTGCCGACGACAATGGTGGAAGAGCTGGCAACTAACCCATTCTTACGCTGCACACAGGCCTCGGTCAAATCGCAAATGGAGGCCCATTGCGGCGGGACGTTGACCAGCGAAACTGAGGTGTTTGCAGCGCTCAGACGCTGGAAGGACGTCAGCTAACCGGGACGGTATACCTCGACGCCCGCTGTGCAAGAAACGCTTAACTCGCGTCTGTGACGCGATGATGTGTACTGCGTCACCACCCGACGTGGAAGTTCGCTTGACCCATGTAGGAGCAGCACCTAAACTCGCACAAAATCACTTTACTGGTGATCCGAGCGCCATTTTTCTCTGTGATTCTCGATGATTCAATAACAAACACGTGGCTCAATGAATTTTTTTAAAAACCCCGTAGTCATTGCGTTTAGCCTGCTGAGCATAAGCGGCTGCAGCGCCCTCACCGGTCAACCCAAAACCGCTTTTAGTTTGCCCGCCAGCGTTAGTATCGACGTGGCGGACGAGTATTGCGTTTACGACCCGAACCTCCATCGCGATTACCAAGTAGCCGATTTGGGTAACCTGTGGCCGCGATTGCGGGAAGGTTACGGTTTCCCGGAAGTGGATAACGAACGCATACAGACCTACGTGGACTGGTACAAACGTCACCCGCACTACCTGGACCGGGTGATAGAGCGCGGAAGTCGCTATCTGTATCACATAGTAAGCGAACTGGAAGCCCGGGACATGCCCCTTGAGCTGGCACTGCTACCCATCGTAGAGAGCGCTTTCGATCCATTTGCCTACTCCCACGGTCGCGCCGCTGGTCTGTGGCAATTTGTACCGGCGACTGGGCGGTATTACGGGCTTGAGCAAAACTGGTGGTACGACGGCCGCCGGGATATTACCGCATCCACGGAGGCGGCCCTAACCTATCTCAGCCGGCTCCACGCCCGTTTTGATCAGGATTGGTTTTTAGCACTTGCCGCGTACAACACCGGCGGAGGCAACCTGAATCGCTCCATACGCCGCAACGCACGTGCAGGACAGCCTACCGATTTCTGGTCTCTGCAGCTGCCCCGGGAAACCCGTAATTACGTTCCACAGCTCATCGCGTTGGCTCGGGTAGTCGCCGACCCAGAGGCCCACGGCGTCACTCTGCGCCCAGTGGCGAACGAGCCCTACTTTGCCCAGATCCCGGTGGATTCCCAGATTGATCTGGCGCAAGCGGCGGAAATGGCGGAAATTGATATTGATGAGTTATACCTTCTCAATCCCGGTCACAACCGCTGGGCGACAGATCCGGACGGCCCCCATACGTTATTGATTCCGATTGAAAAATCAGACGTTTTCACACAGCGATTAGCCCAGCTCACACCCGAGCAGCGGGTCAGCTGGACGCGTTATGAAGTTAAATCCGGCGATTCCCTGATTGCCATCGCCCAGCGGCACAGGACCAGCGTCGGGACGCTACAAAGCGTCAACGATTTAAATGGCCATCTCATTCGCGTGGGTCAAACCCTGATGATTCCCACTGCCACTCAACCGGATGAGCACTACGCTTACAGCGCCGATCAACGGCTCGAACGGCAGCAAAATCGCGCCCGGGGAGCTGACGGCAGCCAACGCATAGAGTACACCGTTCGCTCTGGCGACAGTTTCTGGCGTATTGCCCGCAAACATGGGGTAACGGTGGCGGCATTAACCAACTGGAATGGTATGGCCCCCAAAGACCGATTGATGCCTGGACAAAAACTGGTGATTTGGACGCGCAATCAAGCTCTGGCGAATGCCCAAAGCCCGGCGTTCAACAGCCGTTCCACAACACGGCGGGTGAATTATCGTGTCCGCCAAGGCGATTCCATTGCCCGCATTGCTAACCGGTTTAATGTCTCGGTTAGCGATGTACTGAACTGGAACCAGGTATCTGAGAATAACTATATTCACCCCGGCCAGTCTTTAACCTTGTTTGTGAACGTGACGGGTAATTAATCTTTGTGCGGGTTAGTGGCCGTTTAGGCAGTGCCCGCCCCTGGAGTTGAGGCCCGTGTGATAGCGAAGTAAAACCGGAAATGAGATGTGGAAGGTGAGGTTAAACCCTTGACCGTCCCGAAAAGATCTCTAGAGCGTCCACCCACATCTGAAGCGCGTCTTAGACGTACCTCTTCAAGGTGTACCTCTTCAAGGCGTACCTTTTCAATGCGTGTCAATGCGTAAAAGCGCGTACCGTTCTTACAGTTTGAACCTCCCCGAGTCAGGGGAATCGAGCACACATCAGAGAATGTGTTCAAAACAAAATTACTTAAGCCGGATAATACCCTCCTTAGTAGCTTACAGAGGGCATCATCCGGCCTTAGTCATTTTTAACGACGCACCTTAGCCTCAGCCTCCAGCTGCGCCAGATACGCCGTATAATCCTCCTGGCCCAGCATAC
>DAHVRW010000068.1 GCA_027322215.1 Marinimicrobium sp.
TTTGCAATAAACCGCCAATAAAAAAGAACGCAAAACAAAACCCGGTGGCGGAAATACGCCAGGCCCGGTCGGGGTAATATCTAAGCCAACTCACTATCAATAACGCTCCCAGGCCCAGGTTGTCCGCTCAGTACGTAACTCTAACCGCGCCTCGGACCCGAACCACCACCTTAGGAAGGCCGCCATCATCGATACCGCCCCCGGCTCGGCACCGCCTGATCGTCGGTGCAGGGCAACCTTCTGGCGTCCCGGTCCCGGCTCAGCGCACAGCAGCACCGCCAGCGCCGCTGGCATTTCCGCCTCGTCCGCATCGGGCTGATAAAACTCCGCCAGCGGCTCATCACAATGCACCAGCAACACCTGCGGCGCGCCCTGCGCCAGCCAGCCCTGCGCCTCAACCCAGGCGTGAGCAAGGGTGTCACGCCCGGCCGCGAGAGCCAGCGACGGTGCGGTGATTCGCTCAATGATAGTAAATAAACCCAGAGCCGCGTTATGCACCGACAAGCTAAAGGCGGTGGGCGAGAGGGGTTCGCCCTGAGCCAGATCCTGAAGCAATTTCTGGGTTCGATGGGTGTCGCCATGACGGGAACTAAAAATCACGGGCGTGTCCGCATCCAGTGCCCCCTGCATGGACGTGGCCACCTCCAGCGCCAAACGCCCCCAGCGGGTCAGTCGGCGCCGGGTCATGGCGGGCACAGATTTGACTGGCGGCACCGCGTCGCTCACGGGCAGTTCAGCCTGCTCGGCCCATGACGCCCAATCCCCGAGACGTTCGAGCCCAGGCGCCCAGGCAGCGAACTGGGAAACGAAGAGATCCATAGCGACATCCAGAATGATTGCGAGCGGGACTTCAACCGCTCCACACAAGCCCGAGAGTATATTGTTATGGTCGGGTGAGCGCGATTACGAAACACCCTTTATTTAGCGTTTATCCGCACCTTTTAGATTCACTATAGGCAAAAAAACGGCCGACCGTGAAAATACGCGCCAGTTTACTACAATCGGCCCGCTCGGTCCCAGTGGAAGCGGGCTGCCTGCTCGGAAATGCACCGAAAACAGAGTATAGTGCGCGCTTTCAAATATCATGAAAATCCGGGGCGAGGCGCCATTGCTGAGCGTTGAACAACTGACTTTCGGCTACCGGAAGCGGCAAACACAAATTATCGACGTATCCTTACAGCTGAACGCCGGGGATATTCTCGGTCTTTTGGGGCCCAACGGCGCCGGGAAAACCACATTGGTGTCGCTGATTGCCGGGCTGCTTAAACCGCTGCAGGGGCGCGTGCTTATCGATGGTAAGCCCGCCCATCTAGGGCAACGCGATGTGGCGCTGGTGCCCCAGGAGTACGCGTTTTACCCGCGCTTGAGCGGACGGGAGAACCTGCTGTATTTCGCCGGCGCGCTGGGCCTGAACCGTACCCAAGCGAAAGACCGTGCCGAACGTGCTCTGCGCGATTGTGAGCTGGAGCCCTGGCAACACCGGCGGGCCGCTCATTATTCCGGGGGACTCAAACGCCGCCTTAATTTTGCCATCGCGCTTTTGCAACAGCCCCGCCTGTTGATTCTGGATGAGCCCACGGCTGGTGTGGACCCTCAATCCCGGGCCTTTTTGTTAAACACTATCCGGCGTCTCAACCAACAAGGCACAACGCTGATCTACACCTCGCACCTGCTCGCGGAAGTCGAATCGCTGTGTCGCTCAGTCGCCGTGCTGGATTCCGGTCGCATTACGCTGCAGGGGGCGATGGACACGCTGCTGGCCGAGCAGCGCCGCCAGATCAGCGTTAAATTGCCTCACGTAGACGCGCCCGAACGCTTGCAAGCCTGGGCGGGTCAGCCCCGGGACGACGGCTGGTGGGAATTTGATTTACAGACCAGCAACCAGACTCCAGCGCAATTGCTCAGTAAACTTGAACAGGCCGGTTACAGCCCAGCGCAGATTCGCTACGGCCAGCGACGCCTGGAAGATGTTTTTCTGGCCGCCACTCACCGACAAGAGCGCCAGCCATGAACGCGTTCTGGGCCTCTTTACGCAAAGAGTCGCTGCTGCTGATACGCGACTGGCACGCGCTGCTGGTGCTGTTCGCCATGCCCAGTCTGTTCGTGCTGATTATGTCGTTGGCGCTGGAAGAGCGCTTTGACGACGGCGGCGTCCAGCTACCCGGCTATCTGGTTGTGGAAACCGAGACCGAGAGCGTGGAACCGTTTCTGGCCGAACTTGACGCGGTGCCGAATCTGGCGCTGACGCCGGCCACCGCTGGCGAGCCGCTGCGTACCGACGGCGCCCTGTACGAGTTGCGGCTGCCTCGGGACTTTACCCTCGCCCTGGAAGGACGCCGTGATGGCCCCGGCATCTACCTGCGTTTTGCACCGGAGTTGGCGCAGCGAGACCGCTTGCTGATCGAAGCGGCGGTGCAGGAAGCCCTGGCCCGCTACAACACCGTAGAAATTGCCCGGGAGCTGGGCTACGACCGGGAATACGCCGAAACCGAGTTGCTGCGCCAGGGCTTTATCGCCGTGGTGAGTGATGGCCAGGCCCACACCCCCAGCGCCGTGCAGCAAAGCGTTTCCGCATGGCTGATTTTCGCCATGTTTTTTATCGCCATTCCTATTTCCACCACCGTGATTCAGGAGCGCCAACAGCGGACTCTGATGCGCCTGCGCACCTTCGGCATGCCGATCTGGGTGCTTTACAGTGCCAAGCTGTTTCCGTACTTTGTCGTCAACCTGGTGCAGCTACTCGCCATGTTGGCCATCGGCATTTTTTTGCTTCCTTTGTTGGGGGGACAGGGGCTGTCCCTCGCAGGCGTTAATCTCGCCGCGCTGCTGGCAATCGGTGCCAGCACCAGCTTGGCGGCGCTGGCCTTGGCGAGTCTGATTGCCACCGTGGCGCGCTCGGTAGAGCAGGCGACCGTGGCCAGCGGAGCGCTTAATATCGTATTTGCCGCCCTGGGCGGTATCATGATCCCCACCTTTGTTATGCCGCCCGTGCTGCAAACGCTGGCGCAAATATCCCCCATGGCCTGGTCGCTCAACGGCTTTCTGGACGCGCTGGTGCGGGGAGCGAACGTCGGCGATCTTGCCGGATCTTGCGCGCTTTTGCTGGGAAGCGCGGCTATTTTATGGCTGGCTTCGGCCGGCATTTTGAAACGAGGCACCGACCATGATTGATGCGGTCACCGATGAATTGAAGCTGGCCCTGAAACAGATGATTGTCGAGGAGTGCGACAAGGATTTCGGACCGGAATTTATCCGCGATGATATGCCGCTATTGGGCGGTGATCTGGACCTGGACTCTTTGGATGTGCTGCAGATTTGCATGGCCGTAAAGAACCAGTACGACGTGCGCATTGAAGGCTCGGGCGATGCCCGCAAAGCCCTCAAATCCATCAATGTGCTGGCCCAAACCATTGTCGATGCACGCCGCTGATGCCCACCTTTATTCACCATATGGACGCCCACTGCGCCTTGGGCCTTGGCTTGGAGGCCAGCGTCGCCGGAGTATTGGCGGCGCAGCAACCGGTTACCGAGCTGGCTTTTGATCAGCAGCGCGACCCGGTACGCATGCCCTATTGCGTCTTGCCCGAAGACACCAGCGGCGATGATTTTTACCAATATCTGGAGCGAATTTGCGCCCGGGCCTTAGACGGCTTGAGCGCGCAACAACGCCAGCGCACCGCGCTGTTACTGGGCTCCTCATCCTTTGATATGCAAGTGGCGGAAGCGCGCTACCGAGACGACCTAGCCCGCCGCGGTCCTGAACAGGCGGTGCCTATGCCTATTGTCGGCTATGGAAAACTGGCTCAGCACCTGGGGAACCGCTTTGGCCTATCTCAGCAGCGGCACAGCTACAGTACCGCGTGCACCTCCAGCGCCAATGCCATTTTGTACGGACACCGCTTGCTGGGCGCCGGTTTGGCGGACTACGCTCTGGTGCTGGGCGTGGAGCGCTTTAACCACACCAGCGTACTGGGCTTTCACGGCCTGGGGCTGATTTCACCCACACAACGCATGCGGCCATTTGCCCGCGAGCGCGACGGGCTGCTGCTGGGCGAGGCCGTGGGCACTGTGCTGTTGGGCCGGGGCACTCCCGCTGCAGGAGCGCCCCGACTGCGCCTGTGCGGCGGCGCCATCGGTACCGACAATCACAGCCTCACCGCCGCCAATACCGATGGTCAGCAGTTAGCGCAGGTTATCCAGCTGGCGTTGGCGGACAGCGACCTGAACCCGCAGGACGTCGTCGGTGTTAAGGTGCACGGCACCGCCTCGCTAAAAAACGACGAGGCGGAAGCGGCCGCAATGACCACGGCATTCGGCGGCTCGATACCTCCCGCGTTTGCTCTAAAACCTTTCGTCGGCCACACGTTGGGGGCTTGCGGCGCTTTGGAAGTCGCCCTAACGCTGGGCTGCCTGAGCCAGGGAACGCTGCCCGCCAACCCCGGAATCGAACCCGACGCCGCCCTGGCCGTCACACTCAATCAAAGCGTGCAAGCCGCGCGTCCGGGCCCCTATCTGTTTAACTGTTTCGCCTTTGGTGGCAACAACAACGCGCTGATCATTAGCCTGGAAGGCGAGGGCAATACCCCATGAGAGTTCGCGCCCATTACTCATTGCTGAATGAAATAGAATCCGGCCCGAATGCCACATTGCCCGCCCTGGAGCCGCTGATCGCCCGCTGGCACCACACCCGCATTCGGCGTATCGACCGCTACATACAGCTGTGTGTCGCGGGAGGGCTAAACTGCATCGCCGGACAACCATTGCATCCCCAAACCGGCGTTTATCTGGCTAGCCGCGTTGGCGCTGTGTCCACCTCGGCCAAGACCATGATCCAAACCGAGCAGAAAGCCGAGATGCCCAAGCCCCTGCATTTCGTTAACACCCTGGGCAATTCTGCGGGTTTTTACCTGACACAGTTATTAGGGCTGACCGGCACCGCCGTGGTGGTATCCCAAGAGTGGCTATCCTTTGAATCCGCGTTGCTGCACGCCTGGCTGGACCTTCAGCAAGGGCGCATTGATTGTGCTTTGGTGGGCGGATTTGATGAGGTGCCCCTGCCCACAAGTCACCAACTGGAACGGCTCGATCAGGCCCACATCAGCCCGCCACCGACACATTTGACCGAAGGCACCCACTGGCTACTGCTGGAACGAAGCACCAGCCCATCCGGCACAAACCTCGGCGCACCCCATTGGCTGGCCGACAGCCAAGAGCTCGACCAATGGCTGCAACAACAAAAGCCATTCGCTTGCATTCAGACCAGCTTCACGCCCGACAGCGCCGAAGCCGAATTGCTGGCCCGCCACACCGATCACCATCAAGCATTTACCCGCACCGCCGCCCTGCACGGCGTATTCTCCGGCGCCGCTTTGGTGCACCTGGTCGAACAATCGCCAGTGCGCGCGCCCATACGCCGGGCACTGCATTTAACCCGTGGGCCGGAAGGGCCTTACTGTGCGGTGATCGTCAGTTTGGAACCGGTATAAGCGAGGACACTGTCCGTTAACTGGGCGTTTCAGTGGGTCTGGAGCTCGATACTGCGCGGGGCTGAAGGATCACTCCGCCTGTGACAGCGACGTCGTGAATCCTACCCAAAATAAACTCGGTAATTTACCGATTTACCACCTTCCGATTTTTCAACCAAGTACGCAGATCCAGCCACAGTTGCCGTTCGTTTTCAGCGCAGCTCAGTAGCAATTGAGCCAATAACGCATGATCCATGTTGGCGGGTTGTTTGCATTCTTTGGCCACGGCCAGGGCGAAGTTGCGCCAGCTATCGCCGACTTCGGTCATAGTGGTGGAGGCGCGCTCAAGCTCGGGGGCGTTGAGTAGTTGCGCCGCCTCTTGCAGGAATGAGGCGTAAATAAAACGGAAGCCGGCACCGCCGGTGCCGATCTCTTCTTGCATGCGCACGATGTGACCCAAGAACAGGCGCTGTTCTTGAGGCGAGCCTTTGAGCTTGGCGATTTTTCGGGCGAGAAAGCGAATGCCTCGCACGCCGATGATCGGCAACGGCGCGCCCAGCATCACTTTGATATTGCGGTCAATCGCGGCGGGAATCACGGTTTCGTAGTCGATTGTTTCGGGCACCGACTCCACGCTGTACATGAGCCCTTTGGGGGCCAGGGGGCCACGCACGAAACGGGCGCGGGTAAGGTGTTTAGCGCTGACGGTGGTCGGCTCTTCAAACACCGGGTCACTGATTTGGTATTGATCGCCGTCGCGCCCGTAAACCAACAGGTTATGGGCATTAAAGTGAAAGCGCATTTCCTCGGGGAAGTAGGGCAGGTAATACACAGAGGTTTGCAGCCCTACCAGTTGGCCCTGGTCCAGCGCGTCGTCCAACGCCAGAGCGCCAGCTATGGGGTCTTTGAAGCGGCGAAAATTTATTTTCACCCCCAAACGCTTGCACAGACCTTTGATAATAAATTGCGGCGGGAGCCGATAGGCAATCAACGGCTGACCAGCGAGTTTAACCAGTGGAATATAGGCAAACGCTAAAGCGTTGGCCAAACCAAAGGCCATAGGCTCGGACATGGGCAGGCCGTTCGCGCGCAGCAACGCGGAGATGACGCCGCTTTCGCAGTGCGCCGATTGCTGATGGGTAAAAGAAGTCATGGGCTGTCTGCTTGAGGCGCCGGAGGCGCGGGTTGTTTGAGCTGTGCCACGGACAGGTTGAGCGCATCGGCGTAGCGCTGTAAAAGCGCGTCGCTGAGGCGCTGGAACGGTTTGGCCCGAAAGTGCCAGCGCACTCGCCAACGGCACAGGCCGGTGACCTGCGCCAACAACGTCGGCTCCATGCGGCAACGGTACATATGATAAAGAAGGGGCGATCGCCGTCCCGCATGCACCTGCTGCAGCGCTTGCTCGGCCAGTTGTTCGTAAAGGGCTACGGCGTCTTGAGTCGCGGCGGCTTCCACATCCCAACCACTGGATTGCACTTGGGTGTAGGTGCCGTGCTGGTCACGGGCATAAAGCAGTTTTTTGTGGCCGGCGTAGGTGCTGCTGTTGTCCTGTGGGACTTCATCGGCGCGCATGTGAGTTTTCCTCCGGCGGGATTATTGAACCCCGCTTTACGTCACGTCTAGACGACTTCCAGTAGCAGGTAGGCAACGGAAAAGCGGCCACTTTCGGGGATGTAACACAAAACTTTTTCACCCGGTTGCAAGCGCTCGGAACGCAACAAATCATCCAGCATGATGTACATGGATGCGGAACCGGTGTTGCCTTTTTCCGCCAAATTAGTAAACCAGCGGCTTTGCGGAATATCAAAACCCACCTTCTGCATACCCGCGTATAAACGGTCGCGGAAGTAGTGGGACGAATAGTGCGGCAGGAAATGATGGATATCTTCTGCGCGCAGCCCACGGCGCTCTTGCAACGTTTGTAGCGGACGTTCGGCGGTGTAATGAATGACGTGTTCATTGAGCTGTTTTACGTCCTGCTGTACCGCAAAAAAACCTTCCCGCTCACGGGTCGCGCCGTCTACTTTTGACCAGCCTGTAAGGCGGCCGTCGGCCTCTTTGCGCGCGCCGGCGTACATGCAGGCGCTCATTTCGTTGGCATAGGAGAAAACATCGAGCCAATGAATTTTTAAACAGCGCCGGTCGGTGCGTGGTTTATTTTGCAGCAGCACGGCGCCAGCGCCATCGGAGAGCATCCAGCGCAAAAAGTCTTTTTCGAACGCCAGCTCAGGGTGCGTTTCCAATTGTTCTATTTTGTAGGCCACCTCCGGCCCAAAATTTTCGGCGCGCATCACATTGGAAGCGACTTCCGAGGCGGCGGCCACAGCGCTTGGGTGCATACCAGCGGCCACATTCATGTACGCGTATTTCAGCGCGGTCATGCCGCTGGCACACACGCCCGCGGTGGTGGCCACCTCGCACGGCGGCGAACCCAGCTCACCGTGCACCATGGAGGCGTGGCCGGGCATAAGCTGATCGGCCAAGGTGGTGGCGGCGGCCAGGCAGGTCATGTCATTGACTGAAAACTGCTCGTCTTCCAGGGCGCGAATCGCCTCAGCGCACAACTCGGCGTTCGTGTAGTTAAGCTCGCCAGTTGCTGGGTCAATGGCGTAGTAGCGGGTTTTAATCTGATTGTTACGCAGCACCATTTTACGCGCACGGGAGGGCCGGCCATTAATCAGGCCCAGGCGCTGCTCCATGGTGTCGTTATCCACCGGATCGTTAGGCAGAAACTGACTGGAATGGGTTACATATACGGCGTGGTGGGACATTGGCAACAACTCAATCGATAACGCTGTCGGGTTATTCACCCGACGGCCAGGCAAAATGTGTCCGCTGCCGCGCAATGCGCCGACGCAGCAAAGGGGCGCATAATTTTTTAAGCAAAGCGCTGAGCGGCACCACGGTGAGAATCATGGCCACCAAAAATATCAGGTAGACGATCGCCAAGAGTTTGCGCACAGGCGCATCGGGTCCGCCACAGGCGAGGAATAATTTACCCCATAGATAGAAGCTGCGCGAGGCCACTTTTTCACTGGGAATCAGTTTGTCGCGTACGGTCACCGCATTCAGACCTTGCCACACGGTTTCATCCAGCGGCTGGTCGCTGTTCAGGCGCTGGCTCAGCGCTGCGCCAAAACGGCGCGCTTCGGCAATGTCTTTATCGGACACGCCCGCCCGGGGAATGCCAAGAGGGAAGGGCCCGCGCTTGCCAGTGAGCATCCAGAGGGGTGTGGACAAAAAACTGGCCACGGTGCCGCACTCGTCCACCAGGGCCGCGTTGCCCACCAATCGGGCGCCGAGGCGAGCAAGGTGTGCACGCACTTTTTCCTGGGCCTGCAGCCACATGTTACGACAGGCGATTACGGTCACCACGGGCGTGTCTTTGAGCAGTTTCTCTGCCAGCGGGCTGCGTAAGAAAGCCGTTACCGGAATGGATGGTGACAAAAACCACACCTGATAACCCAGAATGACCAAGTCGTAAGAGTCCTTCAGGCCACTGGTGTCGAGCGCCAATTCGCAGCCCACGTCATGGACCGCTTCGGGAAAGGTATTGATAAAACGAATTGCCGGCCAAGGGTAAGGGTAGGGCTTGGCAGGTTGCAGCTCGAGAAAATCCACTTCCACGGCGGGATCTTCCCGCAAAGGTGCTACCACGGACTCCAGCACTCGATCCAGCTGTCCAGTCTGGGAGTAGTGCAGTACCAAAATGTGTTTCTTCTGTGTCATTGGCAGCAATCGTCGTCCTCGGGACGGCATTTGTGGTTATGATATCGTTTGACCCGAAGTCCGCCGTGCGCACCTTCACAAGCGGCGCACGTGGCGTAAAGTTTAACATAACCACCAACTGGTGTAAGTAGTTCCATGCGCTGTACTCGACTGTTCATGCGGCTGTTCACGCGGTTGTCGGTCATTTGGCTGTTATTGTTTGCCGCCACGACCGGCAGCGCTGAGCCCTATCAGCTGATTCTTGAAGACATCCGCTCGCCGGGGGTGAATGTGTATGTAGCCGTATATTCAGCCCAGGCTAGCGGGTGGGATTCGGAGCCGCTTTTGCAATTGCGCGAGACGCTGCCGGATACCCAGTCGGCCACCGTGGCACTGCCGCTGACGCCCGGCGCTTATGCGATTCGAGCCTTTGTCGACCTAGACGGGAATGGCGAGCTGGCCACTAATGAGCGGGGTCGGCCGGAAGAACCTTTTGCCATCAGTGTCGGCGAAGGGCGCCGGCAGCCTTCAACACAATTCAGCCGTTCGATATTTCAGCTGCACGAGGGCCAGCCGGAAGTCACGCTGACATTGCGCTACCCAGTGGCCGCCTCAGACCATTAAAGCGCTCGCTTGCAGCACCTCGCCTTGGGGGCCGCGGATGCGCACTTTAACCCGGGGCCAGGCGCTGTCGTCCAGTTGTAGCGTTGCCGGTTCACCGGGGCGCAGCGGGGCGAGAAATTTCACTTTGTTGAAACGCTGCAGCTGCGCTTGCGGGCGAACCAAGCGCAACTGTTGCTCAATATGTCCCAGCAGCCAGGCACCGGGCACCACCGGCTCTCCGGGGAAATGGCCCTGAATGCAGGGCGCCTGGGCATCGACGGTAAATTCACTCAACATAGGCTAAGATATTGCCTCGCTCATTCGTACCTTGTCGTGTACTGGCGCACAGGACCCCCCATGGCCAACTCTTTGCACTGCACCGATTCTACAAGCTCTTTAGACCCGGCGTCGCTGCTTCCGCACGCCCCTCCCATGGTGCTGTTGGATACGATCGTCCGCTGGGACAGCGACGGCATTGTATGTCTCAGCCGCTCACACCTGGCAGCGGACAACCCCCTGCGTGAAGGAGGACATTTGTCCGTGTTCGCCGGAGTGGAGTATGCCGCTCAGGCCATGGCGGCGCACAACCGCTTGCTTGCCGACGACGGCGCACCGCCACGCAAAGGCTTTTTAGCGGTAGCCTCGAAGGTGACAGCGCTAGCGCAGAACCCCGATCAGGGCCTGGATCAGTGGCCCGAAACTCTGACCATCGAAGCGTGGGTTATAGCGCAAACCCGTGACAGCTCAATGTACCAGTTTCGTTTGAGTGTGGAGGATAAACCGGTGCTGGAAGGTCAGCTAACCGCTGTGCTCAGCTCTGGATGAGCCGGGACGGTACACCTTCAGGCCGGTTGGTTTTTAACAATTCGGCAAATGAACTCGGGCGATGGATGCAAAAGCCCTGTAAATAATTCACCCCCATCTCACACAGCAACTCCAGCACAGTCTCGTCTTCGACAAACTCAGCAATGGTGGTTTTGTTCAGCGTCTGGCCGATGTCATTGATCGCCCGAACCATGGCCAGGTCAGTGTCGTCGGTGGCCATATCGCGCACAAAAACGCCGTCAATTTTAAGGTAATCCACCGGGAAGCGGCGCAGATAGCTGAATGAGGACAGACCGGTACCAAAATCATCTAAAGCAAACCGACAGCCGCGCTCGCCAAGCGCTTCCATAAAGGACAACGCCGCCACCAGGTTGTTAACGGCGGCGGTCTCAGTGATTTCAAAGCAGATTTTATGGGCGGGCACCCGGTGCCGATCCAGAGCGGCCAACACAAATTCCTGAAAATCGGGCTGATCGAGGGAACGACCCGATAAATTAATATGGCAGGCCTCGAGCCGGCTTAGGTGTTCGGGATGGGCTGTTAACTGGCTGAAGACCTCTTCGATCACCCACCGATCAATGGCCGGGGCCGATCCAAAGCGCTCGGCCACAGGCAAAAACAGTCCTGGCGGCACCACTTCACCCTGCTCATCGCGCAGCCGTACCAGCACTTCGTAGCGTAGGCGCTCTCCTTCAGCGAGCGAGGGGGCCACGGCCGGAGAAATAAGCTGGGCATCAAGGAACAGACGACCTTCGAGCAGGGCGTCACGCAAGCGGCTCAGCCATTCCATTTGGCTGCGGTGCCTGGCTAGTTGCTCGTCGTTTTCCCGGGAAACATAAACGCGATTTCGCCCCTGCTCTTTCGCCAGAAAGCATGCCATGTCCGCCGAGCGCAGTAGACCTTCAGCATCGGGGGTGCTGGGTAAAATCGGCATTAGCCCCATGCTGCAGCTGAGGCTGTAGCGGCGATCCTGCCAAATAAATTCCGTATCACTGAGGCGCTTACGGATTCGCTCTGCCTCAATGGCCGCCGTATCCAAATCACGATTTTTAAAAATAATGCCGAACTCATCCCCGCCCAGGCGAGCCAGTACATCCCCCTCGCTCAAGGTTGCGCGAAACACTTCCACCACCTCGCGCAGCATGTGGTCGCCGGCAAAATGGCCAGAGGTGTCGTTTACAAACTTGAACTGGTCCAAATCGACAAAACACAGCGTGTGCTCAGCACCTTCGGTCCGGACCCGTTGTAGAGCGCCGCTCAAGTGCCCTTCAAAGGCCCAGCGGTTATACAGCCCCGTTAGAGTGTCGTGGGTAGCCTGATAGCTCAGCTCCTGAGACAGGCGGCGGGATTCGGACACGTCTTCGACAATTACCAGGTAATAAGGTTGATTGGCTCCGGGTGGCGAGACCGTATACACGGTCAAGCGCACCCAAACCGGACTGCCTGTGGCTTTGATCAGGCGCTGCTCCAGAATGTAGTGATCGACCTCACCGGCAACAAGGCTCGCGGCTTTTTGCCGTGCGTTGTCCCAGTCCGCCGGGTGCACCAGGTCCCGGTAACGCCGTGTCAGCAGGTCTTCTTTGGCGTATTCCAATATCTCGCATAGAACATGGTTTACATCCAAAATCCGCCCATCGTAGGCCACCTGGCCCATACCGACAGCGGCTTGCTCAAATATGGCCCGAAACTTGTGCTCGCTGC
>DAHVRW010000069.1 GCA_027322215.1 Marinimicrobium sp.
AGCGACGAACAATGTCACAGATAGTATCTGCGGCAGCTTCATTGTCTTCGGGAGTACGCAGGTCCGCTAAGGGCTGACCAGTGTCATCGCGTATGAGATGAATGGTGGATTCGTTAAAGTGTATGGGGTGAGCAATCTTGTAATCACTCAAGAACTTGGCAAAACGTTTTCGATCTTGCAGGAGCTGTAAGACGGCGTTGTCCCGCCCTTGCAGCGTTGTGATGAGGTGAACTTCATCCGGCACCCAGGGTTCTTTGGCCTGTGTCAAAGCATAGAGGGTTTCGGTAATGATCTGCGGGCTCATGCCACTGACCAAGAGCAATACTTTTCGTTGTGTGGGAGGCATCGCAACTCATCCTTATTCGTGATTAGCTATTTTGCGATTATGACACTCACTCCGCCCCTACTCCGTTATTGGCAAGCTTTCAAAAGTGCCAACGACCACTGTGGTGCCTAACAAGCAGCTCTCGTATCACAGTTTTTTTATCTTGTTTGTCGTCAAACCCTACCATGGAGTTACACTCCGTTCAAATACCAGCTTAAAAGGTGGTCGCCAAAAAAAACGCGGCCGAAGCCGCGTTTTCTCATGCCGAAGATTTCGACTTAGTTTTTGCTCTTGTCGATGATCTTGTTCTCGCCGATCCAGGGCATCATGGCGCGCAGCCGGGCTCCGACTTTCTCGATGGGATGCTCCGCATTCAAACGACGGCGGGCAGTCATTTCGGGATAGTTCAGTGCGCCTTCGCTGATGAAGCGCTTGGCGTATTCGCCGTTTTGGATATTCTTCAACGCTTCGCGCATGGCCGCACGAGATTCGTCGTTGATCACCTTAGGCCCGGTGACGTACTCGCCGTACTCGGCGTTGTTGGAGATCGAGTAGTTCATGTCGGCGATGCCACCTTCGTACATCAGGTCGACGATCAGCTTCAGCTCGTGCAGACATTCGAAGTACGCCATTTCCGGCGCGTAACCGGCTTCGGTCAACGTCTCAAACGCCGCTTTCACCAGCTCAACCGTACCGCCACACAGCACTGCTTGCTCACCGAACAGGTCGGTTTCGGTTTCGTCTTTAAAGGTGGTTTCGATAATGCCGGTGCGGCCGCCGCCGATGGCGCTGGCATAGGACAGAGCCACATCTTTCGCTTTGCCAGAGGCGTCTTGATACACAGCAATCAAATCGGGAATGCCGCCGCCTTTAACAAATTCAGTCCGTACGGTATGACCCGGCGCTTTGGGGGCCACCATGATCACGTCCAAATCCGCGCGGGGTACAACTTGGTTGTAATGAACAGCGAAACCGTGGGCGAAAGCCAGAGTGCCACCTTTTTTCAGGTTGGGCTCGATCTCATCTGTATACAGCTGGGACTGGAACTCGTCAGGAGTCAGCACCATCACTACGTCGGCGCTGGCGACAGCCTCGGCCACCGGCAATACTTTCAGCCCGGCCGCTTCGGCTTTGGCCACGGAGCTGGAGTTGGAGCGCAAACCTACCACCACATTAACCCCGGAATCTTTGAGGTTGTTGGCGTGGGCGTGGCCCTGAGAGCCGTAGCCCAGAATGGCGACTTGCTTGCCCTTGATGATGGAAAGATCGCAATCTTTATCGTAGTAAACGTGCATATTGCCTCCTAGAAAGGGGAAAGTGTGGCGAAACGGCCGTTAGAAAGAGAAGGCGAGAGTTTAAGCAAAAACGCACGTGACGTAAAATGATATATTCGCAACCTCTTGTTGCACTTTTGGCAACACCGGCGGTTTGGTAGGCACTAAAGCAGGTGCTAAGGTAGGTGCTTATATGGATGCTCATAAACTACGGCTGTTTATCGCGCTGGCCGATAGCCGGCATTTTGGTCGAGCGGCGGCCCAGTGCCACGTGAGCCCCTCCACTGTCAGCCGGAATCTGAAGCAACTGGAGGATGATCTCGGAAGTTTGTTAATGCTGCGGGACAACCGCTCGGTGGCGTTGACCGCCGATGGTGAGCGGTTTTTACAGTTCGCCCGGGAAGCGCTGCAGCATTGGGAAACGTTCCAGCAATCTCTGCAAAACCACTCGGAACAATTGCGGGGGCAGCTCAGTATTTATTGCTCGGTCACAGCCAGTTACAGTTTTTTGTATGACATCCTGGCCCGCTTTCGGGTGGACCAGCCAGGCATTGCGATTAAGCTGCACACGGGGGATCCGGCTCAGGCCATTGAACGGGTTCTGTCCGGGCTGGAGGACATTGCCATCGCCGCACGCCCAGGCAGATTGCCCGCCGGGCTACGCTTTAAACCTATTGCCCAATCATCCCTGGTGTTTATAGGCCCCACCAATAAGGCGTTGCTGCGGGATGCGCCCACGGCGCACACGCCTTGGCAAGCGTTGCCCATGATTATTTCGGCAGAGGGACTGGCCCGCGAGCGCTTTGATCAATGGTGCCGGCAACAAAACCTCCAGCCCAATATCTATGCGGAAGTTAAAGGCAATGAAGCCATCGTCAGTATGGTGAGCCTTGGTTTTGGGGTGGGCTTGGTGCCCAAGATTGTACTGAATAACAGTCCACTGGCCGATCGGGTTGAGCTGTTGCCCGAGCAGCCTGATCTGGGGCCTTTTGAGACCGGAATTTGTGTGCTTAAGAAGCGGCTCAAAAGCCCGATTGTTGCCGCGCTTTGGCAGCAGGTGACGGTGGATGATAAGCCCGGCGACGCATCCACGGCACACTGACGCCACGGTTACCGCCTAAACGTTGAGCGCGCCACTGACAAAAAGCCCCCGTCCTAAGACGAGGGCTGACAGAAACACTCACGCAACGCAATCTTGATCCGGCGTTAAAGGCTCAAGATTTTCTCGCCGCGAGAGATACCCGACACACCAGTGCGCACGGTTTCAAGGATTGCGGCCTCGCCCACCGCCTGCAGAAAGGCGTCGAGCTTGTCGCTAGTGCCGGTGATTTGGATAATGTACAGGCTGCTGGTTACATCCACGATTTGACCGCGGAAGATATCCACACAACGTTTAACCTCGGCCCGCTGGGCGCCCGATGCTTTGACCTTGATCAGCATCAGCTCCCGCTCAATGTGAGCACCTTCCGTCAAATCCACCAATTTCACCACATCAATGAGCTTGTTCAGGTGCTTGGTGATCTGCTCAATTTTGTGCTCATCACCCAACGTCGTAAGCGTCAGTCGCGACAGGGTTTCATCCTCTGTCGGTGCGACTGTCAAACTCTCAATGTTGTAACCACGCTGGGAGAACAGGCCCACTACCCGCGACAGTGCCCCCGGAGCGTTTTCAATCAGAACTGAAATAATACGTCTCATAATCAGGTGCGCTCCGTCTTACTTAACCACATATCACGCATGGATCCGTCGGGTGCCACATGCATGGGGTACACGTGTTCAGTTGGGTCGACCATAATGTCCATGAATACCACCCGATCAGTCATCGCGAAGCACTCTTCCATTTTGGCCTTGAGGTCTTTCTTGTCGGTCACGCGCATACCTACATGACCATAGGATTCCATCAGCTTGACGAAATCCGGAAGAGACTCTTCGTACAGGCTCTCCGAATAACGGCTGTCGTACTGCATGTCCTGCCACTGTTTAACCATGCCCAACGCCTGGTTGTTCAGGCAGATAATTTTGATGGGCAAGTGGTATTGGGTACAGGTGGACAACTCCTGAATACACATTTGGATGCTGCCCTCGCCGGTCACACAGGCCACCACGGCATCGCGTTCGGCAATCTGTACCCCCATGGCGGCGGGCAAACCAAAGCCCATGGTTCCCAACCCGCCGGAGTTGATCCAGCGACGGGGTTTATCGAACAGATAATACTGTGCCGCGAACATCTGGTGCTGACCGACATCCGAGGTGATGTAAGCGTCGCCCTTGGTCACTTCGTGCAGCGTACGAATGACGTCTTGCGGCATGATGGCATCGCCGTCGGTGCGGTAGCGCGGCTTGGTGTACAGGCCGTGGCGGTCCCGCCACTCGTCGATCTGTTTCCACCAGGCGCTCAGCGCGTCGGCATCGGGCGTTTTATCATCGGCTTTAACCAGCGCCAGCATTTCCGTCAATACGCTTTCCACCGACCCCACGATCGGCACATCAGCCACAACCGTTTTGGCAATGGTGGCCGGGTCGATATCAATGTGAATAATTTTGGCCGACGGGCAAAACTTGCTAACCGTGTTGGTCACCCGGTCGTCAAAGCGTGCCCCCACCGCCAGCAACACATCGCAATGGTGCATTGCCGTGTTGGCTTCAAAGGTGCCGTGCATACCCAACATGCCCAGAAACTGGCGGTCTGTGCCGGGATAGCAACCCAGCCCCATGAGGGTGTTGGTAACCGGGTAATTGAGCTTGCGCGCCAGCTCGGTCAGCAGCTCAGACCCATTGCCCTGTACAACGCCGCCGCCGGCATAAATCACCGGACGCTTGGCGCCAAGCAACAGCTGCACGGCTTTTTTGATCTGCCCAGTATGCCCGCGCGTGGCCGGGGTATAGGAGCGGATCTTCACCGTTTTTGGGTACTCGTAGGGAAATGTCTCCGCCGGACTAGTGATGTCTTTGGGTACGTCAATCACCACCGGGCCAGGTCGGCCGCTCGAGGCGATGTAATACGCTTTTTTGACAATTTCGGGAATTTCACTGGCGTGCTTGACCATGAAGCTATGCTTTACGATCGGGCGCGACACCCCCACCATGTCCGTTTCCTGAAACGCGTCTTCGCCGATTTTATCGGATGCGACCTGCCCCGAAATGACGACCATGGGAATGGAGTCCATATAGGCGGTGGCGATACCCGTAATGGCGTTAGTGGCGCCGGGGCCAGATGTCACCAATACGGTGCCCACCTTGCCGGTGGTGCGGGCGTAACCGTCGGCGGCGTGGGTGGCGGCCTGCTCGTGGCGCACCAGAATATGTTTTACGTCTTGCTGGCGAAAAAGGGCGTCGTAAATATGCAGCGCGGCTCCACCTGGGTAACCGAAAACGAACTCAACGCCTTCGTCCCGCAGGGACCGGATTAACATATCTCCGCCGGAAAGCATTTCCACTGGATAACCTCTCATAACTGAATTCAATAGCTGAATGTTTGTTCGTGCCAAACGCACGACCATAGCGCTCAGCCCCGCTTCGGGGTTGAGTCACTCGAGTCCGTGGTCAACTGGATTCCCGACCTCCGCGCTGGTAGCGACTGCGGCAGGCTCCGGGTAGGCGGCGTAGGTTAACGCGCCTCCGCGATAGAGTGGATGGTTTGATAAGCGGGTGACTTACCAGGTAGGCGATGGATGCCGAGATCCTCGGCGGGGCCCACTGACCATCCAGCAAGCTGTTCATTCTGTCAAACTGACGTACAAAGTCAAGGGGCGCGGACCCTTGCGGCGGGGTTCAAATAAGGGGTAAGCCTCAAAGTGGCGCGCTGGATCACACTTTACCGAGTTCGGGTTCGCGTGACGTTTAAATCAGGCTATAGTAAACCCATCGATAATCGGTACAGGTTCACCATTATGAAATACGGCAGTTTTTTGATTGCGCTCCTGCTTCTGGTCGCCACACCGGTCAGCGCTGACACCATTTATCGCTGGACGGACGATAAGGGCGTTACCCAATATACTGCCCACCCGCCGCGGGACCGGGAGTTCACCCAAGTAAATACCCGCAGTGGCCGCAGCGTATCGGCGGGTTCCACCAGTCAGGGCGCTCCCACCCCCACAACGCCCCCCACGACGCCAGAGCCTGCGCAGGCGCAAGCCCAAGCCCAAGCGGAATACCCCAGCAATGAAGAACCTTGCCAGGTGGCCCGACAAAACCTGTCGACGCTCGAAAAGGGCGGACGCATCCGGGTAGATGGTGGCCCGGACGGGCCGCGCTTTATGGGCGAGGATGAGCGTCTGGAACGCCTTGACGAAACCCGTGCGTTTATCGCCGATAACTGCTGACGGTTAGCCGAACACGCTAAAGCATAAGGCGGGCAGGGGCGGTTACTGCCCCGCCGCCTCGAATACCAGCCGCTCACCATCCACCCGAGCACGAATGTTATCCCCCGGCGCAAAGCGCCCTTGCAGGATTTCTTGAGCCAGCGGGTTCTCAATTTGCTGCTGTATTGCGCGTTTGAGAGGCCGCGCTCCATAGACGGGGTCGAAGCCCGCCTCGGCCAGCTTCTCCATGGCCTCATCGTCCAGGCTCAGCGTCAACTCGCGCTCGGCCAGGCGCTCGCCCAAACGTGCCAGCTGAATATCGGCAATGCCGCGAATCTGCTCACGACCCAGCGGGTGAAACACCACAATCTCATCGACCCGGTTGATAAACTCTGGCCGGAAATGCTGTCCCACCACTTCCATTACGGCATCTTTCATTGCCGCATAGCGGTTCTCGTTGTTGGTGGACTCACCGCGAGCGGATTCGCCGGTATCGAAGCTGACGGTATCAAAGGAGCGGTCCTCGGCCAGATCCTGAATTCGATCCGAGCCCAGGTTAGAGGTCATGACCACGACGGTATTGCGAAAATCTACCGTGCGCCCCTGCCCGTCAGTGAGGCGACCGTCTTCCAGCACCTGTAACAGGATGTTGAAGACATCCGGGTGGGCCTTCTCCACCTCATCCAACAGCAGTACGGAATAGGGTCGACGACGCACGGCCTCGGTCAGATAGCCACCTTCTTCGTAGCCAACATAACCCGGAGGCGCACCGATCAACCGGGCCACCGAATGCTTTTCCATAAATTCCGACATATCGATGCGCACCATGGCGTCTTCGCTATCGAACAAGAACTCCGCCAGTGCTTTACACAGCTCGGTTTTACCCACGCCGGTCGGCCCCAGGAATAAAAAGGAGCCGTTGGGCCGATTGGGGTCTGACAGCCCCGCGCGAGACCGGCGCACGGCGTTCGATACCGCCACCACGGCTTCGCTTTGTCCGATAACCCGCTTGTGCAGCATGTCTTCCATACGCAGAAGTTTGTCGCGCTCGCCTTCCAACATTTTGGAAACAGGAATGCCGGTCCACTTGGAAACCACTTCGGCGATTTCCTCATCGGTTACCCGGTTGCGCAGCAGCTTCATTTCCATCATTTCCGCTTGCGCGGCCATGTCCAGCTGTTTTTCCAGCTGCGGGATGACTCCGTACTGCAGCTCGGACATACGCCCCAAATCCCCGGCACGACGGGCCGCTTCCATATCCAACCGCGCCTGTTCCAGGTTGCTCTTAACGCCCTGGGTGCCTTGCAGTGCGGCTTTTTCCGCGCGCCAGATTTCGTCCAAATCCGCGTACTCACGCTCCAGTTTGGCGATATCCTCGTCAATAATGGCCAGGTGCTTGCGGCTCGCCTCGTCCTCGTCTTTCTTTACCGCCTCGCGCTCAATTTTTAACTGAATCAAACGGCGCTCCAAACGGTCCATCTCTTCCGGTTTGGAGTCGATTTCCATGCGGATGCGGCTGGCGGCTTCATCGATCAAGTCGATGGCCTTGTCCGGCAGCTGGCGGTCAGCGATATAACGCTGGGATAATTTCGCGGCGGCGATGATGGCGGAGTCTGTAATATCCACGCCGTGGTGGACTTCATAACGCTCTTTCAAGCCGCGCAGGATGGCGATAGTGTCCGCCTCGCTGGGTTCTTCCACCAATACTTTTTGGAAACGCCGCTCCAGGGCTGCGTCTTTTTCAATGTCCGTGCGGTACTCATCCAAAGTGGTGGCGCCCACGCAGTGCAGCTCCCCTCGCGCCAGCGCGGGCTTAAGCATGTTGCCGGCGTCCATAGAGCCCTCGGCTTTACCCGCGCCCACCATGGTGTGCAACTCATCAATGAATAAAATCACTCGCCCCTCTTCTCGGGACAATTCTTTAAGTACGGCTTTAAGCCGCTCCTCAAAGTCACCGCGGAATTTAGCGCCCGCCAACAAGCTCCCCAAATCCAGCGACAATACCCGCTTATTTTTCAGGCCTTCCGGCACCTCGCCGTTGACTATTCGCTGGGCCAGGCCTTCGACAATCGCGGTCTTACCCACGCCCGGCTCACCAATCAGCACTGGGTTGTTCTTGGTGCGTCGCTGCAATACCTGAATGGTGCGGCGAATTTCATCATCGCGCCCAATTACCGGGTCCAGCTTACCGGCCTCGGCCCGGGCGGTAAGATCCAGGGTGTATTTCTCCAATGCCTGGCGGTTGCCCTCGGCATCGGCGTCGTCCACAGTTTCACCGCCGCGTATGTCATCAATAGCAGCCTCTAAGCGCTTCGGGTCGCCGAATCGTTTTAGCAGCTTACCCAGTTCGCTGTCTCCGTCGAGGGTAGCCGCCAGCAGCAGAGCTTCGCTGGAAACGAATTTATCGCCGTTCTTCTGGGCGCGTCGGTCAGCCAAATTCAGCAGCCGTCCCAGCTCCTGGGACATGCTCACTTCGCCGGTGGGCCTTTGCACCCGAGCCAGTCCCTCAAGGGCTTTAGCCAGGGCGTTGCGCAAACCGGTTACATCAAATCCAGCCTGCGCGAGCAACGGACGCACCGCGCCGCCGCGCTGATCCAGCAACGCCTGCATCAGGTGGACGGATTCTAATTGACTGTGATCCCGCCCCACGGCCAACGATTGCGCATCGGCCAGCGCGGTCTGTAATTGGTTGGTAAAACGGTCAATACGCATGATTTTTCCTCTGGGCATCCTGTTTGTCGGCAAAGGCGCCGCTATACAAACAAAAATGGGGGCGGCGCGGGAAAATGCAAGGAGGGGCGGCGTTGGAAACCCGGACGAGGGTGTTCTACTTTAAATTTTGCCAGCGGCGGAACCTATACGCGTCTAAAAAACATAAGTGGAAAAAAGAAGAGCTTACGCAATGTCATGCCGCTCTAGCTGGTCAACCACACAAGGCTCGCCATACGCCCCGTAACGCCATCTCGGCGATAGGAGTAAAAGTGCTCGGGCTCAGCGTAGGTGCAGTATGTGCCACCGTACATTTCCTCAACGCCCAAGGCGTTCAATTCGGCTCGCGCCAGAGCGTAAAGGTCGCCAAAAAAATGCAGCGGACGGGCGCCCGGAGTGAAACTGGCGGCGATGCGCTCGGAGTGTTTGGCGTCCAGGGCCGAGCGAAAAAACGCTTCCGGCACTTCTACGCCGACCTCAAAGTGCTGTTGTGATAGGGCTGGGCCCAGATAGACCAGAAGGTTTTCAGGTGTCTCATCGAAACATTTAACGGCCCGTCTGACCACGCCCTTGGCCAGTCCGCGCCAGCCCGCATGGATGGCCGCCACCTGGGTGCCAGAGCGGTTGCAAAATAGCAGAGGCAGGCAATCGGCGGTGAGCACCGTGCAAGCCAGCCCCGGGGTGCGGCTGTAGCAGCCGTCCGCCGTGCGCACTCGACCATCGGCGCGGGCAGTAACCACTTTGGTACCGTGGACCTGGGTCAGCCACTGCGGTTCGGCGGTCAGGGCCAACTGCTGGCGCAACCGTTCACGATTGGCGCGCACATCGGCCTCGTCGTCCTCCACATGCAGCGCGAAATTATTGTCCCCATAGGCACCGCGACTCTGGCCACCAAGGCGGGTAGTAATCACGGCGTTGACATTTCCCGGCGCGGGCCAATCCGGTTGAATCAGGGTCATGGCGTCTGCGCCTCAAGCTGTTCAAGTAACTGCACCATATCCTCCGGCAAAGGGGCGTGCCACTGGCACGGTTCGCCCGTGTCGGGATGGGTCAATGCCAGGCGGACAGCGTGCAGAGCCTGGCGCGGAAAACCCGCCAATGTTTCAACCAGTTGCGGGTCGGCACCTTTGGGGGCTTTGAAACGCCCGGCGTAGGTACGGTCCCCAAGCAAGGGGAAGTGGATATGAGCCATATGGACGCGAATCTGGTGCGTGCGGCCAGTCTCCAGGTTGACCCGTATATGGGTGTGGGCAGGGAAGCGCGCCACCACCCGATAATGGGTCACGGCGGGCTTGCCGGTGGCCACCACGGCCATTTTTGTACGCTGCTTTGGGTGACGGCCTATTGGTGCATCCACCCTGCCGCCGCCGGTCATGGTGCCAATGGTCACAGCCTCATACTCTCGGGTGACGGTCCGGGCCTGTAGCTGAGCCACTAACTCATCGCGCGCCGGAACGGTTTTGGCCACCACCAAAAGCCCGGTGGTGTCTTTATCCAATCGATGTACGATGCCGCCGCGTGGCACCTCGGCCAACTCCGGGTGACGATGCAAAAGCGCATTAAGCAAAGTGCCGCTGGCGTTTCCAGCGGCCGGGTGTACCACTAAGCCGGCGGGCTTGTTGACCACTAAAAGGTGCTGGTCTTCGTACACAATATTCAAGGGGATGGATTCGGCGCGCCATTGCTCTGGCTCCTCGTGCGCCTGCAGCAACAGTTCCTCACCCCCAAACAGGCGCTCTTTGGGCTTGGCGACCCGTCCGGCCAGGGTGAGCTGTCCGTCTTTTATCCACATTTGCAGGCGCGCTCGGGAAAACTCCGGGAACAAGGCCGAGGCCGCCTGGTCGAAACGCATGCCGTTCATGTGGGTGGGCACGAGGGCGCTTCTGGTGAGTGAGCCCGTCATGGAGTTAACCTGCATCATAAAAGTGAATCTGCATCGTTCGCCGAGCACCTGCGCTCGCCCTGGGTTGATTTGCCGGCGTTGGTATCGGGGGCGCTCTGTGGTTAAATAGCCCGCCGCGGCAGTCGCTTGTGGCGGCATTTGCATCATTAATATTGAGAGCCTGACAATTTATGCGAGCCTTGTACTCTTTGCTTATTGGCGCCTTGGTACTGCTAAGCGCATGCTCCACAACCCCTCGCGAGGAGTATACCAGCGAGGCCGACCTGTATCAGGCGGCCCAAGAGCAGCTGGAGAGGCAACAATGGGAGCCGGCCATTCGCAATCTGCGCGCTCTGGAGGAGCATTTTCCCTTCGGTACCCACGCCGAGCAATCCCAGCTTGAGCTGATTTACGCCTATCACCGCTCCAACCAGCCCGACTTGGTGGCGGTTACGGCGGATCGTTTCATCCGTTTGCACCCCCAGCACCGCAATGTCGATTACGCCTATTATATGAAGGGGCTGAGCTCTTTTACCGAAGGTAAGGGGATGTTCGAAAGAGTCATGCCCACAGACCTGACTCAGCGTGACCCGGGCGCCGCACGGGAGTCTCTGGCGCACTTTTCTCAGCTACTGGCCCGCTTCCCCGACAGCGAATACGCGCCCGATGCGAAAAAGCGGATGCTGTATCTGCGCAACGTGCTGGCGCGCTACGAAATTCACGTGGCGAATTATTATTTCAAGCGCGGAGCATTTGTGGCCGCCACCAACCGTGGACGCTTTGTGTTAGAAAACTTCAACGGCACACCCGCGGTTCCCGATGCGCTGGCGGTTATGGTCCAAGGTTACGAGTTGCTGGGCATGCCCGAATTGCGGGACCAGACTCTGGAAATACTTCAGCTTAACTACCCGGAACACCCGGCACTTGGTGCAAACGGGGAGTTCAACTTTCAGCATCATTCCGATACCGGCAGCCGAAGCTGGCTTAGCCTCGTAACATTTGGCTTGTTCGATAAGCGTGAGGCACCGGGTTTTGACAGTCGGGAAATTTACAACCCCGAGTACCAATAACAAATAGCCGTTATTTAACGCGGGATCAGGGACGAACCGCGCCGCAACCTGGGGCAAATGCTCCGCCCCTGCCCCTTTCAATTTTGCTCCCCAGCGCCGGACCGGTCAGTCCCCGGTTCGCCAACCGGAAGTGATAGGGTAACGCCGGTCGCGGCCGAAACCCCGTTCGGTAATGCGCACGCCCATAGGGGCCTGGCGGCGCTTATGCTCACTCACATCCACTAAGCGTACCACCCGCTCCACCACAGCGCGCTCAAAACCTTTGGCAATGATCTCCTCCGCGCTGCAATCTTGCTCTACGTATAGAGCCAGAACCTGGTCCAAAATCTCGTACGAGGGCAAATTGTCCTGATCGGTTTGGTCCGGCGCCAATTCGGCCGACGGCGGCCGGGTAATCACCCCGGAGGGGATGACCTCTTCGGCGCGATTACGATAGCGTGCCAATTCAAACACCAACGTTTTAGGAACATCCTTAAGGGCGTCGAAGCCCCCGGCCATGTCGCCATATAAAGTGGTATACCCCACGGCCAATTCGCTTTTGTTGCTCGTAGTCAGCACCAGGTAACCCTTTTTGTTGGATACGGCCATGAGGATGACCCCGCGACAGCGGGCCTGAAGGTTTTCCTCGGTAGTATCGACGGCGGCGCCGGCAAACTCATCCTCAAGAGCATCCATAAAGGCGGTATAGATGGGTTCAATGCCAATGGCGCGATA
>DAHVRW010000006.1 GCA_027322215.1 Marinimicrobium sp.
AGCCTGTCATACGGGACGCGAATCCTGTTTTTACCGGGTCGCCCAGGACGGCCAGTGGCAGGCCACGGACCCGGTGTTAAAAGACCCTCAAGAGATCTACTGAAGCGGCGCCACCATGGATATATTGACCGAATTGACGCGCGTGCTAGAAGCGCGCAAAAATCACCCGGATGCCGACAGCTCTTACGTGGCCAGCCTGCATCAGAAGGGCTTGAACAAGATTCTAGAAAAAGTGGGCGAGGAGGCAACCGAAACGATCCTTGCCGCCAAGGACGCTCAAACCAGCGGCGACCACCGGCAACTGATTGCCGAAACCGCCGACCTTTGGTTTCACAGCCTGGTAATGCTTTCTCATTTAGGGGAAAACGCCGAGGCCGTACTGGATGAATTGGCTCGACGCTTCGGGATCTCCGGGCACGAGGAAAAAGCGGCGCGCAAACCCTAATGGTTGCGCCCGTTGCCTTTTAATTTTTACAGTTGAGGAACCGTCATGGGTATCAGTGGCATTAGCATTTGGCAACTTCTTATTATTCTGGCCATCGTGGTCATGCTGTTCGGCACCAAGCGTCTGCGCAATATCGGCACCGATCTGGGCTCCGCCATCAAGGGCTTTAAAAAATCCGTCGCCGATGACGAACCCGAGCAGCCAGAAGAGACTAAAAGCATCGACGAGTCCAATGACGCCACCGTAAAGGCGGAAGCGGCCGAGAAAGAAAAAGACGCTCAGCATTAAGCGTTAAAAGTGATGACCGGCATGGGCCAAACTCCGTTATAGGATTCTGGCGCATGCGTCGCTCGCCGTGAGGCGGGTTATACTCAGCGGATTATTTCATTAACGATCTACGCACCCCAGTTGCGGCCATGACAGCGAAGGTATCTGCGTGTTCGACATAGGCTTTTTTGAAATTCTTGTGATCGCCATCGTCGCGTTGGTGGTTATCGGGCCCGAACGCATGCCCGAAACCGTCCGTGCCGTGGGCCTATGGATAGGCCGCTTGAAGCGCAGCTTGCGCGATACCCGCAATGAAATCGAGCGGCAGATTGGCGCGGATGAAATTCGCCGCCAGCTGCACAACGAAGAAGTGATGCGCAGCCTGGAAAAAACTCGTCAACAGCTCGAAGGTGCCATTGACGAGGGGGTTATCACCCCACCAAAAACCAACCCCAAGCGGCCCTACGAACCAGAAGAAGAGCTGCCCGATCACGCCCATGGAGAATCGGTATCGACCGATGCGCCCATGGCGAATGCGGACACCGATAACGCCAAGACCCCGCAAACAGGCACTGAGGCCAGCGATGCTCCCGCCACAGAGGCGGCACCTTTCCGAGACAAAAGTAGTTCTTCAAAAACATGAGCAATTTGCCCACTGACCACGAGCTGCCCCTGGTGCAGCATTTGCTTGAGCTGCGCAATCGACTGCTGCGGATTATTGGTATCGTTCTGGTCATTTTTATTGCGCTGTTTTACTTCGCGAACGATATCTACAGCTTTACCGCCGCACCGCTGGTCAAGTTTCTGCCCGAACACAGCAGCATGATCGCCACGGAAGTCACCTCGCCGTTTCTGGCACCGTTCAAGCTGACGCTGTTTGTTTCCGTGTTGCTGGCCGCGCCCTTTATTTTGCATCAGGTGTGGGGCTTTATCGCGCCGGGTCTGTACCAACATGAAAAACGTTTGGCCGCGCCGCTGCTGATCTCCAGCGTGGTGCTATTTTACAGTGGTATGGCGTTTGCGTATTTTGCGGTATTTCCTCTGGTATTCGGTTTCTTCACCAGCATCGGGCCAGAAGATGTGGCCGTAATGACGGACATCAGCCAGTACCTGAATTTCGTGCTGAAACTGTTTTTCGCGTTCGGTATCGCCTTTGAAATTCCCATCGCCACCGTGCTCCTTATTCACGCTGGACTGGTGACTCCCCAAGGCATGGCACAGAAGCGACCTTATATCGTCGTCGGTTGCTTTATCATGGGCATGCTCCTCACCCCCCCGGATGTCATCTCCCAAACGCTGCTGGCCGTGCCCATGTGGCTGTTATTTGAAACTGGCGTATTTTTTGGCCGCATCACCTACCGGCGAAAAACTGCCAACGAAGTGCAAGAACACGAAGAGCATTTGTAACCCTTCTTAAGGTTCGCGCGTCACAAGACACCCTCTCGTGTCGCGCCAACCAACCTCTTCACGCGCAGAAAAAACTTCATGCGCGACGGCGCGACGCCACCTGGCCAACAAACTTGACCTTACTTCGGTAAAGGCTTTCAATACGGCAGAACGCCTGCTGTTGGAGGCTGAGCTTGTGTGCCGGAGGCCATTTGCGTTCCATAGTTTGATAAATCCACTGAGCGGAGATTTATGAAGCATGGGAAATTCAACCGCCGAAGTTAGCAATAAAAACGTCAGCAACAAAAAGGTGAACCATAAAACCACTCGGAGCGCGGCACAGCGCTACGTGGTGAAACTTCTCGAGCAGGCCGATATCCGCATCAACGGCGACCGCCCGTGGGATATTCAAGTTCATAACGAGGCGGTATTTTCCCGCATTCTCTCTTCTGGTACGCACCTGGCGTTCGCCGAGTCCTACATGCAAAACTGGTGGGACACCCAAAGTTTAGATCAACTCATCACCCGCATACTGAGTGCCCGGCTGGATAAGAAAGTGCCAAAGCTGGGCCGGCTACAATTACTCAAAGCCGTGCTTAACGCGGCGTTTCTGAACAAGCAGAGCCCCGAAAGAGCATTTGAAGTGGGTGAAGTGCACTACGATATCGGTAATGATCTATACGAAAAAATGCTCGACCCGCGCATGATATACAGCTGCGCCTATTGGCCCGGCGCGGAAACCTTAGAGCAAGCCCAGGAACAAAAGCTCGACTTGATCTGCCGCAAGCTGGAACTGGCTCCTGGAATGCAACTGCTGGATATCGGTTGCGGCTGGGGCGGCCTGGCCGAGTTTGCCGCCCGTCGGTATGGCGTGGATGTGGTGGGCATTACGATTTCCAAAGAACAGCAAAAACTGGCGCGCGAGCGCTGCGCTGGCCTGCCGGTGGACATCCGCCTGGTGGATTACCGGGCACTGGAAGGTCAATTCGACCGCATCGTTTCCGTGGGCATGTTTGAGCATGTGGGCAGAAAAAACCACCGGGTGTATTTTGAAACTGTGCGCCGATTACTCGCTCGGGACGGGCTGTTTCTTCTGCACACCATAGGCGCGGACAAGGCGCGCCACGGGGTTGATCCCTTCATTGAAAAATACATTTTCCCCAACGGGGAAATACCCTCCCGGCATTCCGTTAATCAGTCCAGTTTAGACCTGCTTCGTCTGGAGGACTGGCACAATTTCGGCCCCGATTACGACCGCACGTTGATGGCCTGGTGGCACAACTTTGACCGGGCCTGGCCCGAGCTCAAAGAGCGCTACGATCACAACCACTTTTATCGAATGTGGAAGTTTTACCTGCTGTCCTCAGCAGGGTATTTCCGCAGCCGCGGCGGGCAGCTTTGGCAAATTGTGTTCAGCCATCTGGACAGCAACCGCGAGTATCGCAGCTTGCGCTAAGGCGGCCTGGCTCACACCAGTGCCGCCACATAAGCCAGCCAGCCCGGCTGGTTTTGCACGTGCTTGCGCTCGCGAAAACTGCCGTCCGCCACATCCCAATAAATGTGTGTTTTGGCAAAGCCTGCCTCTTCCAGCAGTTCGAGAATTTCCACCATGGACCAATGGCGCCACACGTAGGTAAACGCCTTATTCATTTTGCTGCCATCGCGAAAATGAAAATGAATGTAGTTAACGACCTCATGGGTGCGTGGGTCAAAACTATGCTGGTCCCATACATAGGTAAAGCCGCCCTCGATTCGCCGCTTTTCCTCTTTAATCTCTTGCGCTTCCCAGCCGCCGAACAAATCCAGAAAGAAAATGCCATCACTTACCAGCGAACGGCGAACGGTACGAAAGTATCGAAGCATTTCCTTTCGGGTTGAAAATATCCAATAACTGAAATTCATGGCGTTGATCAGGTCGTACTTGCGCCGGGTCACCTGGCGCACGTCGCGCTGTTCCAACGTCAAACGGTTGCCCGGCTCATCCAGATGCGCCATGTTGTTATCGATACCCCACTGCAACACCTCCGGATCAATGTCCACGCCCGTGGCGGTACGGTCTTTTCGACTCTCCACCCAAGTGGTGCTCACCAAGGCCGTGCCGCAAAAGTCTTCGCGCATAGACAGCGCCCGGCGTTTGCGCAGTTTTCTGAAAGTGCGATCAAAAAACTCCACTTCGAACTCCGGTGCCTGTACGCTGCGCTGGTAGAGGTCGTGTCGGTCGGAGTTTTTGGCAGTAAAACGGGCTTTTGGCTTTTTCTTGGCCACAAAAATCCTCCTGAGAACTGTCCTGGGAACTGAATGGTGGGAAGATCCAAATCGATCAGCGTGACGGGGCAATAGTGTCCTTGGGCACCTCAGCCCGCCCGGTCAGCGCAGGCAACCTTACCAGCTCCGGGCGCCAATCGCCTAGCCCAGCAATCAGTGGTAAAGTGTGCCGTATGAGCTCATCCCTGATTCCCGAAAAACCTCTGGTGATATCTCCCTCGCTGGCCGCAACCATCGGCCTGGAGGAGGCGGTCATGCTATCGCTGTTAAACGACGTGGCGCTGGGCCAGCCACAGCCCAACGCGCCTCTGGATCTGGATGAAAGCCAGCTCACCCGGTTGTTGCCGTTTTGGAACGACTATGACATTCAGCGCATTAGCCGGAATCTGCGTGATCAGGGGATTATTTCCCTTACCTCCGCCCCGTACCAGGAAAGCCGACGGCTAACCTTGACCTTTAGCGGCGGCGTTCAAACGCCGGCACCGAGCCGCCCGAGTCGCGCGCCCGGCCCCACCAGAGCCGCGCCCGGCAGCGCCAACCTCATTGCTCCAAACTGGCAACCGGATACTGAGCTGATGCGCCATATCGCGCAACACGGCATTCCCGACTATTTTGTGCGCCGACACCTGCCGGAATTCATCGCCTATTGGCGCGAGCGGGGCGAGAGTCATCACGCCTGGGGGGCACGCTTTCTCAAACATTTGCTGCGCCAATGGCGGGCCGAGGAAACCGATCAGTTTCGCCGCGACCAGGAAGTGGCTATGCACAGCGACTGGCGTCCGAGCCAGGATGCGCTGGAGGTGTTGGTGAAACACGCGAACATTAGCCTCGCGTTTATCGAAGACGCTATCGCTGAGTTCGTACTCTATTGGCGAGAGCGCGGCGACGTCACCCGTACCTGGAACAGCAAATTCATCCAGCACGTCAAACGCCAGTGGCTGCGCTATAATTCCGCATTGGAGCACTCGACTGAACCTAAGCGGCTGCCATCGGACTGGCAACCCAGCCAGGATGTTTACGACGTGTTGCGCCTGGCTAATATCGATTTGGAGTTCGCCCGACGACAGGTGCCCGAGTTCACGCTTTATTGGCGCGAGAGCAACCAGGTGCACAGCTCCTGGAACACCAAATTCCTCCAGCATGTCAAGTACCATTGGGCGCGCCAGCACGCGCTGACAACACCGCAACAGGCAGGTCAAAATGCAGGACAGCAAGCAGTTAATCCAGAAAGTCGCACAAGAGATCGAAGCCTCTTCGAGGACCTCACCGACCGCAGCTGGGCCCGCTGAACAAACCCGCGCCCAGCCTACCGATGACCACATTGATGCGCTCAATGAGGTGTTTACCCTGTTCCGGATTAACTACCACAACCAATACTACAAGGCCTACAGCGACACCCAGGTTTTGAATCAAATTAAGAAACTCTGGCTGGAAAGTTTAACGCGGTTTGAGCCCGAGACGATTCGCCGAGGAGCCCGACGGGTCATTGAAACCTCAGAGTACCTACCAACCCTGAACCGTATGATACGCGCCTGTCAGGGTGATCTGGATGCCTACGGACTCCCGGACCCGCACAGCGCCTATGTGGAAGCCTGTCGCGCGCCTAGCCCCAAAGCCGCACAGCGCTGGAGCCATCCGGCGGTGTATCACGCAGGCGTGGCCAGCGATTGGTTTTTTCTAGCCAGTAGCGCGGAGCGAGTGGCGTTTCCCGTGTTTGAAAAACACTATCAGCGCCTTTGCGAACAGGTCATGAGTGGGCACACACTGCCCAAACCGCAGGTTCCTGCTCTGCCCGAGAGTACTGAAACTCCTCTGAGTAAAGAGGAAAACCAGCAGCGCTTAAAGGCCCTGCGCCGTGATCTCGGTTTGTAGCAGCCGGCTTTTTTGTAATCCCAGCCAGTGTTGTTATCGATTATTGATTGGTAGCAACTCCAGCAAGTCGTATTGATAAAAGGTTATATACATGTTGCACGTTGTATCCAGGTGTGCGCCAGCAATCATGTTGGCCGTCTTTCCACTGTTTTGCCTGACGCTAGCGTTGTATCTCAGTCACAACCCGCCGCACACCGATCACCCCATCGAAGTCGTAGAGCTAACGCCACCGGCACTGGTAAAAAAACTGCCAGCTCTAGCCGACATTCAGCATATCCCCGAGCGCAAACAAACCTTTATTGACGTGCTGCTGCCTCTGATTGAGTGGCAGAACCACGAGCTGTTACAGATTCGGGAAGAGCTGGTCGCCATGTACGCCAGCGCCTTGGCGGACACGGCGCTAACCAGCACACAGACCCACCGATTAACAACATTGCGGAAAAAGTTTGACGTCACCGAGGACCATTTCCCCGAGCTGAAGGAAGCGCTGGTGACACTTTTGCGCCGGGCGGACATCCTTCCCCAGGATATGGTGCTGGCACAGGCGGCTGCCGAGTCTGGGTGGGGCACATCGCGCTTCGCAGTGGAGGCCAACAATCTCTTTGGTCAGTGGTGCTATCGTCCCGGCTGTGGTCTGATCCCCCAGCGGCGCCCCGAAGGGGCTCGACATGAAGTGCAAAAATTTGCCTCGGTGAACGAGGCGTTGAAATCCTATTACCGGAACATTAACACCCACGCTGCCTATCAGGAGCTGCGCCACCAGCGCGCGGCGCTTCGGGCTACGGGCGAGGCCATCCGCGGTGAAGCCCTTGTGCCCACACTGCTGCGCTACTCCAGCCGCGGGCAGGCGTATGTGGACGAATTATTGGAGCTGATCCGGTTCAATGATCTGGCCAATGTGACCGTCACCCAACCCGGACCGGAAGAGCAGCAACTGGCCGCGGGTGAAGACAGCTGATAAGCGAGTCTCCTCACCGGATGGTCATTCAGCTGTCATGCCGCCAGTTACCGTCCTTATCGGTGACCAGCCACTGCTGAGAGAGCCAGAAAAACCGCCCCCGCTCACCGCTCGGGGCGGTACAGTTGTACTGCGTACGCCCGGGCGATAGCGGCTCGTTGGCACGGGTGTAAAGCGTGTTGCCATCCACCCAGGTCTCGATGGCGCCCTGGCGGGATGCAAAGCAGTTAATGGCCGGCAGTAAGCTCTTGTTCTTCACGGTGATAGCCAGCACAGGTCGCTGTCCCTGGGCCACCACGACATCATCCAGGGGCTGTTCACAGTCGCGATCGGTACAGCGCGCTATGGCGGTGGCGGGCATGGGCCGCGTGCTGGCCTTTAGGGCAAAATCATCCGGCGCACCAAACACACCCCCAAAAGGAAAGCGTGGCAGCGCCAATAGATCATTGTGCGGAGCCAGCGGGCCCGAGTTTTGAGCAAACGCGATGAATCCTAACTCCCGTAAAAGCGCCTGCACCCG
Organism: Marinimicrobium sp.; assembly: GCA_027322215.1. GTDB lineage: Bacteria > Pseudomonadota > Gammaproteobacteria > Pseudomonadales > Cellvibrionaceae > JAVDDU01. The sequence goes on from DAHVRW010000006.1 coordinate 7,714, forward strand.
CTTGTCGAACTCGCCATAAGGGTAAGCCAGCACTTTGTGGCTCTGGCCTGTCTCCTCTTTGATCCGCTGCTCTGCGGTCATAATCTCTTTGGTTATCCGCTGGCGCCATTGCGCCTCGCTCTCACCGGACGCCCGGCGTGGTAAAAATCCGTGCGCGGTACTGTGATTGGCAATCGTGCCCCCCTGCTCAGCCATTTCACGCAACTGATCCCAGGTAGCGAAGCCCTTGCGCTGATTGTCGATGGGGTTGGTATTTACAAACACGGTGAAAGGCCAGTTCCGGGCTTTCATCAGCGGGAAGGCAATGTCATAAACCGAGCTGTAAGCATCGTCAAAGGTAAGCACCACTGTCTTATCGGGCAGCGCCTCGTCTTTTTTGAGTTTGGCTACGATCTCTGGCAGGGAAGCGACGTGAAAACCTTCCGCCGCCAGATAATCCAAGTGCTGCTCAAAAAGCTCCGGTGTAACACTGGTGGATGGAGGCGTTGTGTCACTCACGTGATGGTATTGTAGAACCACTGTGGCGTGCAGCTGGGCGCACCACAAAAGCGCCAGCAAACCGGTTACCGCTTTTGCTATTTTTGCCATCGTTGCTCGCTCCTGTTCTACCGGCGTATTTATTCTAACGGCGTATTTAGCACCCTACTCGCCCTGCCGGCTTGTAGAACTGAGCAAATGTGCCGCGTATTAAAATCAATCCAGAAATCTCAAACCGACGCCTTCGGACTCAATGCGCACCACTTCCATGCGCAGTTGAGGCGCTTCCTCGGCCAGCCCCTGCACTTGCCCGACAACCACCGTTCCGATAGGTGGCATCTGCTCTGGCTCCAGTGAAACGAAAACCCCACCATCGGAAATGTCTCGGGTTTTCGCTTCCAAATCGCCCAGAGTTTCGTGGCCAATTTTGATGCGACACACGAAGGGTGTGCGCACGTGCTCGCGTTTATCACTCATAGGCTATCCCGCTCGTTGTCGTTATATGCGGTACGCCGGTGGGCGACAATTTACGTCTCGGCCACCTCAGCGCGATCTACTTTCTGAAAACCCCGTGGCAGTTTATTGCCGCGTCGGCCGCGCTCGCCCCGATAGTGCTCCAGGTCAGTCGCTTTCAGAGTCAAATGCCGCCTACCCGCATGGAGCGTCAGCGCCTGTCCGGGCTTGAGCACGCATACGGCCAGCATATACTCTTCCCGGGCCTGCGCACGCGCGGCGGGGATATTCATAATCTTGTTGCCCTTACCTCTGGCCAATTCAGGTAACTCGGAAACCTGAAACACCAGCAGCCGCCCCTCGTTGCTCACCGCCGCCAGCAGATCCTGGGTGACATCCGCGACGGGCTGCGGTGGCAGAATCTGAGCGCCCGCGGGCACCGTAAGCATGGCCTTACCCGCTCGGTTCTTACTGTACAGGTTCTGCAAGCTGGTCACAAAACCGTAACCCGCATCCGTGGCCAGTAACGCTTGCTCCGTGTCGGCACCCATGAGCGCACCCTTAAAGCTGGCACCGCTGGGCGGATTCAAACGGCTGCTAATGGGCTCACCTTGACTGCGGGCCGACGGCAGGTTGTGAGCTGGCAGAGCGTAGCTGCGTCCCGTGGAGTCCAGCAACAGCACATTTTGGTTAGTTCGACCGCGCACGGCGAACCTGTACTTATCGCCCGCCTTGTAACTGAGCGCAGCAGGATCAATATCGTGACCCCGAGCGGCGCGAATCCAGCCTTTTTCCGAAACCACCACCGTCACCGGATCGGCACTAATGAGCTCTTTTTCACTGAAGGCCTGGGCCTCAGCACGCACCACCAGGGGCGAACGTCGGTCGTCCCCATAGGTATCGGCCGCAGCCAGCAATTCTTTGCGCACCAGGTTTTTTAGTCTTACGGCGGAACCGAGAATTTTTTGCAGCTGATCCCGTTCTTTGGCCAGGGCTTCTTGCTCGGCGCGGATTTTCATTTCTTCCAGGCGCGCCAACTGCCGCAACCGGGTATCGAGAATGTAATCCGCTTGCAGCTCGCTCAAGCCGAAGCGCTCCATCAACACCGCTTTGGGGTGCTCCTCGGTGCGAATAATGTGGATCACTTCGTCAATATTTAGAAATGCGATCAGCAACCCATCTAACAAATGCAACCGGTGCTCTACCTTGTCCAACCGATATTGCAAACGCCGCCGGGTAGTGACGGTACGGAAACTGAGCCACTCGGACAGGATCTGTTGCAATCCACGCACACCGGGGCGCCCGTCCACACCTATCATGTTCATATTAACGCGGTAGCTTTTTTCCAGATCGGTGCTGGCAAACAGGTGTGCCATCAGCTGTTCCACATCGACCCGGTTAGAGCGGGGTACGATCACCAGGCGCGTGGGATTCTCGTGGTCAGATTCATCCCGTAAATCAGCCACCATGGGCAGCTTCTTGGCCTGCATTTGCGCCGCGATCTGCTCCAGCACCCGGGAACCACTGACTTGATGCGGCAACGCCGTAACGACGAGATCACCCGATTCTTTATCCCGCTGCCACACAGCGCGCATACGCAAGCTGCCGCGCCCACTGTCGTACATTTTCAGCAGGTCTTCCCGGGGCGTAATGATCTCCGCTTCGGTGGGCATATCCGGCCCAAGCACATGCTCACACAGCTCCTCTGTGGTGGCCTTGGGGTTATCCAGTAGATGCACGCACGCGGCGACAACCTCTCGCAAGTTGTGGGGCGGAATATCGGTAGCCATGCCCACTGCAATACCGGTGGTGCCGTTAAGCAGCACGTTGGGCACCTGCGCAGGCATAACCACTGGCTCATCCATGGTGCCGTCGAAGTTCGGTTGCCATTCCACGGTGCCCTGTTCCAGCTCCTCCAACAATACTTTGCTGTAAGCGGTCAGGCGCGATTCCGTGTAGCGCATCGCGGCGAACGATTTGGGGTCATCCGGCGAACCCCAGTTGCCCTGCCCGTCCACTAACGGGTAGCGATAGGAGAACGATTGGGCCATGAGCACCATGGCCTCATAAGCGGCTAAATCGCCATGCGGGTGGAATTTACCGATGACGTCACCCACGGTGCGCGCGGACTTTTTGTATTTGGCGGTTGCGTTAAGCCCCAGCTCGCTCATGGCGTAAACAATGCGCCGCTGCACCGGCTTAAGACCGTCGCCGATGTGCGGCAAAGCCCGGTCGAGAATCACGTACATGGAGTAATCCAGGTACGCTTTTTCCGTGTACTCCTTAAGGGCGATTTGTTCGTCGGCGTCGGGCGGTACTACGAGGTCGGTCATGAAGAATCCTGAAGCTGATTAAAATCGATAAAGCGTGTTATGTCAGCGCTTATTATGTGTATACGGGCGCGAACGGAGCTGAGCTAGCGCAGCCGGATTGTGCCCGCTTCTTCTACGCGCATATCAGGCAGCCATTGATTGAAATCGAGCCGGGCCTGAAATACATAGCCAACATTATCCAGAGTGCCCCGGCGACTCATGTGCTCCACCAGGCGCGCCAAGGCTAACAGATTGGCCGAAACCTCCACGGTCACGGGTGTTTCTTCATAAGCGGCCAAGATCGGTAGCTGGCTGGTGGCGCCGCTTAAAACGTCAAAATTTTCGATGCCGATAGTATAAGAGATGCCCCGCAGGGACAAATCCCGGCTATTGGGGTTGAGAATGGCTAGGCGTACCGCAATGCGCTGCTCAAGACCGGTGGCCGGCAACAGTTGCACATGAGTCACCTTTACCTGAGGCTGCTCTATGGTCCAGGGATAGGTGGCGCAACTGCTGAGCGCAAACAGACATAACGTCAGGGAGACAACGCGTAATAAAAACATATACAAGGCTCCGTTTAAGACACCGAGAAAAAGTCCATCCGACCAACAGCCCGCCTATTTGTGAGCTGCATCACGCGCCTTCTGCTACCAGTGTGGTGTAATTTAGCGTCCGCACTGACATCCACCGAGCCGCCGCTCCGGCCAACAGTAGTCCAGAATAATTATGCCTAAGCACCCGCTCAGCCCTGATGCCTTACTCGGCAGCCGCGAAATCCGTTTTTTAGACCGACAATCCACCAATTATCCCAACCTGATGCGTCTGTGTCTGGACTTCGAGTTTCGCGTTCTTCAACTGCTGCATGATTCCGCTGTGCCGAGCGAGGGCAAGTCTTTTCTGGTAGCCACGCAAGATTACCGCACCACGCCGACCGCTGCCATCACTCCAGCCTGCGCCAGCCTGGAGGAATTGGAAGAGTATATTACACACCACCTGGTGGATATTCTGCACGATTATCTATTCGGCTTTGTGGATGAAGATATTGCCAACGGCCAATTTGATTGAGAGCCAGCGGCGCACTCGTTCGTAAGCCAGCCGCCCGTTAGACTCCGAGCGGGCAGTTCGGCTATGCTTTCGGTTTCAGCGGGCGGTTTCAGCGGGCCATTTCGCCATTTCAATGGACGATTAAATCGAAGCCATTGAATCGGGGCCATTGAACTGAGGCGCTTACCGCTTTTACTCCGACGCGTTTACCCAAGTGCTATTACCAGAGCCCTACTTTAATGATGCGAACCCTGCTCTTGGTCGGCGGCGGTCACAGCCACAGCCTGTTGTTGCGGCGCCTGCGCAACCGCCTGGACCCCACCACGCAGGTGATCTTGGTGTCACCGGAGCGCTTTGCGCCTTACTCCGCCATGTTGCCCGGCCTGATAGCCGGCCATTACCGGTTTCGTGATTGCCACATTGATCTGGAACAGCTATGCCGCAGCGCCGGAGCGACGTTGATTTGCGCGCGGGTGGAGCGCCTGGATCTGGATGCTCAAACCGCCGTTCTGGACAATGGCCAACAGGTGAAATTCGATCTGGCGTCACTTAACTGTGGCATTGAGTCCGAACCACCGCCCGGCGCCAACGAACACAATCACGTCGCCATCAAACCCATCAGCCAATTTCTGCCCCGCTGGCAAGACGCCCTTGAGCGCCTGTACCAACGGGTGGATCGCCATAAGATCGCCAGTTTGGCGGTGGTAGGCGGGGGCGCCACCGGGGTAGAAATCGCCATGGCGCTCCGCTACCGGCTCGATCGCGACCCGCGCCTTAAAGTACCGGTGGATATTCAGCTGGTGCACAGCGGCGGCACACTGCTTGCCGACGCGCCCCTGCGGGCACAGATGGAGGTTGCACGACGACTTCAGGCCATGCGCGTGCGGGTGCACCCGCTGTTCAGCGTTTCTCGGGTCGCTGACCAAGAGCTGCACACCGAACGCGGCCAACATCTGCCGGTCGACGAAGCGCTGTGGTGCATCGAGGGATCGGCGCCGGGCTGGCCGAGTCGCTGCGGATTAGCTTGCGATGCGGCGGGTCTGGTCAGGGTCAACCGTCATCTGCAATCCGAAAGCCACCCATTTGTATTTGCCGCCGGCGACATTGCCACCATCAGCGGCCAGCCCCTGCCGCAGGCGGGCGTTCACGCCGTACGCGAAGCGCCGGTATTGGCCGAAAATCTGCTTCGCTGCCTGAACAACCCCGACAACCCCGGAAAGTTGCGCGCGTATCGCGGCCAAAAGCGCTACCTGAGCCTATTAACCTGTGGCGAAGAGTATGCGGTCGCCCAACGTGGCGACCGGGTACTGGCCGGCAAATGGGTTTGGTATTGGAAGCGCTATATTGATCGGCGCTTTATGGCCCAGTTCCCGCGCCCTTAAGCCGCCATTTTAAGTTCCATGGCGACTAACGCGCGCACGAACTCAGGACCCGATTTCCTGTTCCATTTCCTGCAACAGGTCCAGGGGTTCCAACTCCTCGCCTTCCAGTTCCTGAGTCCAATTGACGCCAATCAGCAACCCGTCCTTATGCATGCCGGTCAGCCAGTCATCCAGGAACTCTTCAATATCGATGGCGACCGGTTTGTACTCTTGCCACTCGTCTTCGCAGTGCACCTGCGCCAGCTCCCGAGCGGACCAAAACGGCATTACGTCGCTGTTAGGGTATTTTTCGGAACTGGTTAAAGCCCAGCCTTCGGGGCCTTCCAAACCCCAAGCGCAGCCGTTTTGCAGGCTTTCCACAATAAATCGATCCAGGTTTTCCGCCCAGTCGTCACTCAATGGCGTCATAGTTTTTCCTTCGCAGGCAATAGCCTCTATAGCGTCAGGCAGCGGCCATTGGCCTTGAGCCAGTCGCGGTGGGCTTGGTAATCGGGACACACGCTGGCCACCAGTGCCCAAAAGTTGGCGCTGTGGTTTAAGTGGCGCAGGTGGCACACCTCGTGGGCGACAAGATAGTCCACCACTGGCTCCGGTGCCAGCACTATATGCCAGTTGTATTGCAAGACACCCTCGCTGGTGCAGTGGCCCCATTTCGACCGGGTAAAGCGCACTTTTATTTCCCGGTAGCGCAGCCCCAGGCGTTGAGCCAGTGCGCTGGACTTGGCCGTCAACAACTTGAGTGCTTCGGTCCGGTACCAATCCTTTACCAACTGACGGGCCTGTTCAACGCTGGAACGTGTGCTGCGACGGGACAACGTCACCACTAAATCACTGCCACAGCGGTGCACACCGCCAGTGGCGCCCTGGCCTACCACCAACGTTAAGGTTTCATCCAGCCACGGCATGGTGCTACCGCTGAGATAGGAATACTCAGGGATACGTGCTAACTGACGTCGCTGGGCGGTGAGTTTTTCCACAATCCAGGCGCGTTTGCGATAGACCATTTGCTGAAGCGTGCGCTCGGACACACCCGGCGGTGCACGGACAATAACCTCGGCATCGCGGATTTCGATACTGACCGTCCGGCGACGGGCCGAACGCTGCACTCGATAGGCGAAATCGCCAGCAATCAGAGGCTGCAAGCTCATTGCTCTGCCGGCGCCTGATAATTTAACCGCCGGCGGGCCAAATCGATGTTCTCGATATGCACCGCCACGTGCTGCAACCAGCGGGCGATATCCATAAGACTTACCCCTTGCTTCAAATCCAGGTGCCCTTGGGCAATCCGTTGCATGGTGCTCTCGCGGATGGTTTGCTCCAACTGCGTAACCTCGGCCACCAATGTACTGACCTGCTGCTCGTCCAGTGTCTCTTTGTGCTGCAACAGCTGCACCAGCTCGCGTACCCGCTGAGCGGGCTCTCGCAAACCATCTCCGTTGCGAAGAGCAACATGTACTGATTTGTTGCTGCAACGATCCAACAGACGCTGTAAATGATCCACCATTTTGATCGCCGCGAGCAGACGTTCCCATTCGGCCTCTGACGTGGAGTCCAGATGAATGGAATCAATATATTCCTGGATATCGTTGAGCTCGCGTTCGTTATCCGCTAAAGAAGTCGCTCTGGGCACATCGCCGAGGATGTATGCCAGTTGCTGAGCCACCATATCTGCCTGACTAATCAGCACTTTTTGTACCGCCGTCAATGCCAGCTCCGGAAATTTGAGTAGACCCTGGTCCAGCACCTGTTGATAACCATAGGGTTTATCGGGAAACAGCCGCTCCACCAAATGCGCAAAATTTTTAACGAACGGCAGCACCATCACGATGCCCAAAAAGTTAAACCCTGTGTGGAAACCGACCAATGCGAACTCTCCGTGCTGAACCAAACTCCCCGGCGAGGCGAACTCCCACAGCCAAACATACGGCGTGATCAGAAACAGGGCCACGCTGCTCACAAAAGTGTTGTACAGCACATGGGAAAAACCGGTACGGCGCACGTGAATATTGCCACCCACCGTCGCCGCCGCAGCGGACGAGCTGGTGCCTATGTTCATGCCCACAACCAGCGCTGCGGCCTGCTCAAAAACGATGGTGCCCGTGAACAGCGCCGTCAGTGCCGCCACCACACCGGCGGTGGACGATTGAGTGATGAGCGTAAACAGCACCCCAAGGAACACCAGCTGAAATTTACCCCACAGGTTGTCGGCCCCGAGGCGGGAAAAATCCACATAGTCCTGCAAGCCGCTCAGCCCCGCCTGCAAGCCGGCAATACCCACGAAGACCAAACCAAAACCGGCGACCGCGTAACCCATGCCCTGGAAGCGACGTCCACCAAATAAGCGCATGAAAGCACCGATAAAAATCAGTACCGTGGCCAATGTGCCGAACTGAAACTTGAGGCCCACCACGGCCACTAGCCAACCGGTCAGGGTGGTGCCCAGAGACGAGCCCAAAATAATGCTTAACGCCTGATAAAAACTCAGCAGGCCCGCACCTACGAAACCGATGGTGGCGATTACGGCTGCACTGGAGGACTGCAATACCGCCGTAGCCAAAAACCCTGTCACTGCCCCACTGAACGGGCTGCGGGTGACGCGCCGCAGGGAGGTGCGGATGGCATCGCCGGCCATTGCCTTGAGCCCTTCAGTCATGAGGGACATGCCCAACAAGAACATCCCCAAACCGCCCATGACGCCGACAACGATGGTACTTAACTCCATAACGCGCGCCTGTGTTTTACAGTAACTTCCATAACGGTATCTTCAAAAAAACAATCTTTAATTGAGGAGTCTTTGAAAAAGGGGCTTTGGTCAAAGGGCGTTAGTCAGCCCTGTATGTGGCGCCGCGCCAAATTTGCTAGTATGCGCCTTGAAATTTACCCGGATGCCCATTGCGATGATCAAAGCCAGACTCTTTGCCCTGCTACAGTATATTACCCCACAGCACGCATTATCGCGCGCCGCCGGCGCATTGGCACGCTGCCGCCGCCCCTGGGTAAAGAACACATTTATTGAATGGTTTATCAAACGCTACAATGTGGATATGTCCGAGGCGCTGGAAGAAAACCCAAGAAACTATGGGTCTTTCAACGAGTTTTTTTGCCGCCCCCTCAAGCCGGATGCGCGTCCAATCTGTGCCGAGCCCGGTGCGGTGGTCTGTCCGGCGGATGGGTTTATCAGTCAGCTTGGGGACATTGAGGCAGGACGAATTTTTCAGGCCAAAGGGCAAGATTATAGCGCCCTGGAGCTGCTCGGTGGCGATGAAGCCCTAGCGGCGGAGTTCGCCGATGGGCATTTTGCCACCATCTATCTCTCGCCTCGCCATTACCACCGGGTACATATGCCCCTGGCCGGACGGCTGCGTCGCATGCTCGCCATTCCCGGCGATTTGTTTTCGGTCAACACGGCCACCGCCAGTCAGGTACCGCGTTTGTTCGCCCGCAACGAACGCGCCGTCGCCGTGTTTGATACCGAGGCAGGCCCAATGGCTTTGGTTTTGGTTGGGGCAATGATTGTGGCCGGTATTGATACAGTGTGGGCCGAGGATGTGACCCCGGCCAAGCGCACGATCGCCACCACCGATTACACCGGCAATGAGGCCATAGAACTGGCCGCCGGGGCAGAAATGGGCCGCTTCAAACTCGGCTCCACCGTGATTGTGCTATTTCCCAAAGGCAAGGTGCAGTGGGACGCGGCCTACCTGGCCGAGTCAGTGACCGTTATGGGACAAAAACTGGGGACTGTGGTGTAAGCTGGGCAATTCGTCCGGATACCCAAACGAAATTGCAGGTGTAGGGACGGCCTCAGGAGGCGTCAATGGGTCCAGCGATCCAGCAACGCAAGAAGGCCGGACCGCTCCCTTCGTAGCAGGTAGCTGTCGCGCACCGAGGCGATGTCAATATCGTATGTGCCCGGCTCCAAATCCCTGACGATTTCGATCTTTGTTATCTGGCCGGGGCTTCTTTTCCCTGAATCCAAAAGCGCCTGCTTGCGCTTCTCATCCGCTGCCAGATCCAATAATTGATGGCGAGCCAACGGCTCTTTAAAAGTATCGAGTACCAGCATCACTTTGGGCTTCAAGCGACGCTCAAAGTTTTGCTCTACCACAACACCCACCTCGCCCGTATTTAACACCACCAAGGTTCCGGTGGGGTAAAGCCCAATGGCGCGAATGAACTCCACCACCAGCTCTTCCTGAAACTGTGTGTTCCTTAGCTCGTACAGTTTGGACACCGCTTTGGACGGTGCGACGGGCAGACGCGCACCGCGCGGATTGGTGACGTTATCGTAGAAGGTGACTATTCCGGCAATTTTCCCCAAAAGAGGAATTTTATCCCCTTGCAAATGCTGCGGAAACCCACTGCCGTTGAGACGTTCGCAGTGGGTTTTTACCACGCTGATCACGCGCGGCTCAACGCCGGGGGTCTGGCGAAGAATTTCCACACCGTGGTCCACAAACGATTCGTACAAACGCTCCTCTTCGGCGCTACGTTCGGTTTTTTCGAGCAATCTCTGGTCAAGTCTGACCTTGCCTACGTCTTTGAGTAATACCCCCAGCGCCAGTACGTCCAAATCCCGTTTAGGCAATCCGATGTGACGGCCGAACAAGATCGCCCACACCGAGGAGCGAATGGCGTGGGCGTAGGTGTGCTCATCTTTTTCCTGCACCCGGGTGAGCCAGGTGAAGGCGTCGGGGTTGCGCAAAACGCTGTCCACCATGTCGCTGGCCAACCGTTTCGTGTCGGTCATGGGAACTCTGTGCAACTCATTGCTGCCCAGGTAGCCCAACACTTCGCCTACCGCGTGATAGACGTTTTGGTGCAGTTGTTTGGCCTTGCGGATTTCCCGTTTAAGCGGTTTAACCTCAGGATAGGCATCGCGCTGAATACGCAGCCTGGCCACCTTGATATTGCTGGGCGCGGCTGTATTTTCGCGCCTGTTGATGCGATGTTTTAAGGTATCGGCAGGCAGGCTTTTCAGGTTCGCGGCCATGGGTGCGCGGCCACGCATAACGTCGATGTACACATGGCGACAGATATTTTTTAGCTGTTTGATTTCATCCAGATCGCGGATGTAAAAGCCCTGCAGTGGGAACGGTGTCTGGCTCCAGGGCCTATCCAGCCCTGAAACAAACATGCCCACGGTGATTTCATTGACGTCCAGCTTAACCTGCTTAATACCCACGGTTGTTCCTCGCTACGCCCCAGCGGGCGCATGAATCTACCTCCGGCGTGAGCCGTTTGATACAACGTATATGGTACAGCTTTTACGGTACGGCTTTGGTGACCCAATTCTTATGATGCCGTTTTATCCGGGCACGATTCACACTGATACGTTCGCGTTCTTTTTCGTTGTTTTACGCGCTTTTTACTCCACACGTTTATTCGACGCTTTTATGCGGTGCTTTTATTCGGTCCCATCGGTATAGACGGCGCATTACATGATCGTCGACATAGGCGCCAGCGCCGGTGGCTGGCGCCCTTCAGGGCCATTTTTATTCGTGATAGGGCGCCGACAACTCGTGCACCGCGCGGATGAAAACACCCGCGTGCTCTGGGTCCACATGTGGGGTGATCCCGTGGCCCAAATTAAACACATGCCCAGGCCCCGTACCGTAGGATTTGAGAATATCACTCACCTCAGTGCGAATGCGCTCGGGCGTACCATACAGCACGCTGGGGTCCATATTGCCTTGCAACGCCACGCGGTCGCCCACTCGGGCCCGGGCTTGACCCATGTCGGTGGTCCAGTCCAGCCCGAGGGCTTCGGCGCCAGTGTCCGCCATGGCCTCCAGCCATTGTCCGCCGCCTTTGGTAAACAAAATCAGCGGCACACGGCGACCTTCGTGTTCGCGCAACAAGCCGTCGGCGATTTGTTGCAAATACTTGAGGGAGAATTCCCGATAAGCGTTGTGTGAAAGCGCGCCACCCCAGGAGTCAAAAATTTGCACCACCTGAGCGCCGGCGCGAATCTGTGCGTTCAAATAAGTGGTTACGGAGCGTGCCAGCACGTCGAGCATATGATGCAGCAGTTCCGGCTGGCTATAAGCCATTTCCTTTGCACGACGGAAATCCCGGCTGGAGCCGCCTTCGATCATATAGGTGGCCAGAGTCCAGGGGCTGCCAGAAAAACCAATCAAGGGTACGCGGCCGTTTAGCTCACGACGGATGGTTTTCACCGCATCCAGAACATAGGGCAGGTCCGCTTCCGGGTCAATTTCCGGCAGAGCCATAATCTCGGCTTCGGTGCGCACGGGCTTGCGAAATTTTGGGCCTTCGCCAGTCTCAAAATAAAGCCCCAAACCCATGGCATCGGGAATGGTAAGGATGTCGGAAAACAAAATAGCGGCATCCAACGGATAGCGCTCCAGTGGCTGAAGAGTCACTTCACAGGCCCGTTCCGGGTTCGTGCACAGCCCCATGAAATCGCCCGCTCGCTCGCGGCTGGCGCGGTACTCCGGCAGGTAACGCCCAGCTTGGCGCATCATCCAAACAGGGGTTACGTCAACGGGTTCGCGCAGCAAGGCGCGCAGAAAGCGATCATTCTTAAGCTCGGTCATGGTTAAGGTGCCTGATAAGTATATGCGGTGACAGGGCGCCGGCCTCGTAGAACCAACTGGGGCCGCGAAGGGCACCCTTTTTGTGCTCGTCTATCCGCATTGGGGCCTCTTGCCGGGCGCCGGGCGGAACAGATCGGCGGTGAAGAGGCTACCGGAGACGGGCCTAAACGTCCAGATAGTCCAGAATGCCTTGGGCCGCTTCGCGCCCTTCCCAAATAGCGGTAACCACTAAATCGGAGCCCCGCACCATGTCCCCACCGGCGAATATTTTCGGGTTACTGGTTTGAAATTTATAGGTTTGCTGCTCAGGCGCGTGCACGCCGCCCCAGTCGTTGAGTTCAACGCGGTGCTCTTTAAACCAGGGAGCCGGGCTGGGACGAAAGCCAAAGGCGAGCAGGACCACATCGGCGGGCAAAACCTCCTCGCTGCCGGGTATGATCTCGGGGCGACGACGACCGTTTTCGTCCGCTTCTCCCAGCTCGGTGGTGACCAGTTTGACCCCTTCTACGCGCGCGGTGCCAACAATTTCCACCGGCTGACGATTGAATAAGAACTGAACCCCCTCTTCTTTGGCATTGGCCACTTCCCGGGCCGATCCGGGCATATTTTCCTCATCGCGCCGATAGGCACAGGTGACGCTACTGGCGCCTTGGCGGATCGCGGTGCGGTTGCAATCCATGGCGGTATCGCCGCCGCCGAGTACCACCACACGCTGGCCTTGCACGTTGATAAACTCGCTGGGATCTTTTTCAAAACCCAGATTGCGATTGACGTTGGCCACCAGATACGGCAACGCGTCATATACGCCGGGTAACTCTTCGCCGGGGAAACCGCCACGCATAGAGGTATAGGTGCCCATGCCCATAAATACCGCGTCGTAATCCCGTAGCAGCTGGCTCATGGTCACGTCTTTGCCCACTTCCGTGTTCAGGCAAAATTCCACCCCCATTTCTGTAAAAATTTCCCGGCGCCGACTCATAACGGTTTTTTCCAGTTTAAATTCCGGAATGCCGAAGGTAAGTAACCCGCCGATTTCCGGGTACTTGTCAAACACCACCGGTCGCACGCCGTTGCGCACCAGAACATCGGCACAGCCGATACCGGCCGGGCCAGCACCGATGACCGCGACTTTTTTATCGGTCCACGCAACGTGGGACATATCAGGCTTCCAGCCCATAGCAAAGGCGGTATCGGTAATGTACTTTTCGGCGTTGCCGATGGTGACCGCACCGAAACCATCATTGAGAGTGCAGGCGCCTTCGCATAATCGATCCTGCGGGCACACCCGCCCGCACACTTCGGGCAGGGAATTGGTTTGGTGGCTCAGTTCAGCGGCTTCGAAAATGTTGCCTTCAGCAATCAGTTTGAGCCAGTTGGGAATAAAATTGTGTACCGGGCACTTCCACTCACAGTAGGGGTTACCGCAACCCAAGCATCGGTCGGACTGGCTGGCCACTTCGTGCTGGGTGTACGGTTCGTAGATCTCCACAAACTGATGCCTGCGGATGCTCATGTCTTTTTTACCCGGGTCGTGACGACCCACGTCGATAAATTGAAAAAGGTTGCTTGAACGTTCGGCCATAACTTCCGCCTCAGTGGTTAACGGCGACCTGGGGCCACCAGGGAATTCAATCGTTGTGTGTCCTGCGACTGACGTCCGTGTCCGTTTCTGTCACACCCGTTACTCGCCACGCTGCTGCACGGTGCTCAACAGGCCCGGCAGGCTTGCCGCCTTGGGTTTTACCAGCCAGAATTTGCCGATGTAATCGTCAAAATTCTCCGCTAACTCATTCCCCCACGGGCTGTCGGTTTCGCGCGCAAACTCGTCAATGATTCCTCGTAAGTGGTGGCGGTGTGCCTGCAGGGCTTCGCCATTGAGACGATAAATCTCCACCAGTTCGCGGTTGTAACGGTCCACAAAGCGATGTTCTTCATCGAACACATAGGCGAAGCCGCCGGTCATGCCGGCACCGAAGTTTGCACCGGTTTTGCCCAACACGGTGACCACCCCGCCAGTCATGTATTCGCAGCCGTGGTCGCCTACGCCTTCCACCACCACATGGGCGCCAGAGTTGCGCACCGCGCAGCGCTCACCCGCCGTGCCTGCGGCAAAGAGCTTTCCGCCCGTCGCGCCGTATAAGCAGGTATTGCCCATGATGCTGGTTTTGTGTGAATCGAACCGGGCGCCTCGCGGTGGCCGAAGCACCAGTTTGCCGCCGGCCATGCCCTTGCCCACATAATCGTTGGCGTCACCCTCCAGGTACATATGTAAGCCGCCGGCGTTCCACACCCCAAAGCTCTGCCCAGCCACGCCGGTCAGCCGGAGTGTAATGGGCGCATCGGCCATACCCTGATTGCCGTGACGCTTGGCAATTTCGCCACTGATGCGAGCGCCGACGGAGCGGTCGCCATTGTTCAGATGGAAGGAATACTCGCCACCGGTTTTGCCTTCGATGGCGGGCATCAATTCGCGAACCATCGTTTCCGCCGTCTCGCCTTTGTCAAAGGGCCGGTTGCGCTCGACCGTACACATCCGCGGTTTGCTTTCCAAAAACTCGTCGGTATGAATCAACCGGCTCAGGTCCAGTTGCTGTTGTTTACGGGTTTCGCCGGTAACCGCTTCCAGCAGATCAACCCGGCCCACCACATCCGCCAAGCGGCGAACGCCCAAGCTCGCCAGCACCTCGCGGGTATCCTCGGCGATGAATTTAAAAAAGTTCATCGCCATTTCTACCGTGCCGATGTAGTGCTCGCGGCGCAGTTTTTCATTCTGAGTGGCAACACCGGTGGCGCAGTTATTGAGGTGGCAGATTCGCAAATATTTACAGCCCAACGCCACCATTGGGGCCGTGCCGAAACCAAAACTTTCTGCACCCAGCATTGCTGCTTTGACAACATCCAGGCCGGTTTTTAAACCGCCGTCGGTCTGGACCCGCACTTTGTCTCGCAAGTCGTTGGCTCGCAGCGTTTGGTGCGTTTCCGACAGGCCCAGCTCCCAGGGTGAGCCCGCGTAGCGAATCGAGCTCAGCGGGCTGGCGGCGGTGCCGCCGTCGTAACCGGAAATGGTAATCAGATCCGCGTAGGCTTTGGCCACCCCGGCGGCGATGGTGCCCACCCCTGGCCGGGACACGAGTTTTACCGATACGAGGGCATCCGGATTGACCTGCTTCAGGTCATAAATCAGCTGCGCCAGATCCTCAATGGAGTAAATGTCGTGGTGCGGCGGTGGCGAAATCAACGTCACGCCGGGAGTGGAATAACGCAGGCGCGCTATCAGGCCGTTGACTTTGCCACCGGGCAACTGCCCCCCTTCGCCGGGCTTGGCCCCTTGAGCCACTTTAATTTGTAGCACTTCGGCATTGACCAGGTAGTGCGGCGTAACGCCAAAGCGGCCCGAAGCGATCTGTTTGATTTTGGATACCTTGTCGGTCCCGTAGCGGGCCGGGTCTTCGCCGCCCTCGCCGCTATTGGAACGCCCGCCCAGACGGTTCATGGCTTGGGCCAACGATTCGTGGGCCTCTGGCGACAGAGCGCCCAACGACATTCCCGCCGAGTCGAAACGCTTGATGATGTCTGCCACCGGTTCCACTTCACTCAGAGGAATGGGCTCCACATTGCCCTGACGCAGTTTGAGCAAATCCCGCAAGGTCGCCACGGGGCGCTGATTGACCAGACTGGAGTAGTCCCTCCATAGGGCGTAATCACCGGTTTGCACGGCGCGCTGCAGAGTTTGAACCACGTCCGGGTTAAAGGCGTGGTACTCCTGCCCATGCATGTACTTGAGCAACCCTCCGGGGGCGATGGGCTTGCGCGCCTGCCACGCGGTTTTTGCCAGCGCTTTTTGGTCAAACTCCAACTCCGCAAAGCCCGCGCCCTGAAGGCGCGAGGGCGTGCCGGTAAAACAAAGCTCCACCACTTCATCGGCAAGACCAATGGCCTCAAATAATTGCGCGCCCCGGTACGAGCTGATGGTGGAGATACCCATCTTCGAGATGATTTTTAGCAGGCCTTTATTGACGCCCCTGCGATAGTTTTTGTAAGCCTGATCGGTATCCAGTAACAGCTCGCCAGTGTCAATTAATTGGTTGAGTACAAAATAGCTCAGGAACGGGTAAACGGCGGTAGCACCGTAACCGATCAATGCCGCGATTTGGTGAGCGTCCCGAGCGGTACCGGTAGCGACGATGATATTGGCGTCGCAACGCTGGCCACTGTGAGTGAGGTGGTGATGCATTGCGCCGGTGGCCAACAACGCGTGTATGGGCAACTGATGTGGCTGCACTTGGTTGTCGCTCAGTATCAGAAGCACTTTGCCCTGACGCACCGCCGATTCAGCGCGCTGACAAAGATCGACAATGGCGGCGCGCAAATCCATCTGCTCTGGGTCATAAGCAAGCGATAACGTGTGCGCTTCATAGCCTGGTCGCTGTACATCCTGCAGGGCATGAAACTTAGCGGGCGAAAGCACCGGGGAATTCAGAATCAGCCGATTAGCGTGTTCTTCGGTTTCTTCATAAACCGACAGCTCGCGCCCCAGGCAAGTCTCCAATGACATCACAATGGCTTCGCGCAGCGGGTCGATGGCCGGGTTGGTGATCTGCGCAAACTGCTGACGAAAATAATCGTACAGTGAGCGCTGAGTGCGCGACAGCACCGCCATAGGCGTGTCGTCTCCCATGGAGCCCACCGCTTCTTGCCCACCCTCGGCCATGGGTCGCAGCGCTTGGTCGCGCTCTTCAAAGCTGACCTGGTACAGTTTCATATAAGCCTTGAGCTGCTCATCGCTCAGGCTGTTCTCCGCCACATCCAGCTCCAATGTGGATTCAAAGCGCAGCGCTTTAGCCTTGAGCCAGGCTTTGTAGGGTCGGGCGTTTTTAAGCTGCGCATCGATGTCGTCCGTGTGGTATAGCTGACCGGTTTGAGTGTCCACCGACAGCATCTGTCCCGGACCCAAACGCCCTTTTGCCACCACATCCTCGGGCTGATAACCATAAACCCCCACTTCCGACGCGACAGTGATCATGTCGTCGCTGGTAATCACCCAGCGCGAGGGACGCAACCCATTGCGATCCAGGGTGCAGACCGCATAGCGCCCATCGGTAATCACCAGACCGGCCGGACCATCCCAAGGCTCCATGTGCATAGAGGTGTAGTCATAGAAAGCGCGCAGATCCGGATCCATGTGCTCAACGTTCTGCCAAGCTGGCGGCACCAGCATGCGTATGGCGCGGTGCAGATCGATACCGCCGAGGGTGAGTACTTCCAGCATATTGTCGAGGCTGGAGGAATCCGAACCCTCGCGATTGACCAGTGGCGCCACCTGCTCCAGATCAGGCAGAAGAGGCGTTTTGAACTTGGCGGTTCGCGCCACTGACCAGTTGCGGTTGCCCACCACTGTATTGATCTCACCGTTGTGAGCCAGCATCCGGAACGGTTGCGCCAAATGCCACTTGGGCAAGGTGTTGGTGGAGAAGCGTTGATGGAAAACGCATATGGCCGTTTCGAGGCGCGGGTCCGCCAGGTCGGTAAAAAACCTTGGCAGATCCACCGGCATCATCAGCCCTTTATATGCAATCACTCCGGTACTGAGGCTAGCTACATAAAAGGCTTCGTCGTCCCTGAGGCGCTGCTCCATTTTCCGGCGCGCCATAAACAGGCGGGCGTTGAGTTGCTCCAAAGGCAAATCGGGCGTGTTGTTGACAAAGAAATGCTCAAACACTGGCAGCGATGCCAGAGCGATGGGCCCCAGGCAACCCGTGTTGACCGGCACTGTGCGCCAACCCTGCAGACACAACCCCTGCTCGGCAATCTCCTCAGCGATCACCCGACGGGCCCGCTCCGCCAACGCGTTATCGGTGTTCAGCATCACCGAGCCCACGGCGTAACTATCCGTCAGTTCCGTGTCGCAGGCCTCGCGGGCCAAGGCTCGCATGAATCCGTCAGGCATTTGCAGCAACAGGCCGCAGCCATCGCCGGTTTTACCGTCCGCGGCAATGCCGCCCCTATGGGTCATCGCAGTGAGTGATTCAATAGCGGTTTGCAAAAGGCGGTGGCTGGCTTTGCCCTTAAGGTGGGCTACCAACCCAAAACCGCAGTTGTCTTTGAACTCGTCTAAGCTGTAGAGGCCTGTGCTCATAGGCTGTCTCTCTTGATGTGGCACCATGGCGCGGTACCGATCAACTGGGAGGAGACCTGCACCACGCTCAGACAAAAAAGCCCCTGAGAAGGGGCTTGGCAAGTGGGCGAAAAATATTAAAGGCTGATGTTAAAGCTGACAAGTAAAAATTTACTAAGTTCGTCGGACAGGCCGACAAAAGTCCGCAAAAGTCGACAAGTTTCTTCGAACGCAAGGAAAATGACGTAAACGTCCGCGAAATTAATTTGATATTTTTTTCCGAAAAAGACGGCCGAGAAAGCGGGAGAGTCACCCCACCACTAACGTCGGCAGGGAAATTGGCATAATGCCGCCTAAACCTCCTATAATTCAGAGCTCGCGGCACCCGTCGAGGATGGCATGATCACCACGCGTTTTGAAATTAAGATTAATTAGAGAGTTTAAGGCTTCGCACAGGCTTACATCTGTCTGAAGCCTTCGATCTCTTCCTGAATATCCTTTAACACGCGGGGCCACGGCCCCGCTTCTCTTTGGTGGGCTGGCAGTGCGGCGATGGCCGCTCGGGCCTGCTCGATGCTGCTGTAACGGCCGGCGACGACCACAAACCAATCCTTGCCTTGCCGGCGCGTTGTAAAGCGCAGCAGTTGTTCGCGGTTGGGCTGGCTGGCCACAAAATCCCGCACCGCTTGTTCCGAACCGGCGCCCAGTAATTGAAGGGTGTAGTCACCTGGGCGCCATGAAAGCAGGATTTGCTCGTCCTCCGGCAACCTTTGAGTGGTGTTAGGCGAGGCGGGTGCCGGCTCGGGCTGGGCCTGCTGTGTAACCTGAGGGGTCGGTGCCGGGGATTCAGGCACCTCCGGTTTGGGCTGGGTCGGTTCCGGCTGGGCCGGCTCGGGAATTACCGGCTCTGGCATTGGCGTAGTGTCTTGCGCAGGGCTGGTGGTGATCGAGTCGCTGGCGGCCTGCGCGCTTTCTGAGGGCACCGCTGGAGGTTCAGGCTCAGCAATCGGTCGTTGCGCCTGGGGCAAGGTCACGCTGGCCGGCGCTGGCCGATCCGCTACGAAAACCATCTCGGCTTCCAGCTCCCGGCGCTCTGTGGTGCCACTGCCTCGATAAAAAAACAGCATCATCAATACGCCCAGTAAGGCGGCAATGGCAACCAAGTGCATCACTGGCAGATTGGACAGATTGGGCGTTTTGAGGAGCTTCGGAAGATTTGAAAAATTAGTAAGATTTGAAATATTTAATGCGGGTAGCCTAAACGACCCTTTGGCGGAAGGCGCGGCAACCGATTCCAGCAACCACTGGTGGGCGTGTTGGTGTAACACCGGCAAACTGCCATCGGCACGGTGCCACCAGGGCTCCGCCAAACTTTCATTAAACAATTCCGGCCCCAAATAACCGGCGGATTCCATACGAAAATTAAGGTAATCCACCGCCTCGGGCAGGCCCAGTGGCTCAAGATACAGCTCGTGCACCAGTACGCCGTGCATCTCCAGCTGGCTCAAACGGTCGCCCAACTGTGGCTCGGCAAACAGCACCAGATGTAACCGGCGCCCGCCCGGGTCCTGGCCCTGCAAAAGCGTTAGCAGGCTCGCCAGCGTCTGTTCGTCCAGGTGATGCGCATCGTCGATAAGGACCAGCGCCAAACTGTCCAGCTCATCAGCCGACTGTCCGAAGCGTCTTAAGGTAGCCAGTAATTGACCCACTGAGGCCTCGGGCTCGGTCAGCAGTCGCAGGTCACTCACGATTTGCGTAAATACCTGGGCCGCGGTGCAACCGGGTTTGGCCCGCACCGCGCTGAGGTCATTCTCACCCTCAAAGCCACTGAGCAGTTCCGCCGCCAAGCGCGTTTTGCCTGTGCCTGGCCCGCCCAGAACGGCCAGCAAGCTGGCGCTGAACTGGCACAGGTGTTGGAGTTTTTCCAGAAGTTGAAAGCGTTCGCCACCGCCATAAAAAGGCGTTGGCGGCGAATCCTGAAACGGATCCCGGGAGAGGCCATAATACTGGCGATAGTCCGCCAATTCGTGCGCGCGGGAAATGTTTGTCATATCCGAAGTCATGGGTATCCAATCCGTAGCATTCGCATTGAGGCTAATCAGTTTGCCGGCGCGCTTCAAGGAGCCAGCGCACACCCTGTACCGGAAGGATAAGCCGGACTTCGATTATTGACCGCGACAGGCGGCAAATGTCTCCTGCAGCAGGGCGTCTTCGATATCGGTCGTGATTACCGCCTCGCCTATGGCCTGCAACAGAACCAGGCGCAGTCGACCATCGAGCACTTTTTTATCCACGCCCATCAGGCTGAGAAAATCTTCGGGCATCATATCGGCGGGGGCTTTAATGGGCAGACCCGCACGCTCAATAAGCGCCGTGGTGCGGGCTAAATCGCCCGCGCTCAGAGAACCCCGGCGGTGCGACAGGTCCGCTGCCATGACCATACCGGCACCGACGGCCTCGCCATGCAACCATTGGCCATAACCCTGCGCCGCTTCGATGGCGTGACCGAAGGTGTGGCCCAGGTTTAGAATGGCGCGAACACCGCCCTCTTTCTCATCCAGCGCCACCACCCGTGCCTTGTTTTCGCACGAGCGCTTGATGGCATAGGCTAAGGCCTGCTCATCCCGCTGTAGCAGCGCATCCATGTTCTCTTCCAGCCATTCGAAAAACTTGTGGTCGGCAATCAGGCCGTACTTAATCACTTCAGCGATGCCAGCGGCCAGTTCGCGCTCAGGCAATGTGTGCAACACGTCGGTATCGGCCAGAACCAGGCGCGGCTGGTGGAAAGCGCCGATCATGTTCTTGCCCAGCGGGTGGTTGACGCCGGTTTTACCGCCTACAGAAGAGTCGACCATGGCAAGGAGGGTCGTGGGTATCTGTATAAAGTCCACACCACGCTGGTAACAGGCGGCGGCGAAGCCAGCCATATCCCCCACTACGCCGCCACCGAGCGCGATGAGCGTGGTGGTGCGATTATGGCGCGCGGTCAACAGGCCATCGAAAATCCGATTGAGAACCTCGAGGGATTTGTGCTGTTCACCATCGGGCAGGATGGTGGTATCCACTTGATACCCTTG
The DNA here is from genome assembly GCA_027322215.1 of Marinimicrobium sp. Taxonomy (GTDB): domain Bacteria; phylum Pseudomonadota; class Gammaproteobacteria; order Pseudomonadales; family Cellvibrionaceae; genus JAVDDU01. Next base: position 29,134 of record DAHVRW010000006.1, read on the forward strand.
CACGGAGGATAAGACGGCATCCAGGTATAAGGGCGCAATGGTTTCGTTGGTGACCACATACACTTGGCGACCGCGAATGCGCTCAGCCAACAGGGTGCTGTTGCCAATAAGCTGTTTACCGATATGGATTGGATATGTGCGGTCTGCGAGATCGACGGTCAGCGTATGCATAGAATAATATGAGATCCGAGGCAAAAGGCAAAAAAGGGAGCCTCATATTATCACACTTCAATTGCCCTCACGGGCGCGCTCCACCAACTGAACAATCTCCTGAGCCACCGTGCGCGGGGAGCGCCGGTCAGTGACCACCACGAAGTCGGCTACCTGGCGATACAAAGGGTCGCGTTCGGCCAACAGATCGACAATCTTCTGTCGTGGGTTCTCCACCTGTAGCAACGGCCGCTTTTTGTCCCGAGCCGTGCGCTCCACCAATTGGTCAACGGCCGCGGTCAAATAACACACGAAGCCGGACCCACGCATTAAATCGCGGTTGGCTGGACTGAGAACGATGCCGCCACCCGTGGCAATCACAGCTGGCTCATGCTCGGCCAGCTCCGCGAGCACTCCGGATTCCCGGGCGCGAAATCCGCTCTCGCCTTCCACGTCAAATATCCATGTAATATCGGCGCCGGTGCGCTCTTCAATGGCGCGATCGGTGTCGTGGAACGGCAAGTTCAGCTCGCCAGCCAGCACACGACCTATAGTGGACTTGCCGGCCCCCATGGGGCCGACAAGGTATACCTTATCCTTGGACATTAGTTGGTCAGGCTATCGGCCATAATCTTAGGCGTGATAAAGATCAGCAGCTCACGCTTTTCTTCAAGGCGAAGTTCACGCTTGAACAGCCGACCCACAAAGGGAAGATCTCCCAGGAATGGCACCTTGTCTTCAGCATTGAGGTGCTCGACGCGGAATATACCGCCCAGGACCACGGTTTGACCATCAGCCACTAGCACTTGGGTTTCCAGCTGCGTGACGTCGATCTCAGGGATCTGCGTCGCCTGGTTAATGTTACCGACAGAGTCCTGGTTGATGATCAGGTTCATAATGACCCGATTATCGGGGGTAATTTGCGGCGTGACATCCAGCTTCAGAACCGCCTCTTTAAACGACGTGGTGCTAGCGCCACTGGCGGACGCTTCCTGATAGGGAATCTCAGTACACGACTCAATGGTTGCCCGCTGCTTGTCGCCGGTAATCACTTTCGGTTGGGACACAATTTCCGCATAGCCAGTGTTTTCAAGGGCGGACAATTCGAGATCGACAAACGCGTTGTCGGTGAGCACGCTGAGCCCGAAGCTACCGACGCGGTTGGCGACGCCAAGATCCACCATCATATTTTCTTCCAGGTCCAAACTACCGCCCTGACCCGTTAACCATTCCGCAGGCGACGCGGGGGAAGAGTCCAAACCGGCGGTGGAACCAGCCACTTCGATCAAGCTGCTGCCCGATGTGGTGTAGCCCACACCACCCCAGCGAATACCCATCTCACGACGGAAGTCGGTATTGGCAATAACAATACGCGCTTCGATCATGACCTGGCGAATTGGGATATCGATCTGCTCCACCAAACGCTTGAAGGCTTCGATGCGCTCGGCGGTATCGGTCAAAATAATTGAGTTGGTGCGCTCATCGACAATGGCCTGCCCTCGGTTCGATAGGACGCTACCCGTGGCTTGGCTGCCGCCGCGGCTGGAGCTGCCGCTTGCAGAGCCACTTCGGCCTTCGCCGCGCTCGCCCCGGAACAACTCAAACATTTCCCGTGCATTGGCGTAGCGGACACGAATGTACTCGGTGCGCAGCGGTGCCAGCTCTTCCAGCTGCTGCCGTGAGGCCAGCTCCTGACGCTCGCGCTCGGCAATTTCGGCCGCCGGTGCCACCATCAGCACGTTGCCGATCAGGCGCTGATCCAGCCCACGGGTTTTAAGCACCAAGTCGAGGGCCTGATCCCAGGGCACATTGTCCAGACGCAGGGTAATCCGCCCACGCACTGTATCGCTGGCCACCAGGTTGAGGTCGGTAAAGTCGGCGATGATTTGCAGCACGCTACGCACTTCGATGTCCTGGAAGTTGAGGGACAGACGATCGCCGGTGTAAGTGAATTCCTGCTCACGAGCTTCGATTTCACGCTGTGTCAGCGGCTTTACGCTGATTACATATTGCTCATCAGCCTGGTACGCCATGTAGTCGAACTCGCCGTGGGCGGAGATATTCAGCACGGTGCCGCGCTCGTCGTAGCTGGCGCCCACAAAACGCACCGGCGTGGCAAAGTCAGTGACATCCAAGCGACGACGCAACTCCTCCGGCAAGAACACATTGGTCAGGGACAGGCGCACACCTTCACCGGTGCTTCGTACATCGGCGCGTACGTTGTCGTCGGACAGATTGATAATCACACGGCCTTCACCCTCATCACCGCGACGAAAGTCAATGTCGGTTACCCGCTGACGCTCGGGGCCGCGCGCCTGAGAACTCGTTTCCGACGCTGTGTAGGTTGAGGCTGACGCACCCACCGGGCTCGTTTGGGCTACATAACCGCCCTGCACACCACCCACCTCGACAATATAGGTATTACCTTCGACACGACCCTCGTAGGTGGTCAGTTCCGACAGGTTAAGAATCAGGCGAGTGCGCCCATCAGAGGTCAACAGCATGGCGCTGGAGCTGTTTTCAAACGACAGCGGAAAGCGGCGCTGGTTGAGATTGCTGACTACGTCTGGGAAGTCCAGCACGATGCGGGCAGGCCGCTCAATGGTGTAGCCCTGCGGTTCGGGAGGCGCACCGTCAAAGGTCAAGCGCACTTCGAACCGATCTCCGGGAAGCGCTGAAAATTTAACATCGTCCAGACCTTGAGCCAACACAAGTGAAGGCGCCAGACAGAACAGTAGCAAGGCTAGTTTTCGCATGGTTGACCCCAATAAGTACAAAGCGCGCATGAGTGCTTATCCATTTTGTCGTAATTCAATGATCCTGGGACGCTCGACCCAGCCACCACCACCGTCGGCCACAATCTCCAGCAGCTCTATCTGATTGCGATTCGCTGCCACAATGCGACCGTGGTTTTTACCCAAATAATTGCCGACGGTAACCGGGTGCACACCACCTTGTCCGTCATCCACCAGTACCCACAGTTGACCGTCCTTGACCAGAGTACCCACCATGGCCAGCGAGGTTACGCTGAAATTCTCCAAGTACTCCGGCTCCCGGTCGAAATCGGGCTCAACGGTCACACCACTGAGGCGTGCCGCCCGCTCCTCTTCACGCATAGGCGGGTCAAAGGGGCTGCGTAAGGTCATGGCACTGTAGGCGTAGGGCCGGTACGGACGAAACGTCGGCAGCGGCTCTATCTCGCCTTGGGGCCGATTCTTGGTTTCCTCGATGTACCGTTTTAGGTCCCGATGCTGACTGCTATCGGCACACCCGGCCAGAAACGCCGCGGCGCACATTAAACTGATTATTGTTAGAGATCTTTTCATCACTACTCATCCTGTGACTTATAGCGATAAGTCCTGGCTTGAATCTGCATGTCCAGCGCTCCGCTGTCGCCGCTACGGGTAATGGCGAAGTTATGCAAGGTAACAATGCGCGGCATGCCGGCAACTCCGCTGACGAAACCGCCCATATCGTGGTAACTGCCACTTACGTTGATGCTGATGGGCAGCTCCACGTAGTACTCGGATTGCCGTTCCGCCTCCAGGCGAATGCTGTTGATTTCCAGTCCACTTTCGGAACCCCTGGCGTCGATATCTTCCAGAAGTCCGGGAACTTCGGTATCGCCGGGAAGGCGATCGAGCAATGCACCGAAAGAGCGCTCCATCTCTTCCATCTGCAATAGATACTCGTCGAGATTCGCGGCCTGAAAACTCTTGCGTTCAAAATTTTGTCGTAAGGTAGTTTCCTGTGCAGTGACCCGATCCAACTGCTGGTTAAGGTCCTTGACTTTCAGGTAACCGACCGCTCCCAGCACCAACGCCGCCAGAAGAACGCATACAAAAATCTTGCCCGGCAAGGGCCACACACCCATGCGATTGAGGTCGATATCGCTCAGGTCGAAATTCTTAATTTGCTCCAAGGTATCTGCTAAAGCCATCTCAGTTATCCTCCTCAGAGTCCTGATCCGCAGGCGCGGAGGTGCGCACTGACATGACAAACGAGTTGGCCTGCTCGCCATAGGCCGGCGCACTGGTGACCGAGCTGAGATTGGGGCTGGTAAACCAATCCGAGTCTTCCAGGTTACGCATAAAGCTGGATACCCGATTGTTGGACTCCGCCACACCCTCTAAACGAATCACTTCCCCCTCGCGGGCCATGCGATTGAGGAATACACCATCCGGAATGGCCCGGACCATGTCATCGAAATAACGCACAATCACCGGCCGGGTGCCTTCAAGATCCTGAATCACCCGCATCCGCGCCAGTAACTGCTCGCGCCGCTCCCGCAGGGCCTGGATCTGATCCACCTTTTTATCGAGCTCAGCAATCTCTGTATTTAACAGCCGGTTGCGGGCCGTCTGATCGGCAATCGCGGCCTGTACCTGGGAGACCCACAAGTAGGCAACGAAACCGGATGCGGCCAATACCATCAACAGAATGACGATAAATTCTTTTTTCTTAGCGTCTCGGTAGGCTTCCCGCCAAGGCAATAAGTTAATTTTAGCCATTAGTCGAAACTCCTCATTGCCAGCCCAGCCGCAATCATCAGCGAGGGGGCATCGTTGGCCAGCGCGGTCGAGTTAACCCGAGAGGAGACCGACATGTTGGCAAAGGGGTTGGCCACGGTTGTCTGGGTGCCTAGCTTTTCTTCAATGAGGCCCACCAGCCCTTCCATAGAGGCAACGCCACCGGCGAGTATGATGTAGTCCACATCGTTGTATTGACTGGCGGAAAAGAAAAACTGCAAGGAGCGAGTCACCTGCTGCACCACGCCCTCTTTGAACGGCGCGAGCACTTCGCTTTCGTAATCATCGGGCAGACCGCCCTGCTTTTTGGCCAGACCGGCCTCTTCCATCGACAGACCGTAGCGACGTTGAATTTCCTCGGTCAGCTGTTTACCGCCGAACAATTGCTCGCGGGTATAAACCGTCTTCCCGTCCACCAACACGCTCAAAGTGGTCATGGTTGCTCCAATATCCACCACCGCAACCACTTGCCCTTCTTGTTCCTCAAATTGTTCCGCAATCAGCCCGAAAGCACGCTCCATGGAGTAGGCTTCGACATCGACGATTTCGGCTACCAGGTCAGCAACTTGCAGCACACTCGTACGCTGCTCAACCGTTTCCCGGCGGCACGCGGCGAGCAAAACTTCGACCTGGTCAGGATTGCGCGGCGACTCGCCCTGCACCTCAAAATCAATAGCAACTTCTTCAAGAGGGAACGGAATGTATTGATCGGCCTCTATAGAGATCTGCATCTCCATGGCATCGTCGCTGAGACCGGCGGGCATATCGATTACCTTGGTAATCACCGCCGAACCAGCCACTGCCACAGCAGTGTTTTTTAATTTGGTTTTGGACTGTTTCACCATGGCCTTGATGACCTGGGCAACCGCCTCCGGATCATGAATATTTTTTTCTACCACGGCGTTAGGCGGCAATGGGCGGACCGCGTAGTTTTCCACACGATAGCGGTCCCCCTGGCGGCTGAGCTCGAGTAATTTGACGGAGGTGGAGCTAATGTCCAGCCCCAGAACCGGCTTAGTGCGGGTGTCCAAGAAGCTTAAAATGCCCATTTTCTATTTTATATCCGTAACTTAGACGTAGTTCATGTTATAGCACTTTAAGTTAAGCCTGCAACAAGACAGCGCGTATGTAAACAGACGAAAAGCCCGTATAATGCGGCAGTCTTGTCACCTAATTCGCTAACTCACTAATTCCTATAGAAAAAATGCCCATTAAAACATCGTATCTGAGTATCTTATTTTGGTTATTCCTGGCCGGAGTTAGCGCCAGCGCCGTAGCGTTGGGGGGGTTATATCTTTATTTGAGCCCCAAACTGCCCCCGGTGGATACCCTCAGACACGTTAAATTACAGACTCCTTTGCGTGTTTATTCAAGTGACGGACAACTTATTGGTGAATTTGGTGAACAGCGTCGCACTCCTGTGCGTTATGACGACATCCCCGAACTCTATATCCAAGCGTTATTATCCGCCGAAGATGCTGAATTTTACGACCATCGGGGCATTTCTATTAGGGGATTTGTGAGAGCTGCGTCACTAATTTTACAAACAGGTGAGATTCAGGGCGGTGGTAGCACCATTACCATGCAGCTGGCCCGTGACTTTTTCCTCACCCGCGAGCAAGTATTCTCCCGCAAACTGAATGAAGTACTCCTCGCCTTGCAAATTGAACGTGAGCTGAGCAAGGAAGAAATCCTCGAGCTGTTCAATAACAAAATGTTCTTCGGCAACCGCGCCTACGGTATTCAGGCCGCCGCACAGATCTACTATGGCCGGGACCTCCAGGACCTCGAGCTACACCAAATGGCCATGATCGTAGGGGTACTAAAAGCCCCGTCCGCCTATAACCCCCTGGCCAACCCCAGTCGCGCCCTAACCCGTCGCAATTGGATCCTCGGCCGTATGCACACTCTGGGCTATATCGACGACGCCACCTATACCGCTGCGGTGGAAACACCCGATGATGCGCGCTACCACGGCGCCACGTTGGATCTCTTCGCCCCTTATGTGGCTGAGATGGCACGCCGTGAAGCGGTGGAGCGTTTCGGGGTCGACGCCTACAACGACGGTTATCGGGTATACACCACCGTCGACAGCCGCCATCAGGCGGCGGCCCAAACGGCTATGGTGGACGGTTTGCTCACCTACGATCGGCGCCATGGTTATCGGGGCCCAGAGGCCCGGCTTGAAGAACTGACCACCGACGGCGACTACAGCCCGTGGCTGAACACCCTCAGGAGCACACCACGGTTTGGCGACCTGGACGCGGGCGCGGTTACAGCCGTCGACGAACAATCCGCTGAAGTACTGCTCCCGGATGGTGAAATCATTACCCTTGGCTGGCAGCAAGGCCTATCCCAAGCGCGTCGCTACATCAATGAAAATGCTCGCGGCCCCGCCCCGAAGACCGCCGCCGACGTGGTGGCCGTTGGGGATCTGATTCGCCTGAGACGCGTGGGCGATGAGTGGCACCTAAGCCAGGTGCCCACCGTTCAGGGCGCTCTGGTCTCGATCGACCCGCAAGATGGCGCGATTCGGGCGATCGTAGGCGGCTTCGATTTCCGGCACAGCCAGCTTAATCGAGCGCTCCAGTCCGAGCGTCAACCTGGCTCCAGCTTCAAACCATTCGTCTATGCCGCCGCGCTGGAAAACGGTTTAACCCCCGCTTCCATCGTCAATGACTCACCCGTAGTGATCCAGGATGCCAGCCTCGAAGGGGCCTGGCGGCCCGAGAATGACGGCGGCACCTTTCTTGGCCCCACGCGCTTACGGGAAGCGCTCTATCGCTCACGCAACCTGGTTTCCATTCGCGTTTTGCGCAGCATCGGTTTGCCCACACTGATTGATACCCTGGGCCGGTTTGGCTTTGCCCAGGAGGAGCTGCCCCGCAACCTATCTCTGG
>DAHVRW010000070.1 GCA_027322215.1 Marinimicrobium sp.
GACTACAACTACCAAACCATGCGCGACTCCGGCTACGCCTGGCCGGTGGTGGATGTACGGGTAAAATACGTTCACCCAGCCCGCTTTAACCGGCGCATTCGCATCATTGCCACGTTGGAAGAGTGGGAGGTGCGCCTTAAGATTCAGTACCGGATTATCGATGCGGAGACCAGCGAAGTGCTCACCAAAGGTTACTCGGTACAGGTAGCGGTGGATTTGAAAACCCAGGAAATGTGTTTCGTTACCCCGCCGGTTCTACGAGAAAAGCTCGAGCAATACAGCGCCGGGAGAGCCTAGCTGTGAAAGGGTTTGGTCGCGCTCTGTTACTGTTATGGATGCTGGCCTTGCCCGCCGCGGCCGAGACAGTGTTCTCTTATCCGGTGGATGAGAACCCGCAGCGTCAGCAGCAACTGGCCGCTCTGGCCGACGCCATGAGCGCCACCGCCCGAATTGAGGGGCGCTTCACACAGACCAAACGCCTGCAAATTCTCACGCAACCGCTGATTTCCAAAGGTCGCTTTGTGCTGGACGCCGAGGGTTATTTCAGCTGGGAAATTCAGCAACCCTTTGTTCAGGCTTACCACTACCGAGACGGTGAGCTGATTCGTACCGTGGACGGTGTGCAGGAGCAGATTGCACCCGCCGATGAGCCCTCGTTACACGGGTTTTTTCAGTTCTTCAGCGCTTTACTACAACTGACAGAAGCAGATCTGGACGGCCACTTCACCCGATATTTTCGCACGCTGGAATCCGATCATTGGGAGTTAGGTTTGCGCCCCAAAGATCGGCGCATGGCCAGGGTTCTGGAACATCTGGTCGTTATGGGCCAAGGGGAACAGATCGACACTGTGCGCTTGCGTGAGCCCAGCGGCGACAGTACGGAACTGAGTTTTGACTACCAGCGCGAGGCCAGCTCAAATTCCGGAGCCGCCCAATGAAACTAACTCGGCGCGTCAGTCGCGCCTGTTTATTATTGGTGGCGCTGATTCTGCTGCTGCTTGTGTTCACCCTCCCCCGGCTGCAGTTTGATAATGACCTTCTGGCGCTGTTTCCTGACAGCACGGACTTTCAGGGACAGAGCCAGGCCGATCAGCTGCTCACCGAGCGCATCACCCGCCAGGTATTTTTACTGCTGAGCGCCGATAATTACAGCGCCGCTCAGGATGCTGCCGAGTCTGCCCAAAACACCCTCCGCGCCTGCGACTGTTTTGCCAGCGCCGAGTTGACTGTGGACGCCGAGCCCAGTGTGGCCTTGCACCGCCATTACGGCCAGCACTTACCATTATTGTTAACGGCGCAAACCCGGCAGCGGATACAGGCCGGTGAGAGCGAACAGATTGCCCAAGAGGCATTGCGCCGGCTGCTGACCAATCCGGGCACGGGGCTTGCCCAGCAATTGAGTCACGACCCGCTGGGTACGCTGTCGGCCTATTTGCGCCAAGTCCGCCCCGGTCTGCAAGGCGTCCATGTGGATGATCGCGGTTACTTGTCGGTACGCGTTAATGATCAGCGCTTTGTGCTGCTGCAGGCTGAGCTGGCCGGTTCCCCCTATGGGCTGGAACTGCAAAGCGCGGCCCGGACAGCGTTGGAGAAGGCTTTGGCACCCGTACAAGCTTTGCCCGGGGGTGAAGTGATTTATGCGGGCGCTTTGTTTTACACCTTATCGGGCAGCGATGCGGCCCGGCAGGAAGTGAGCACTGTGGGTCTGGGCTCGCTGTTAGGAATCTGCCTGCTGTTACTGGTGGTATTTCGCTCTCCCTGGCTGCTTCCCTTGGCCAGCTTGCCTGTGGCCGTGGGAGTGGGCGCGGGCCTGTCGGCTACCTACTGGGTATTTGGTTCGGTGCACGTGATCGCGTTGGTGTTTGGGGCAAGTCTTACGGGCGTTGCCATTGATTACAGCTTGCACTTCTTTTCCCGCCGGCAGTTTCTGGGGCCGAAGTGGCAGGTCGAGCGGGGCTTGGCGTCGTTGCTGGCGCCCTTGTCCCTTGGAGTAGTCAGTACCGTGGCGGCCTATCTGAGCTTCACCCTGGCGGGCTTTCCCGGTTTTAGCCAAATCGCGGTGATGTCGGCTACGGGATTGTTCGCCGCCTACGCCACGGTGATGGGATTGTTTCCAATATTATTGGCGCGCCCGCCCAAGCAGAGCTTCCCACCGGGGCTGATGCGGTGCGTAGAGGGTTGGCGTCGGCACCACTGGCGAGTGGCCTTCCCGCGCCGCCCCGGCTGGGTACTTTTGGGACTGATGGTGTTGCTGGTACTCGGTTTCAGCCAACTCCGCGTCACTGACGACATACGCGCTATGCAGGTGCCGGACCCAGCCTTGCAAGCCATGGAAGATCGGTTCAGGTCTGCCTTAGGCGAGCGCACCGCGTTGCAATACCTTTTGGTGGATGCGGCTAGCCGGCAAGAGCTGCTGGAGCAACTGGAACGGCTGGGCCATCGGCTCGATGCCTTGGTGGCGGACGAGCAACTGGGCGGTTATCAATCTTTGGCCCAATGGTTACCCTCCCAAGCCCGCCAACAGGAAAATCGCCAGCTTTGGGAGCAACTGTTGGACGCCGGCGCACTGACCCAAGTGCTGGACGGCTTGCAGGTGGCGGCGCCCTTTCGGGTTGAGCTTCAGGAGCGGTTGCTCGCGGCGCAGGCGCCTTTGGATTGGGACTCCACCTGGGCCGTACTCGAGCCGTTGCCAGATGCACCGATTTATTTCACAGAGCAGGGCCGACACTTTTCCGCGGTGACCCTGCGCGGACTCGACGAGCCCGAGCGGGTGATTGAGGCGGTCACAGGGCTGGATTCTGTGCACTGGGTGGACCCGGTGGAGCGCACGAGCCGTTTACTGGCGGATTACCGTCAGATGGCCGGCATACTGCTATTGCTGGCCTACGCCTGTATCGGTTTATTATTGAGTGGCCGCTACGGTATTAAAGGCGTCCTATGGACACTGGCCGCTCCTGCCACAGCAAGTTTGGTAACGCTGGCTCTTCTGGCACTCGCGGGCCAGCCCATCAGTGTTTTCAATATGATGGCTCTATTGCTGGTCTTGGGCATCGGCATAGACTACGCGCTCTTTCTCAGGGAGAGCCGCGGCAGCCGCTGTGATACGCTCTTGAGCGTTGGGTTATGCATGTGTACCACAGTATTATCGTTCGGATTGTTATCTCTCAGCTCTACGGCCGCCATCGCCAGCTTTGGCCTGACGCTGCTGTTCGGCATAGTGCTGGGGTTTGCCTGCGCGCCTCTGGCTCTGCGCGGACTGTCCGGCTCAATGGATCTTGACTAACGAATAATGGAGCGGGTTATGGCAAGTGTTCCTACGCAAGCGGATGTTGTCATCATCGGTGCGGGCCCTTCCGGAGCCATCGCCGCCGCGCTGCTGCGCCAAAGGCGTTATAGCGTCGTGGTATTGGAGCGCCAACACTTCCCCCGCTTTACGATCGGCGAGAGCCTGCTGCCCCATTGCATGGAATACCTTGAAGAGGCGGGCATGCTGGAAGCGGTGCAGCGCCAAGGCTTTCAATTCAAAGACGGCGCCGCCTTCGGTTGGGGCGAACGCTACGTCTATTACGATTTTCGCGAAAAGTTTACCGCCGGACCCGGCACCACTTTTCAGGTCGATCGGGGCCGCTTTGACAAAGTTCTTGCGGACGAGGCCAGTGCCCAGGGTGCCGACATACACTACGGTTACACCATAGATTCCCTCGATGTTGATGGCGACCCGGTCCGAGTAGGTTACACCGGAGAGCAGGGTCAGAAAGGCGAGATTGCGTGCCGGTTTGTGTTCGATGCCAGTGGTTTTGGGCGTGTGGCATCCCGCCTTCTGGATTTGGAACAACCCTCAAGCTTTCCCGTGCGCCATGCGGTGTCCACACATATCGATGACCACATTGACGACCCAAGCTTTGATCGCAACAAAATCCTGATAACAGTGCACCCGGTCGAGCGGGATGTTTGGTACTGGCTGATCCCCTTCAGCGACGGTCGCTGCTCCACCGGCGTGGTGGCCACGCCGGAGAAAATCGCCCTGCGCGCCGGTCCCGAACCGGTCGATACATTCCGCAACTTTTTGGCCGAGGCCCCGGTACTGGCCAAATTGCTGCACAAGGCCGATTTCCGCTACCCATCAAGGCAACTGGCTGGCTACTCGGCCAGCGTAAAAAAGCTGGCGGGAGAGCGCTTTGCCCTGCTGGGCAATGCGGGCGAGTTTCTTGATCCGATATTCTCCTCGGGCATAACCATCGCCATGCGCTCGGCCAGTATTGGCGTGGCATTGCTGGATCGCCAACTGCAAGGCGAAACGGTGGACTGGCACGCCGAGTATGAGCAACCGCTGCGCGCCGGCGTAGAAACCTTCCGGGTGTTTGTTGAGTTCTGGTACAACGGCCTCTTCCAGGATGTACTCTTTTTCCCCGACCAGGCCGCCAGCGTGCGCAAAATGATCAGCGCGATCCTGGCAGGCTACGCCTGGGATACCAAAAATCCGTTTGTCGCTCAGCCGCAACGGCGCTTGCAGGCGCTGGCGGACTTTTGTAAACCTGAAGTCGCTGGCCAATGATGCGTTGGGCGCCATTGATATTGCTGGGATTGCTCACCGCTTGCAGCCATACTCCCCAGTGGCCCGCCGATGACCGCTGCGCGCAGGCCATGGCTCCGAGCGGCCTGCTGCAGGTGCGCAGCGACCGTGGGCGGCACAATTTGGTGGTGCATCGGGAGCCCAACGCGGAGGGAATCACCTATGTGGCGCTCGACGCTATAGGGGCGCCTCAGTTCACCGCTACCCAAACACCCGCGGGATTTACCGTAGAGCAAAGCCCGCTGTATCGCGGTGTGGATCCACAGTGGTTGTTATGGGGTTGGCATTGGTGGCAAATGCGGGAGCGCCTGTCGCTGGTTTGTGTCGCCACGGCGGGGCTGGATTTACAGCCGACGCCCGATAGTGCGGGTTGGCAACTGCAGCGGCACGGGCGCAACCTATGGCGCTGGAGCCGCAGCCAACCCGATCAATATGAGCTGCCTCAGCAGCAGGCCCGGATTACCGTGCGAGAACTGGAAGTGACTATAGAATGACGTTTTATCTGACCGACCTGGGCTTGGTCAACGCATTAGGCGGTAATCGGCAAGACATCTGGCATCACCTGTTGGCGGGCGAGCGGGGCCTGACGCCCTGTGACTGGATTCCCGGCGCTTCAACCTATACCGCCAGTGTGAGCGCTGACTTACGACCTGTGCCCGAACCGCTGCGACCATACCAAAGTCGTAACCTCCAACTGGCCCTGACCGCCCTGGGTCAAATCACCCCGACAGTGAAGCTGGCCCTGGAGCGGTACGGACCCGATCGTGTAGCGGTGGTGGCCGGCACCAGCACCTCCGGCATCGCCGAGGGAGAGACCGCCTTGCGGTCGGTGGCCGAAACCGGCCAGAAACCCACCAGCTACCATTATCGGCAGCAGGAGATCGGCAACCTTGGGCAGCTGATCGCCCAGTTCTATGATGTACACGGCCCCGCCTATACCTTGTCCACCGCCTGTTCCTCCAGCGCTCATGCCCTGGGCTCGGCGGCCCGTCTGTTGACCAGCGGTGCAGCGGATGCGGTGATCGCCGGTGGTGCTGATTCCCTGTGCCGATTAACCGTAAACGGTTTCTTTGCACTGGAATCGGTGGACACCAATCCCTGTGTGCCCTTTAGCCGAAACCGGGCGGGCATCAATATCGGTGAGGCGGCAGCGTTTTTTTTGGTGACGAGGGAGCCATTAAAGGAATCCATCGCCCTGCTGGGGGTGGGAGCCTCGTCGGACGCTCACCATATCTCGGCGCCAGAGCCGGAAGGCCGCGGGGCCGAGGCCGCTATACGCGCGGCGCTGGCCAGCGCTCAAATCCAGCCGGCGGACATCGACTACATCAACTTACACGGCACCGGCACCCGCCTCAACGATGCCATGGAGTCGGCGCTTACCGACCGGCTTTTTCCCGCTGGCACACCCTGTAGCAGTAGCAAAGGCCAGCTGGGGCATACCCTCGGTGCCGCTGGTGCCACTGAGGCGGCTTTGTGTTGGTTGGCCCTGAGTCGGTACAATCAACATCAGCAACTGCCGCCTCATGTGTGGGACGGTGAGCAAGACCCAGCCCTGCCGCCGCTGGCGCTGGTTAACACCGGCGATGTTTTTACGCGCTCGGGTCGCCGTATTTGCTTGAGTAATTCCTTTGCCTTCGGCGGCAACAATGCGGCGGTAATTGTGGGAGACCCGAAGTGACTGATATTTCTGCTTATCTGCCCCATCGGCCGCCTATGCGCCTTGTGGAGCGGCTAGTTAGCGAGTCCCCGCAAACCACGGTAACCGAGGCGCGGGTTACCGAAGATAACGTGTTTTATGATCCAGCCTTAGGCGGCGTGCCCTCCTGGGTGGGATTAGAATACCTGGCGCAAACCGCCGCTGTATGGCTGGGTCTGGATTGCCAGCGTCACAACCGACCGGTGCAACCGGCCTTTTTGGTCAGCTCACGCTCTTTCGACGCGGAGCAACCCGTGTTTGCCCTCGGAGAAACCCTGCGTATTTCCGTCATCCCAAATTTGATTGATGGCCCGCTGGTGGCATTTAGCGGGCACATTCATGACCACCAGGGTGCATTATTGGTGGAGGCAATGTTTTCCGCCTTCCAACCCCAAGATCCCGAGGCCTACTTAAAGGCCAGTGAGCCGTAATTTAGGAGAGTGTTTGTCATGTCAGCAGTAGACGCGCAGGCGCGTCAAGTATTGGTTACCGGCTCCAGCCGGGGTATTGGCAAGGCTGTCGCCCTGCAGTTAGCCGGTGCTGGGTTCGATGTCGCGGTGCATTGCCGGGGCAATGTCGAGCAGGCGCAAGCCGTGGCGGCCCAAGTGGAAGCGCTTGGCCAGCGCAGCTGGGTGTTGCAGTTTGATGTGGCCGATCGCACAGCCGCCGAACAGGTGCTCAGCAAACATCTGGAGCAGCACGGCGCCTTTTACGGCGTTGTATGCAACGCCGGTATCACTCGGGATAACGCCTTCCCCGCCATGAGCGGCGACGACTGGGACAGCGTGATCAACACCAACCTGAGTGGTTTTTACAATGTGTTGCGCCCGCTGGTCATGCCCATGGTTAGCGCACGCCAGGGTGGGCGTATTGTCACCTTGTCTTCCATCGCCGGTTTGGCGGGGAATCGGGGGCAAGTGAATTACAGCGCCACCAAGGCGGGGTTAATTGGCGCCACCAAGGCATTGGCGCTGGAGCTAGGCAAACGGGGTATCACAGTCAACTGCGTTGCACCTGGAATAATTGAAACCGATATGATTGACGAGGTATTCGTCGACGAAGCCAAGAAAATGATCCCGTTGCGCCGCTTTGGCCAGGCGGACGAGGTGGCAAGTTTGGTCACTTATCTGATGAGCGATCAGGCAAGCTACATCACCCGGCAGGTAATCTCAGTTAACGGCGGGATGTTATAAGTCATGCGCAGAGTTGTTATTACCGGAGCGGGTGCGGTCAGCGCGCTTGGCCATGAATGGCCGACCATCTCGGCCGCCTTGCGCGAGGGGCGCAACCGGGTTCGCCCGATCCCTGAGTGGGAAGCCATCGAAGGTTTGAATACCCGGCTGGGCGCCCCTATTCTGGACTTCGAAACTCCGGCCTCCTACCCGCGAAAGAAGTTGCGTAGCATGGGGCGGGTTTCCGTTATGGCGGTCAACGCCACCGAAAGAGCGCTGGCCCAAGCCAATCTTTTGGAGCACCCGGCCCTGACCAACGGCGCCACTGGCGTCTCCTACGGATCTTGCATGGGGACGCCGGAGGATGCCCGGGCGCTGGTCAAAGTGCTCTCCGACAATACCACCCTCGATCTGACCGCCTCGTCGTATCTGCGCTCAATGACCCACACCGCCACCGTGAACATCGGGTTGTTTTTCGGCATCACCGGGCGGGTTATTACCACCACCTCCGCCTGTACTTCGGGTAGTCAGGGCCTGGGTTACGCCTACGAAGCCATCAAGTACGGCCGCCAGGACATTATGGTGGCCGGCGGCGCGGAAGAGTTTTGCGTTACTCCCGTGGCGGTGTTCGACACCATGTTCGCCACCAGCACTCGAAACCAAGAGCCGGAGCTAAGCCCGCGGCCCTTTGATAAAGATCGGGATGGTCTGGTTCTGGGCGAAGGCGCCTGCACGTTAATTCTGGAAGATTACGAACATGCTAAAGCTCGCGGCGCCACCATCCTCGGTGAGATCGTCGGTTTTGGCACCAACTCGGACGGCGCCCACGTGACCGAACCCAAGGCGGAAACCATGGCCCGGGCCATGGCTCTGGCATTGGAAGACGCCCAATTGACACCGGAGCAAATCGGCTATGTAAATGCCCACGGCACCGCCACCGCCAAGGGCGATGTGGCCGAGAGCCGGGCCACTGCTGAGATTCTGGGTACCAATGTGCCCATCAGCTCCTTGAAAAGCTACGTCGGCCATACCTTGGGTGCCTGTGGCGCGCTAGAAGCCTGGATTAGCTTAGAGATGATGCGCGAGGGTTGGTTTGCGCCCACTATCAATCTGGATCAGGTGGACCCCGAATGTGCCCCCCTGGATTACATCACCGGCCCGGGCCGGCAGTTGCAGTGCGACTATGTGATGAGCAACAACTTCGCTTTTGGCGGGATTAACACGTCGCTGATTATCAAGCGCTAAGAACGGACGCACACGAGCAAAATCATGAAACGAGTGGTGATCACAGGTATGGGCGGCGTGACCGCTCTGGGCAATGACTGGGCCACTCTTGGGCGCGGCTTGCGCGAAGGCAGCAGCGGTATTCGCCACCTGCCCCACTGGGCTGAGTACCGAAACCTGGGCACGCGGTTGGGTGGGCCAGTGCCAGATTTTGAGGTCCCGGAACATTATCCGCGCAAAAAAGTACGCGCTATGGGCCGGGTAGCGCTACTGGCGACCCGCGCCACCGAGCTTGCCCTGGAAGATGCCGGTTTACTCAATGATCCCCTGCTCCAAAGTGGGCGGTGCGGGGTGGCTTACGGTTCCTCTACCGGCAGCACGGACGCCACCACAGAATTTGCCCTTATGCTCCACAAGCGGGACATGACTCGCGTCTCCCCCACCACCTATATCCGTATGATGGGCCACACCACGGCGGTAAATCTGAGCGTGTTTTTTGGTATCAAAGGCCGTGTTTACACCACCTCATCGGGCTGCACCTCGGGCAGTCAGGGGATTGGCTACGCCTATGAAGCGATACGGGCAGGACGCCAAACGCTGATGATCGCCGGAGGCGCCGAGGAGCTGTGCCCTTCGGAAGCCGCGGTATTTGATACGTTTGGCGCCGCCAGTACCCGCAACGACCGACCCAGCGAGACGCCCAGCCCCTTCGATCGCGACCGCGATGGCTTAGTGATTGGCGAAGGCGCCGCGACGCTTATTCTGGAAGAGCTGGAGCATGCGACGGCCCGGGGCGCGACGATATTTGCTGAAATCGTGGGTTACGGTACCAACTGCGACGGTGCCCACATCACTTTGCCCGACGGCCCGAGCATGCGGGTTGCCATGGAGCTGGCTCTGGCAGATGCCAGCTTGCCGCCCGAGGCTATTGGTTACATTAACGGCCACGGCACCGCGACCGTGCCCGGCGATGTGGCCGAAAGTTACGCCACCGCCGAGCTTTTTGGCCAGCGGGTGCCCTTTAGTAGTATCAAAGGGCACTTGGGGCATACACTGGGTGCCGGTGGCGCTATCGAGGCCTGGTCCACGATACAAATGATCCGCGAAGGCTGGCTGAACGCGACCTTGAATCTCAAAAACTTTGACCCGGACTGTGCGCCTCTGGATTACATCGTTGGCCAACCCCGCATCGCTCAGGTGGAGTACGCCATGAGCAACAACTTCGCCTTCGGCGGCATCAATACCTCGTTGGTGTTTCGACAGCTCTGATAACCTTTGTCCGTTAACGGAGAGCGCGGTGGTTAACAACCGTTTATGGTTGCCCGCGCCGACACCCCCGACTTCATATCGACTCGTTTGCGAGAGGAATTCTCAGCATTATGCGCGCCATGTCTGCACAGTCACCCCCGCCCAAAGATCCGTCGGTACCACGCCTTCATCTGGGTCAGGTATGGGGCTATTTATGGCCATACCTTTGGGAATTTCGTGGCCGTGTTCTGTTGGCACTGCTTGCGTTGCTGGCCGCCAAGGGCGCTACGCTGGCCATGCCCTGGGCGCTCAAACACATCATCGATGGTGTCGACCGCAACTTGCAGCCGGAGCTGGTGCTGCCCATCGCGTTCTTGCTCTTGTACGGTTTTTTTCGTTTTGGCGGAGTATTTTTCGGCGAGCTGCGCGATGCGTTGTTCAGCCGAGTTACTGAGCGTGCCATGCGCCGTATTGGATTGCGGGTGTTCGAGCATTTGCACCAGCTGGAACTCAACTTTCACTTAAGCCGTCAGACCGGCGGAATCAGTCGCGATATCGAGCGCGGCACCAGCGGCATCAACTTTCTGATGCGTTTTATGATGTTCAACATCGTGCCGACGCTGTTTGAAATTCTGATGGTGGCGGTGATCTTTACCCTCGCCTTTTCCGTTTGGTATGCGCTCATTATTTTGGTCGCAGTTCTGATCTACGTAGGCTTTACCGTGGTAGTGACGGAATGGCGCACGCGCTTTGTGCGCGCCGCCAACCTCGCGGACTCGTCCACCAACACCCGCGCTGTGGACAGTCTGTTAAATTACGAAACGGTTAAATACTTTAATAACGAAGCCTATGAAGCCAAAACCTACGATACGTTTTTGGCGGACTGGGAAAACGCCAAACTGAAAAATCGCTTAACCCTGCTGGCGCTCAACTCCGGTCAGGCGCTGATTATCGCCCTGGCCATGACCGCCATGATGGTTATGGCCGCGCAGGCGGTGATTGATCGCACCATGACGTTGGGTGATTTGGCGATGATCAATGCCTATTTAATTCAGTTATTTATCCCGCTTAACTTTCTCGGTTTCGTCTATCGGGAAATTCGCCGGGCCCTCACTGATTTGGAAAACATGCTTGGTCTGCTGAGCCGGGAGCCACAGATTCGTAACGCGCCCGAAGCCAAACCATTGCAAGTGACCGAGGGCCGCATTGAGTTTGACTCCGTTCACTTCGGATATCACGCCGAGCGGCCCATACTGCAAGATCTCACCTTCGCCATCGAGCCGGGCCAACGGGTGGCACTGGTGGGCGCCTCGGGTGCCGGCAAAAGCACCATCGCCCGGCTGCTTTACCGCTTTTACGATCTGGATCACGGTGAAATCCGCATCGACGGACAAAACATTCGCAATGTCACCCTGGACAGTTTGCGCCGGGCTATTGCCGTAGTGCCTCAGGATACGGTGCTATTCAATGCCAGTATTCGGGAGAATATTGCCTATGGCCGACCCAGTGCATCGGATGACGACATAGAGCGAGCCATCGATATGGCACACTTGCGCCGCTTTATCGACGCCCTGCCCCAAGGTGATAAAACCCTTGTGGGCGAGCGCGGGTTGAAAGTTTCCGGGGGTGAAAAGCAGCGCATTGCTATCGCCCGGGTGCTATTGAAAGGTGCGCCAATTCTGCTGTTTGACGAAGCGACCTCGGCGTTGGATTCAAAGGCCGAAGCGGCCATTCTCACCGCCATGCGCGCGGTTTCGGTGGGCCATACCAGTTTGGTAATCGCGCACCGTCTGTCCACCGTGGTGGATGCGGATCGAATCCTGGTGCTGCATCAGGGTCGCCTCGTAGAACAGGGCAGTCATCCCGAGTTGCTGCGCCTGGGCGGACGTTACGCCCAGCTGTGGCATTTACAGCAAAGCGCGTCCAATAAGGCCGCAGACGATCCAGCCGGGTAATGCCCGGGCCCGCCATCAATTGACACCGCCGCCTGTGCGCTGTACGTTTAGCCAGTGCTGCACGCCGGACGTGTCTGAAATTCCGTGCCAAAGCGAGTACACTGACCGACTTTTTTGATCGACGCGACGCCAACTCTATGGATGTTTCACTCCTGCTTAACGATTTGAATGAC
>DAHVRW010000071.1 GCA_027322215.1 Marinimicrobium sp.
GTTCGCGCCCGCGAAACGCATTGAGTTTGGTTTGGTTGGCGTTGTGTTCGATCCCGACTTTGCCAGCAACCAGATTATCTACGCGATGTACAACCTCGCCGACGAAAGTGGCGAACACGATTTGTTGCAGCGTTTGTCGCAGTTCAAGGTCGATGGCAACAAGCTGGATATGGCCTCCGAGCAGGTCCTGCTGGATATGCCCAATGACGACACCTGCTGCCACACCGGCGGCGATATGGTGTTCGATCGTCACGGCAATCTGTTTGTCGCGTTGGGGGACAATAGCAACCCGTTCGAGTCCAACGGCTCCGGCCCTATCAATAACACGGCTGAAGGTAAGCATCACGACGCACTGCGTACCTCCGCCAACAGCCAGGATTTGCGCGGTAAGATTTTGCGCATCCGCCCGGACCGCAATGGCGGCTACAGCATTCCTGAAGGCAACCTCTTTGCCTCCGAGGACGAGGGTCGTCCCGAGGTTTACGTAATGGGTACCCGCAACCCCTATACCATCGCCGTGGACAACAAGACAGATACGCTCTACTTCGGCGATATTGGTCCGGATGCCACCGAAGATACCGAGGAGTTTGGCACTCGCGGTTACGATGAGATCAATAAGGTCCCTGAAGCTGGCTATTACGGTTGGCCGACCATGGTGGGCAACAACATCCCCTACCGCATGTACGACTATGAAGCCCAGACCAGCGGAAAGCTTTTTAACCCCCTGGCGCCCGAGAATTTCTCGCCTCGCAACACCGGGCTGGACGTGCTGCCTCCGGCGCAACCGGCGCTTATCTGGTATCCCTACGGAACATTTGAGCGTTTCCCTGAGCTTGGCCAGGGTGGACGCAACGCGCTAGTGGCTGGTGTGTACCCAAGCTCCGGTGACCTCGCCTACCCCGAGTACTATCAGGGCAGGCTGATTATCGGCGACTTTATGCGCAGCTGGATCAAAGTCGTTACCGTGGACGACAAAGACAATGTGGTAAAAATCGAAGATCTTGCCCCCAGCATTGATTTCGCGGGGCCGCTGGATATGAAAATTACCCCCGACGGTCGTCTGTGGGTTCTTGAATACGGCACTCAGTGGTGGGCGGGCAGCAAAGACGCCAAGCTGAGCGTGATTAACTATGACGCTGATGCCGAGCTGGTGGCTGAGGTTGAGGAAACAACCGAGTCCGCGACCGGCGAAGGCATTGGGCACCAAGCTCAACTGGATATCGCTGAGGGCAAAGCCCTGGCGCAAGACACCAGCTGTTTGGCGTGTCACCAGGAATACGAGGCATCGGTGGGGCCGAGCTTTTCCGCGATTAAGCAAAAGTACGGCGACCTGGACGATCCGGTGACCTATATCGCCAGCGCTATTGCCAACGGCAGCAGCGGCATCTGGGGTGAACACGCTATGCCGGCGCACAGTTTCTTGGAAGAGCCGGCGCTGCGCAAGTTGGCCACTTATATATTGTCCATTCCCCCAGAAGCCGAGGGTGAAGACGACTAAGCGCCGACGCAGCGGCTGAACTTATCAAACGCCTGGCCGCCCACGAGCACGCGATGCGTAACTCTGGGCGGTTGAGGTCTACGCGATTTATGTTCAACCACGTTAGAAACTCCATCTACTAAAAGGAGCCGCTGCAATGAAACGTTTTATTACCGCTAGCTTATTTTTCTGTGCTGTCGTAACGGCGCCCGTAGCCGTCGTCGCCGAGCCTGAGGCTACACCGCAAGGGTTGAGCCTGATTACCGCTACGCCCGATGAGGGCTTTGAGCTTGCTATTGTCCTGGCCCGCCGGGCCGTGACCACAACGCAACCTAACCGCGAAGCTCTATTTGAGGGTCGCGCCGAATACTCCGCAGACCCCGATTCCCTCATCGCCGCCTCACAAGTGGTCGCCATCAATTTTCAAACCATTGCGGCAGCCAATAATTATTGGCGAGATTGAGTGCTTTTCGGTTTTGCAGTATTGGGGCGTGTCGGCACGGTTGTAAATTACGAATTGCTCACTATAGTGATGAGTGGGCGTGCACTCGTACGCGCGTAGTGGATGGACTATAGTGACCTGTAGACCAAAAAAATTAATAATAGGAAAGAAAAATGAAGAACGTTCTCTTCTTTGACAACATGCTGACCCCCAAAATCATCACCTTTGTTTATTGGTTGCTACTGGTGAGCATCGTCATTGGTGGTTTTGCTTCGATGTTTGCCGGCTACGGTGGGTTTGGGTTTGGCAAATTTATTAGAGGTCTGATTTTTATCGGTATGGGCGCCATCGGCGCGAGAATCTGGTGTGAGCTGCTGATCGTACTGTTCAAGATGAACGAGGCTTTGCAAGAGCTGCGTCGGAAGTAACTATTCGGCCAGCTCCTTGGCCGAGTTCACAGCGCCCGTGGGCGCCGTTACACCACCATGATCCCGTCGGCTTCAATCAGCGCGCCTTTAGGCAATTGGCTGACGCCGATGGCAGCGCGGGCCGGGTAGGGCTCTTTGAAGTGACGCGCCATGACGTCGTTGACGATGGGGAAGTTATCCAGGTCAGTCAGGTAGAGGTTGAGCTTGACGATGTGATTCAAATCGCCGTTGGCCGCGGCGCACACCGCGGCAAGGTTTTTAAACACCTGTTCGGCCTGGGCCTCAAAGCCGCCCTCCACCAGTTCCATAGTGTCCGGATCCAGGGGGATTTGCCCCGAAAGGTAGACGGTATTGTCCATTTTTACGGCGTGGGAATAGGTGCCAATGGCTTCGGGAGCCTGTTTGCTGTAAATGGTAGCGCGATTGGACATGGCTGAAATCCTTGCTGAGAAAAAGCCGTAAAGTATAGGCTGATCGTACCCGCCGGGCCAGCCGGGGGGGTGGCTGGCCGTTAGTTTTTGTTGCGGCTGATGCGCAATACGAAGCTGAGGTTGCGGATGCGGCGCATGACGTTGGCCAGGTGAATCCGGTTGTGTACGCCGATGCACAGCAAAATCACGCTGTTGTGGGCATCCCGCTCGTTGACGCGGATGTGCTCAATGCTGGCGCCCTGCTCCGATACCCGCGTTGCCAGGGTTGCGATGATGCCGCGGTCGGATTCCACCTCTACGCGCACGTCCACCAGAAATTCGCCCTGTACCGTGGGCGCCCAGCTAACGTGGCTGATTTTTTCAGGCTTATTGCGCAGCTCTGCAATGTTGCGGCAGGTATCCTGGTGCACCACTAACCCTTTGCCTGAGCTGATATGGCCGATAATCGGGTCGCCGGGTATCGGACGGCAACAGCGGGCAAAGGTGATCAGCATGCCCTCGGCCGAATCGATGGTCAGTGGTGTGGTAATGCTGGCGCCTTTGGTGGGCAGTTTAGTTTCGGGTTGCAGCAGGTTGGCTACCCCGTGGGCGATACGATTACCCAAGCCGATGTCTTCGAGCAAATCTTCCATGGATTTCATTTGTGTGGCCGCGAGCAGTTGTTGTTCTTGCTCGTCGGTGAGCTCGTCCAGGTCCAATTGCAACTCTTCGAGCGCTCTTGCCAGCATGCGCCGTCCCAGAGCGACCGATTGATGGTGGCGCTGGTTTTTCAGGAAATGTCGAATGGCGCTGCGGGCTTTACCCGACACGGTAAAATTCAGCCAGCTCGGATTGGGTTGTGCGCCCTTGGCCGTGATGATGTTAACTTTCTGGCCGCTCTCCAACGGCTGGGACAGGGGCGCCAGGCGATCGTTGATACGGCAGGCCACACAGTTGTTGCCAACATCGGTGTGCACGGCGTAGGCAAAATCGACGGCCGTCGCGCCGTGGGGCAGCTCGACAATCTTCCCTTTCGGCGTAAACACGTACACTTCGTCCGGGAATAAATCAATTTTCACGTTCTCGATAAATTCCAGCGAGTCGCCGGCCCGGCGCTGCATTTCCAACAGGCCTTGTACCCACTGGCGGGCACGCGTGTGGCTATTGCTTTCGTCCTCGCTGGATTTGTAGAGAAAGTGCGCGGCGATGCCGTGGTTGGCCATTTCATCCATTTCTTTGGTGCGAATCTGCACCTCAATGGGTACCCCGTGCATCCCCACCAGCACCGTGTGCAGGGATTGATAACCGTTGGCCTTGGGGATGGCGATGTAGTCCTTAAACTCCCCCGCTACGGGTTTGTACAGGTTATGGATGATGCCCAGCACCCGGTAACAGGTGTCGACGCTGTCCACAATAATGCGGAACGCGTACACGTCCATAATCTCTTTAAAGTACTTTTTCTTCTGCCGCATTTTTTCGTAAATGCTGAACAGGTGTTTTTCTCGCCCCAGTACCAGCGCGGTCAGGTTTTCTTTGGCCAGGCATTTTTCGATGGCCGTTTGAATCTGTTCCACCAGCTCTTTACGGTTGCCGCGGGCGGTTTTCAGGGCCGCCTGCAAGCGCGTGGCCCGCAAGGGATACATGCTGTAAAAGCCGCGGTCCTCAAATTCCAACCGCATATCGTTCATGCCCAGGCGGTGGGCGATTGGGGCGTAGATTTCCAGTGTTTCTTTGGCGATACGGCGCTTTTTTTCCGGCGGCATGGCGCCGAGGGTGCGCATGTTGTGCAGCCGGTCGGCCAGCTTCACCAGAATCACGCGCAGGTCGCTGGCCATGGCCAGTGCCATTTTTTGGAAGTTTTCGGCCTGTTTTTCGGCGTGGGATTCAAATTCGATCTGAGTGAGTTTACTGACGCCATCCACCAAATTGGCGACGGTGGAGCCAAATTGTCTGTCGATGGCTCTCTTGCTGATGCCGGTATCTTCAATCACATCGTGCAGCATGGCGGCCATCAGACTTTGATGGTCCATGTGCATGCTAGCGAGAATATCCGCTACGGCTAAGGGGTGGGTAATGTAGGCTTCGCCGCTGCGACGCTTTTGCCCGTCGTGGGCCTGTTCGGCGTAATAATAGGCGCGCTTCACCAGATTGATCTGGGGCTGTTCCAGATAGGACGAAAGCCTGTGACTTAAGGCTTCAATGGTTTGCAAGGACGTCCTCCAGAATAATTAGCGCCGCCGCAGGCGCCAGGCGGCGGCAGGTTAACTCATTACATTTCGGGTTCGTAGCTTTGCTCCGCCTTCGGACGCACGGGCTCGTCACGCTCCAGCAAGATGCTGGCGTCGATCAAACCTTCCTCAATTTCTCTCAGAGCGATGACCGTGGGCTTGTCGTTTTCCTCGGGCACCAGCGGCTCTTTGCCGCCGACAGCGATCTGGCGGGCGCGTTTGCTGCTCACCATCACCAGTTCAAAGCGGTTGTCTACATGGTCTAAACAATCTTCTACAGTGATCCGTGCCATAGTCTTTCTACTCTCGTTGACGGTTATCGCCCCGAATTGGGCCGTATTGTTACGATCCAGAACGGGCGCTCAATAGCTCATATTGTACACAGTTTACGGGTTCTCTGCAGGGTTGCCGTGCGGGCTAAGTCGCGTAAAACGTGGCCCATTCGGTTTTAAGACAGTAAATCCCGCAATAGGTTTTCGTGTATGTGGCTCTGGCGCTCCAGGCGCAGCGTCTGGCTGGTAATCAGCGCCTGAAACTGAGCCAGGGCGGTGGTGAAGTCGTCGTTGATAATCAGGTAGTCCGCGTCCGTGTAATGGGATATTTCGTCCAGTGCGCCATCCATGCGAGCCTGAATCACCTCCTCGTCATCCTGGCCCCGCCCCGTGAGGCGCTGGCGCAGTGCGGCCAGCGACGGTGGTAAGATAAACACGCTGACCGTATCCGGCAGTTGCTCGCGTACCTGTTTGGCCCCCTGCCAGTCGATTTCCAGAATCACATCCAGTCCCGTATTTAGCGTTTCCATTACCCAGTTCCGGGAGGTCCCGTACAGGTTATTAAACACCTGAGCATGCTCCAAAAACGCACCCTCACTCAGCATGGTGTCGAATTCTTCCCGGGATACGAAATGGTAATTTACGCCGTCCACTTCGCCGGGTCGGATCGCGCGGGTGGTGTGCGACACCGATACACAGACTTCGGTATTGGATTCCACCAGGGCGTTCACCAAACTGGTTTTCCCAGCGCCCGACGGCGCGGATACGGTATAAAGAATGCCTTTGTTGCTCATCAGGGGTCTCTTGGTGAATCCGGTTGTATCAAAAACACGGTGAGGCTAGGGTTTTGCAGGGGCAAAGGCCGTATTATGGCATAGTCGCCACGGGCCGGTCATTGTTCGCCAACGGCGGCATCATTGGTAACATCCGCGGCCCTGGGACCGGGGGTTCTTGCGGGACCTGGGGGTTAAATGCATGACCACGACATGGGAGATGGGAGCGCGCGTGAAAGAATACATCGATATGGAAGAAGCCGCCGTCAGGCTCTCAGTCAGCGAGGGCTTCATAGAGCAAATGGTTGCTAAAGGGCGCCTTACGCCAGATGAGAAAAACCGCTTGGCGGCGGATCAAGTGGCGGAACTGGGGCGCCTGATGGAGCGCCTGCGAGGTCAAGGCATTGCGGCCATGATCAATGCCGTCGGCGATGACCAAAACCCAATGGATTGACGACGTTTGCGCTAAAGCCTTCCCCCGCTTCAACGGCTGATCTTCGGTCGCACTGAATCGCGCCCTTTTATAGCGGCTTTCCGGCTTATGGTCGCATCCTATTCCTGCAGAATTGGCCCGATGGGCCTGCATATTGTATTTTAGCGCCAACACACTAATAACGATGGAGTTGTCCCATGGCCAAAATGGATTGTCACTTTTTCCCCAATATGCCAGCGGTTTGGATCTGCGATGGCTGCCAAACCCAATATGGGGAAAAATGCATCCCCGCCGGGCGCAGCCATCACTGGGGCAAATTGAGCCCCACCTGCATTCGCTGCAATAGTGCACTGCGTTATTTGGGCAGCGCCACTGGTGCTAAACCGTTCTGGCAAAATTTGCCGCACTTTTTTGCGTATCCACTGCACCCAAACAGTCTGTTGGTCATCGGGTTGTTGTCCCTGGGCGCTGTATTGCTCGGCTCCGGTTGGCTATCGCTGATTTTGTTGCTGTTTGGTCTGGCCGTGGTGGTGAAATACGGATTTGCCATTATTGAGCATCGCGGCACAGGCAGCACCACCGCACCGGAAGTCATGGCGGTGCTATCGGGTGATGAGCACCACCTGTTCTTGAAGTTTGTTGCGGTAATCATTCTGATGGGGGCCATTGTCGGCGTGTCCGCCCAGTTCGGGGAAATCGTGGCCGTCGTTGTGGCGGGGTTCGTCACTCTGGCGATGCCCGCGTGCATCATGATTTTGGCGGTAGAGAAGTCGGTGGGCCGGGCCATTAACCCGATGGCACAGCTGAGCTTGATGTTGGCGGTAGGCTGGCCCTATCTGTTGCTCTGGCTGTGTACGCAGATTATTTCCGCGGGACCCGTTTACCTGGTGGAAGGGCTCGTTGAGGTGCTGCCGGAGGCGATCATCGTGCCGGCATTGGTGTTCTTGATGATCTATTTCACCTTCGTGCTCTACACCATGCTCGGCTATGTGCTGTTTGAATACCAACACGAGCTGGGCTTTGCCAATGTCGATGATGACAGCGAGGACGAGCTGGATCAGGCGGCGTTCGAAAAAGCGAAAGCCCTGGGAGAGGTGACGGTGCTGGTTCGCGATGGCAAGTACACGCCGGCGCGGGAGGCTTTGCGCCGGGCGCTGGACATCGTGCCCGACGATATCGAGCTGCATCAGCATTACCATAAACTCTTAATGCTGTTGGATGACCAACGGGCGCTGGGTAATCACTGCGAATATTTTCTGGGGCTGCTGAAGCGCAACAATCAATTGGGTAGCGGCACAGCGGTCTTGCTGGAGGTGCAGAGCCGTATACCTGACTATCAGTTGGACGATACCGCGCTAGCGGTGGAGCTGGCTGGACTGTTGCGCCGTCAGGGCCAGCACAAAGCCGTGCTGCGGTTGTTTCACAACCGCCACAAAACCAAGCCGAGTGACCCGCTCCTGCCCGCCGCTTATCTGCAGGTGGCTAAGGTGTTTGTGGAGTATCTCAACGATGACGCCAAGGCCTTGGCGATTATTCAGTTTGTACTGAAAAAAATGCCCCACTGTGAAGAGCGTGAGCAGTATTTACAGCTTCAGGATGCCATTAGTCAGCCTGCACCGGTCCCGGAGCCGTGATGGATGGCCGCAGTCGCTTCAGTATGGCGGTGAGTTTGGCGGCCTGTTCCGTCTTTTGGCGTCGCTGGTAGTACGGGATCATTTCGTTTAGCAGCTTGGCCATAGCGTATGAATGGCCGCCTCTTTGGTGCGCGAGTGAGACGTAATCGGCGGCCAGATCGGGCTTGCCGTTTTGCCAATAGGTGCGGGCCAGTGCCAGGCACATGCCGCCATTGAGCGCTGGAATCTTGGGGGATAGCCCACGGTATTCGCCCAGCACTTGGTTCACGGTGTTGTGCCAGCGGTGGAAGTCCCCACCTTTGGCCACAAACTGCTTAAGGATGTCGAACACCAGTTGGTGAAACGCTTTATGTCGGGGCTGACCTTTGTGGAGATCGAATAACTGTTGCCAGGGCCGCGGGTCGTTGGGGTGAGCTTGGCAAATTTTCCGAGTCTGTATTTTCGCTTGCTCGAATTCCAATCGGTTTATTAACAGCTGTACTTCTTTCAGCTTCTCTCCCGTTTCATCATGGGCATCCTGCTGCTGCAGTTCGCCAGCAAACTTTTTGCGGCTTTGGTTGGCCAGCAACATGAGTCCCGCCCCGGCCACCAGCCCGCCAATGTGCGCCCAATAAGCGATGGCTGACTCGAAGAAAAAGTAACCATACAATTCTTTACCTAGCCACAGCGGTAAAATAAACAGCGCTGGTGCCCGAAACTCGCCGAAGTAAAACCCCACAGTGTAGAAAAATCGAATGCGCCGCAGCCGATAAAGCGACAGGTACATACCCATCAGTCCGGATATGGCTCCCGAAGCGCCAATCACCGGGACCATCGAGCCAAGGTTGAAACTCATATGCAAGGCGCTAGCCGCCAGTCCGCTGGCCAAATACATCAGCACATAGGTGTGCGGGCGCAGCACGGCTTCAAGCGTAAAGCCGAATAAGAATAAAAAAATCATGTTGCCCAGCAGATGGTCCCAGCCGCCGTGCAAAAACATACTGGTGAGGAACGTGATGGGCCTAGCCTCGGCCGGGGTGAGACCGCCTCGGTACGAGCTTAACTGGTTGCGCTCGCGCTCGAACATCTCCCGAGCGTGCTGCCAGTGCAAGGTTTGCTCATCAGCGGCGGTTGGCCATAATGTACGCAGATGCTGGTCAAAGGTACGGTCGAACATGATCTGCCAGCGCAGAACGGCGCTCTGGTGCGCCTCATCGTCAATGTTGCTCAGATCGCTCCAGCTGTCCGGGTCTTCGCGGCGCAAGTAGTCCAGATACGGTTGGCGTTCGTAGTCCAGCAGTTGCTGGCTTTCGTAGAGCTGGTAAGCGCGCTCGACAACGGCTTCATCGGAGCCCTGGTAGAAAATGAATATGGCGATGTTTAAAAGAATCAGCGCCAGGGTAATAACGGGCGGCCTGCTCCAGTCAGGTCGGTTTTCAATGGGAACGATAAGCACGCGCGAATTCTCTTTCTTGGGTCGTTATTGTACTGGTGTGGCCGACTCGCGAGGTGCGGCGCTACAACATAGCTTAGCAGCAGTTTAGCGCAATGGCCTACTTACTGGTTGCGCGCGTTTTCCATGTGCCCACAAAAAATTTCCGCTCCATCGAGAATGCGCACGGTATGACGCTGAATCAGATCCGCGTGCACAACATATAAGTGGTTGTTGCGCACCGCGCTCATGCCGGGCCAGCGTAACCATTCATCCAGCCATTGGGGACGTTCATCCGCCCGGCCGCTGGCGACGATGATGTCGGGGTTTCGGTCCAGAATGGATTCGCGGTTGATCACCGGCGCGATATTGGCGGCGTCGCCGTAGATATTGTAACCGCCGCACAGGCGGATCACATCGCTGACGATGTGATCGTTGTTTAGCGTTTGCAGCGGGTCATTCCATACTTGGTAGAAAACGCTTACGGCCTCCTTGCTGATGTAGCGCTTGCGAAGGGTTTCCAGGCTATTGAGATACCGCTCGGCTTCTTTTTCAGCCACCGTTTCAGTACCCGCAAGGGTGCCGATGTCCCGTATCGTTTTTGCCACATCCTCTAGTGTCCGGGGCTCGTCCACGTACACAGGCAGGCCGAAGCGCTTCAATTGACGCACAACGTTTTCGTTATTGCCTGAGTCCCAGGCCAATACCAAATCCGGCTGCAACGCCAGAACCGATTCGACGCTGATTGCCATAGCGCTCCCCAGATGGGGCAATTTACGCGCTTCGGGCGGGTAGTCGCTGTAGTCCACAACCGCCACCAGCCTGTCCCCAGCGCCGGCACTGTAGGCGTTCTCCACCAGATGTGGCGCCAGCGCGACGATTTTTTTGGCGGGCTGCTCTAAGCGCAGTTTCTCTCCCAGAAAATCTGTTACTTCGATGGCCCGAACGGGCGCGACGAAGCACATTAAGAACAGTACGGTGGTGTATATAGTGCGGGTCATAACTATCTCTCTGCAGTGCGGTTTCGGCAACGGCTTCTATGTTGCTCTACCTCCTGCCCCGGTGCTGTCGTGGACAGGAGTGGTGACAGTTGGACTGGAATTCATTATCCCGCCAGCACTACCGGTTTTCCTGAAACCGGATGGGCGATCACGCGAAAGTCGGTACCGAATAAATCCTCGATCAACGTTTCCGTTACCACCGCTTCCGGTGTGCCTAGAGCGATGCGTTTGCCTTTGTTCAGCGCCAGCACCTGGTCACTGTAAGCGGCCGCCAGGCTGATATCGTGTACCACCATCAGCACCGCGACGCCGCTGTCGGCAAATTGTCGTATCGCCGTCATCAGTTGGCGCTGGTGGCCCAAGTCTAACGAGGTTACCGGTTCATCCAGTAGCAATAAGCGATTTTCGTCATTCTCGGCGCGCCAGATTTGCGCCATCACCCGAGCCAGTTGGGTGCGCTGTT
Source organism: Marinimicrobium sp. (assembly GCA_027322215.1). Classification (GTDB taxonomy): domain Bacteria; phylum Pseudomonadota; class Gammaproteobacteria; order Pseudomonadales; family Cellvibrionaceae; genus JAVDDU01. Next base: position 10,973 of record DAHVRW010000071.1, read on the forward strand.
GCTCGCCGCCGGATAATGAGGGGTACAGGCGCGAGGCAAGATGTGCAACATCCAGCGCCGCCATGGCCTCGTGACAGATTTGCCGGTCTAGGGTAGCGCCGGTGCTGTGGGGACCGCGCCCTAACGACACTACTTCCTCGACGGTAAACGCAAACGATAGGGGGTTACTCTGGGTTAATACCGCCAGGCTCATCGCCTTGTCCCGTGCGGGCCAATGGGCCAACGGTCGCTGGTTAAAATGCAACGTGCCGTGCGTCGATACGTCGCCGGTGATGGCCCGCAGCAAGGTGGTTTTACCCGCACCGTTAGGCCCGATAATCGATACCACTTGGCCCGGAGTTACCGAAAAGGAAACCTCATCCACCAATCGTCGTGTGCCACGGGTTACGCTCAGGTTGTCGACGTTTAGAACGGTCATAGGCGCCTATTCGAAGTGTCGCCGCTGGCGCAGTAGATGAATAAAAAACGGCGCGCCTAACAAGGCCGTTACCAGGCCCACGGGCAATTCGGTGGGCGCCAGTGCCGTGCGCGCGACTGTGTCGGCTATCAGCAACAACACCGCGCCCCCTAATGCGGACAGCGGCAGCAGGCGGCGGTGATCCGGCCCCACCCACAGGCGCACCATATGCGGTACCACTAAACCCACAAACGCAATGCTCCCGGATACGGCTACGGCGCAGCCGACGCCAGCGGCGACCAGTACAATGAGTCGGCGTTTTAGCCGGGTGACATCCACACCCAGGTGCCGCGCCTGGGATTCACCCAGTAGCAGCGTATTAAGCGCCCGGCCAAAGGCAGGGATGGTCAGCAGTAAAATACAAAGAATCAGCCCAGCCAAGCCCACGCGGGTGTAGTTGGCCCCGTCCAAGCCGCCCATGCGCCATAAGCTCATGCGCCGCAGCATTTCATTGTCGGCATAATAATCCAGCAAGCCGGTGAGGCTGGCGGATAGCGCGGAAACGGCGACGCCCATGAGTAGCATGGTGGCCACGGAGGTGCCGTTGATGCCCGTGGATACTCGGTAAACCAGCCACACCGCCAGTAGTCCGCCACCAAAGGCGCCGA
>DAHVRW010000072.1 GCA_027322215.1 Marinimicrobium sp.
GTAGGCACCCACGACCCGTGCCTGGATTTCAGGCGATGCGGCGGCCTCAGCGCGGAAAAAATCATACAGCCGTGGGTGTTGGGGAAACGCCAATCGGGACATGCCATCGGCCACGGCGTAAATAATCCCGAATCCCAGGGCGGCAGAAAGGGCGACGCTGCCCGCTGAGACAAATTGCATGAGCAGGAAATTGGTGGCGGAGTCCGTGGTTTGATAATTCATCCAGGTTAACGGCAACTGGCTCAATGCAGCGGCGCCTAAGCCCAATCCGATAAATGTCGAAGGGAGTAATGCCCGCCGCCAATATAAGCTCCCGCGTCGATGTAACCAAATACCGCCTATCACCAGACCGCCCAAGCCAAACAAGGCTGCCGCCGCCATGGCTGAAATTTGATTGATCTGATTGTTCAGAGAGCGCATTTCAGAATAGCGCTGGTTAAACGCTGAGGGGATATGCACCCGCTGGGAGATACTTACGAGCTGATCGCCGGCCACGCGCACATTCAAACGGACGCGGGCTTCTTCGATCGACAGGTGCTGGTGTTCGAACGTAAACCGATGATCGAGGCGTCCTGAACTTTGGCGCACGTTACTGGATTCCAGAAGCGCGTAATCGAAAAAACGCGGCCCTAGAAACTGCTCGGCTCCGGACTGGGCGATTCGTTGCGCCTCGGCTTCCGACAAAGCGGCGCCCGGCTCCGTATCGGGAATCCGATAGGAAAATGACAGGGGCGTGCCTGAGGGCGTAAACGTAACGATTAGCTCGGGTTCCTGGCCTTCGGAAAATTGTCGAACCCGCCAATACCGTGCAGCGACATCGGGAATATTTACCAATTCGCGATAGCGCTGTAAGCCGCCCCCTTCTAATTCGACATAGGCTTGCAAACGCTGGTTGTGAATAAATTGGGTAGCGGTGCGATCGGTGCTCAGATTGGGGAAGCGCGTGGTACGAATATGATGCGCAGACTGAAGGGCATCCTCTCTGGAAAAACTGAGTTCCAAATCAAAAGTACTGTAAGTCGAAACCAACAGGCGCAACCCAAGAGCGGCGGTTAGCGCCGAGACAAGAACAAACAGTAGTCCAAACACTTGGGTGCGAAAGTTCACCGAACTCATCGCCGTTTCCTTATTTCTGTCGAGCCGGCGGTTGAACCGGCGAAGTTGATCCGCAAAGGACGACACTCATACTGCAGCGCACTCAACGAAACGCGCAGCGACTTGGCGCCCAGCGCCTGCCTATGTCGTCATGTATGTTACATCAAAAAATCAATAACGCTGGCTCGGTGATTCCTTGAATGAATGAACCTGTTAACAAGTTTGTCTGTGTCTGCTAATGTGAACCTATTGGTCCGGAGCGGGTCGTGAAAACGTCGCTTCGGCAGGCACTGAAGGATTGTGGACGCAAGCGTGAGCTTGCGGTTTCCGGCGCATCGGACACAGGATGAACTTATGCGTATTTGTCTCCCGGTCGTTCTGACCAAATTGTTGTTGGTGACATCTGCTGTTTCGGCGTTCGCTACAGATTTAAATTCCTACCCGTACGTCAGCGACAGTCCAAGTATTTCGTTACGCGCGACACAAAGTGAGCAGTGGAAACTGGTGTACCGTTTCCAGAAACCGATTAAAGGTTTGCGTTTTGCCGAACCGGAAGGGTTCGTGCGCGAGCAAACATGGGTGATCGAAACGCCCGGCTATTATTTCGGCCGCGATGGAAGTTACCAGGTAGTGGTTGCCGCACCGGACGCGTCACTGTCGAGCCAACTCGCCATCGCCGTTCCCATTGATACCCGCGCCGGAATGTGGAGCATAGAGCCATTCAATATTTTTACCGACACCAGTGTGGCTCTGTATACACGGCATTTTTACGTCATGTTGTTTGACCCGGATAACGGCGACTACGCTCAGGAAACTCTGGTAGCCAATTTAGAAATTATTCCCAAGGCGGATCAGCACGTCATTATCCGCGGCGATAAATCTTACGGGCCCATGAGTTGGCGCGATCCCAGCACCGAAGGCACCTACGCCTATACCGGCACCTTGGAGTTAGAACAGCTGGAAAATGTCGCCATGATAATGGACCCCGGCCTGCCCAAATGGGTGACCAGCATCGCACGTTTAAGCATCCCCGCGCTGATTGATATTTATGCCGAACGCATGGGCCGCCCACTGGATACTCAGCCGTTGGTGCTGTTCAGTTACGAGCCGGGCGATGCGTTGGGCTACCATTATAACGGCCGTGTGGTGGGCGATTTGTTGCAGCTACGTGTTCAGGGCGCCGCCTGGGAGCAGGAAAGTGTGCAAATGCGGGAGCAATTGACGCAGTTTATTGCCGACGAGGTGGTCAAACTTTGGGGCGATCATATGACCGCTTCGCGCTCCGGTGGGAAGCGCCGGGTGCTCGATGTGCAGGATGTGTTTTGGCGCGTACCAAGTGATGCTGAGCCGTCCCAGGGGGTACGCTTCTAAACACACGTTCAGCCAGCGATGGCCGGCGTTTGTGCAATACGTGGGACTTTGTGAGCACAATGTCGGCCATTGCGGCCATTGCGGCCATTGCGGCGATTGCGGCCATGGCATGAAAAACCGTTGCAGGGTATCCTCCCAACCATCGCGTTTTATTCTGATACCGGGCAGATAACGAGTTCATGCAGGCTTTAAAACAACCACTTCGGGACTGGTTCCAGCGCTGGCTCGAGCGACGCAGCCCCAGGTCCGAGGTCGTGGTGCTGCGGCACCAGTCCATCTATGTATTGCCCACCCGCCAGGGTGCCGCATTCATGGTGTTGATGTTGTTGCTCTGGGTCCTGGGGACCAATTACCAAAATAACCTGATACTCGCCCTGGCATTTTTGCTCATCAGCTTGGTGTTCGTGTCAGTAGTGCATGCGTTTCGCAATCTGTCGGGCTTGTCCCTGAGGGGGGTGGGGGGCAACCCGACTTTTGTCGGGGAGCTGGCAGAATTTGAGTTGCTGGCCACTCGCGCCTCCGCCGCCCGGCATGAAAGCATCCGGTTGCATTGGGACGCGGAAGACGCGACGGAGCTGGATCTGATCGATCGCCCAGAAGCCCGTATTACTGTATCGCACCGAGCACGGCAGCGCGGCTGGCTACGCCCCGGTCATCTGTTGGTTGAAAGCCGCTTTCCCCTGGGTTTGATAAGAGCCTGGTCCTGGGTGCACCTGGATGTCCAGGCCTTGGTCTACCCCCAGCCGCGCAGTTCCCCCGATGTTCCCCTGGCTCATTTAACCGCTGACAGTGGCGAGCAGCTGTCGACTGAAAACCAAGAGGATTTTCAAGGTTTCCGAACCTATCAGCCGGGCGCGCCTTTGGCCCACGTGGCCTGGAAGCTCTATGCGCGCGGCGCGGGCATGCATCTGAAAGAGTACCGTGGTTTTCAAAGCGAGCAGGTTTGGCTGGACTGGCACCGCCTGTCGGGGCTCGATCAGGAAACCCGGCTCAGTCAACTGTGTTACTGGGTGTTGGAATTTGGCAAAACCACGGCGGAGTATGGCCTGCGTTTACCCGGTGTGGAAATTCCCCTGGGCCGCGGACCTGAACATCAGCACCGGGTGTTAAAAGAACTGGCGCTGTTTGGCTTGAGCACCGAAGCACCCCGACCAGGGGTAACACCTCCAGGTCACAGGGGCCGCGTATGAACGACGCCGTTCAAGTGCCGCGTAACAGCCTTGCCTGGCTGCTTATGGCGCAGATGGTACTTTTTGCACCCCATATCGGGCATGCGCCTTTATGGCTATGGGTTGTCTGGCTGGTAGTCGCCCTATGGCGCTGGCAGATCTTTCGCGGCGCCTGGAGCTTTCCCAACCGGTGGGTCAAGGTTGTACTGATTGTTACCTGTGGCACTGGGTTGGCATTTTCTTACGGGGGTCTGTTCAGCGTCGCCACCATGGTCAGCCTGTTGCTGGCGGCATTCATGCTCAAGCTTCTGGAGCTGCGCCACAGGCGGGATCTGCTGGTGCTGTGCTATCTGGGTTACTTTGTGGCGGGCACCCAGTTCCTGTTTTACTCCAATTTAGCGGCGGCCTTATACGGCGTGTTCTCCGTTGTGGTGCTGACGGCGGCGCTGCTGGCAGCGCACCAATCCCGGCAGCGTTACCAGTTCTGGCGCACCTTTCGGCTCACTGGCGTGCTGCTTTTACAAGCGACGCCGCTGATGCTGGTACTGTTTTTAGTGGTGCCCAGGGTGGGGGCGCTCTGGTCAGTGCCGACAGAAACCGGCAGTGCGACCACCGGCATTAGCGATTCCATGTCGCCGGGTGAGGTCAGCGAGCTGGCGCAGTCCAACGCGGTCGCGTTTCGGGTCACCTTTGAGGATACGGTGCCGCCTCCCGAACAGCGGTACTGGCGTGGCCTGGTGCTTTCGGCCTTTGATGGGCGCAGCTGGCGTCAGTCCCACCGCCAGCGGGCGTTTGACGAGGTGAACTGGGACGGAGAGCCCCCCGCTTTCTGGCGGGACCAGATTGAACGCTTGGGGCAGCCGGTACGCTACCAGGTAATGCTTGAACCTACCCACGAACGCTGGTTATACACCTTGCCCGCGCCGTCCCAGTGGACCGAGGGGTTCGGCATAGGGCCCGAGTTCCGTCTGCAATCCCGGGATCGTATCCGCCAGCGTATCCAATATCAGGCCACCGCCCATTTGGATTATCGCTACCAGCGCCTGGGCCTTGCGGAATGGGAGCGCCGTCAGGAGGTGCAAATTCCCACCCATAGCAACCCGCGAACCCAAGAGCGCATACGGCGATGGCGGGAGGAGTTGGGCTCCGACGAAGCGCTGATTGCGCGCCTGCTGGAGCACTACCGGGAGAATTTCCGCTACACACTGCAACCACAGCTTTTGGGTCAGCACTCTGTGGATGAGTTCCTGTGGGATACCCAGGCGGGCTTTTGTGAACACTTTGCCAGCAGCTTTGCCTTCGCCCTGCGCGCCGTTGGTATCCCGGCGCGGGTGGTGCTGGGGTACCAGGGCGCCGAGCGCAACCCTTTGGAAGATTATTGGATTGTTCGCCAGCGTGACGCCCACGCCTGGACAGAAGTTTGGCTCCCGGAACACGGGTGGCTGCGGATTGATCCCACGGCGGCGGTGGCCCCCGAGAGAATTGAAGCGGGGATGAACGAGAGTTTATCCGACGATCCGTCCCGACAGGGAATAGGGGGGTTCCGCCGCAATAGCCAATGGTTAACGCAGTTGTCCATGCGTTGGGATTTGCTCAACTACCATTGGAGCCGCTGGGTTTTGAATTACGACAGCCGGTTGCAAAATCTGTGGATGGAACGGTGGCTTGGTGGCACGGACCCCTGGCGTATAGCGCTGGCTGTCATCGGCACTGGGGGCCTACTGGTGGCGTTAATGTTAGCGCTGATTTGGTGGCAACAACGCCCCCGCTACAGTACCCCGGCGCAGCGTTATTACGCTCGTTTTTGCGCACGCATGGCACGAGTGGGGCTGGCGCGGCGCAAAGGTGAAGGCCCGCGGGCTTACGCTCAGCGGATCGTCGCCATGCGCCCGGACCTAAAAGAGCCGGTAACACGCATCACTAAGGGCTACGAACGGGTGGTTTACGCTGACGATGATAGTGCGCTGGAGGCTCTGCGGTATGCGGTAAAAGCGCTTCGGGTTTAACGACGGCGATAGCCCCTTACTGGGCTTAACCATCGGCCTTATGCTGGGTTCTATACCTGACCCCGAAAGGCGATCAGCGCGGCCGTCACGGCGACGTTGAGAGATTCAACGCCATTGTTCATGGGAATCTTCAGCTGCTGGGTGCAGCGCTCAGCCACAGCTGCACTGACGCCATCGGTCTCATTGCCGAGCACATAGATGCAACTGCCCTGGGGGCTGAAATCCTTTAGATTCATCGGGGCGTGAGAAGACAGTGCGCACACGGTTACCGGGCCGTGCGATGAAAAATCATCCAGCGCCCGGTGCAGTTCTTCACAGCGCAAGATTGGCGCACGAAAAACTGTGCCGGCGCTGGCTTTGATGACCAGTGGATCAATCGGCGCACTGCCTTTGTTCGGTAGCAGCAGGCCGTCGATTTGCCCGGCGCTGGCGGAGCGAATAATCATCCCCAGATTTTGTGGGTTGGTAATGCGATCCAGAGCCAACAATGTGTACGGCTGGTGATTCCGAGTCTCCAAAAATTGTCTGTGGCTCATGTAGCGGGCACACACTAAATCGGCCGCTACGCCTTGATCCTGCTTGGTATTTTTGGAAATCCGCGCCAGTGCCTTGCGATCGTGATGCACAATCTCCGCCCCCTTGGCCTTGGCCGCGGCAATAATACGGTCAAGCAATTCTCCGGGTCGGTTGCTGTCTGCCAAATGGAGTCGGTAGACGGTCGTGTCCGGCTGCTCCAATGCCTCGAGAACCGGCTTACGGCCGTAAACAGTCAGTAGAGAATCAAAAAATGCTTTTCTGGCGCGATAAGCATCGCTGTCGGTAAGAGGCTTTTGGCTCATAGGGTCGTGTCTTGACGGCAAAAACCCGGCATTGTACCGGGTCTTATACTTTTGTGGGTAATGACTGGCCATGCCCGGCGATGTCGGGGCAAGGGCGCGGGTGGGGTTAAATTTTCAGGTAGCAATCTTCATCATGGTCAATCAACCCGCGCAACACATCGCGTCGGGTGATTTGACCTACCAACTTGTCATCGCTGACCACGGGGTAGTTTTTGGGCTTATGGGCCAGCATGATTTCCGCCAGCTCAAGAATACTGGTTTCTGGGGTTACGGCCAGCACTTCCTTTTGCATAATGCTGGTCACGGCAGGGGGGCTTTCGCAAAAGAATGTGCCGTGCAACATCTCTTTCATGCAGTCCTGTTCCGACACAAATCCCACCAGTTTTTTGTGCTCATCCACTACCGGTAAACCGGTGTAGCCGCCTTTAAGTAGTGCGGCTACCGCTTGGTTGGTGTTGGTGGTTGTGGTAAGGGCTGGGACTTGTCGCTGCATGTAGTTCTTGACGAGAATCGAGTGCATGTCGTGTCTCCCAGTGTCGGCAGTGTCCGTGACGATCGGGCCGTTTAAGATCGGCTCTTGCCGACAGTATAGCCCCACCTGTCGCACGTGTGGCAAATGGGATTTACGCCGCGCTGGTTTGACAAATCCGTCGGTAAGCCGACACGGCGGTGGTCAGCCCCATGGCCAGCGCATCCACTGTGAGCGCGTGACCGATCGAAACTTCCTGGGCTCGTACCTGGCGTAGAAAATCGCCCAGATTATCCAGGTTTAGATCATGGCCGGCGTTGACGCCGAGACCAAGCTCGCGAGCCCGGTCTGCGGCGGCGGCATAGCTTTGTAGCATGCCGTCCAATGCCGTGTCGGAGCGCCCATGGGCGAGGGCATAGGGGCCCGTATACAGTTCGATACGGTCCGCTCCGATGTCGCTGGCGCGCTCGATCTGGGCCAGGTCCGGGTCCATAAACAGGCTCACGCGGATGTCCAGGGATTTGAGTTTTTCAATAACGGGCTGCAGGCGTTTCCCATCTTTCGCAAGATCGAAGCCATGGTCGGATGTGAGCTGATCATTGCTGTCCGGCACCAGGGTACACTGATGGGGTGGCTGGGCCGCTACCAATTCCATAAAGCCAGGGTAAGAGCCCAATGCGTTGGCAAAAGGGTTGCCTTCGATATTAAATTCGGCGTCAGGCCATTCTTGCAACAGCTGCGCCAGAGCAGGAATATCGCTCGCGCGTATGTGGCGTTGGTCCGGTCGCGGGTGCACCGTCAGGCCATCCGCGCCGGCTTCCAGGCAGGTGCGGCCGTGGGCGATCAAATCGGGAAAATTGCCCTCGCGGGAGTTGCGAATCAGGGCGATCTTGTTGAGGTTGACGCTAAGTTTAGTCGCGGTCATTGGTGCTGTCCTGGCTAATTACCACACGCTCGGCCTTGAGTATACGCACGGGGGTATTCGGTGCATCGGGATGAGCGCGAAAGTTACCCCGGGGTTCTTCGACAATGGCGATAACGGTGTCCTGCCCGTCCACAACCCGACCAAAAACGGCGTAGCCGGGCTTATCTTCGGTGGCGTTGAGCGTCCGGTTGTCATTGAGATTAATAAAAAACTGCGACGTCGCACTGTCGGGGTTGCTGGTGCGTGCCATGGATAAGGTCATGGGCGAGTTACGCAGGCCGTTATCCGACTCATTGACGATGGGGTCGCGCGTGGGTTTGGGGGTGAAATCGTAAGTTAGCCCACCGCCTTGAGCGACAAAACCGGGAATGACGCGATGAAAAATGGTTCCGTCATAAAAGTGGCTGTCCACATAGGCGAGAAAGTTTTCCACGGTCACCGGCGCCTGCTGGTGAAACAGCTCAATAGTGATGTCACCCAGGTCGGTTTTCAAAAGGACATGTGGATTATCCGCCCGGGCCGAGACCGCGGCCATAGCCAGCAGCGCGGCCAGGAAAACGTTGCGCCCAATCCTATGGAAGGTTCTCACTGGTATTAACCCCACTCGGACTTACGGCGCCGCCGGCCGATGGCCTGCAGTATCAGCGCCAGAATAACGCCGCCGAATAAAATACCGGCGCCGAACATCCATTCATAATAACGCCGGTCGCTGCGCAACTGTTCGTTCTCTGCCTGAATCACATCGGCACGGGTTTGCAACAATTGATAGGCTTCGTTTAAGTCTTGGTGTTGCTGGTGAAGGTTCAGCGCATCAGCCGATACTGTGCGAATGTCATCCAGCTCGGATTGCAAATTCTCGTGCTCGCCCTGCAAGGCATCAAGCGTTTGTTCCAGGGTCGAGTTCTGCGCTCGCAGCTCGTTAATGGTCTCTTGCAACTGGCTGCGCTCGTTGTTCAAACGTTGTACGCGCGCTTGCGCGGCGTCCAATTGTTGCGCCGCGGTGGGTTGAGTCAGTAGGTACTGGTTCGGAACCCAGCCTTCCTCGCCCTGAGGCGGACGAACGAGAGACCAGCCCGCTCCGCTCGGGTCCTCATCCTGACGGATTATTTGCACCGCTGTGCCGCTGCGCAGGCCCCGGTGCACGATGCGAAACTGATTGCCCATGCCGGTGCGCAATGGCACATGCAGAACGTCGGAAATATAACGGGTTTCACCTTCCTGCGCCTGAGCGACAGGAGCGACGAAGGGGAGCCAGAGAGCGGCGGCTACTAAAATCGTTTTTGTTGTTTTCACGGCAATACCTGATGGATTGGGAACAACGTTAAATAAATGCATAAGTTATAAGGCTTCGGTAGTCACTCTAAACAAGAATGCACGGCTGTCAACGACCGGCTAGGGTAAGACCATCTTGAAGGGTTTGACCTGAACCCGGGCGTAAACTCCAGCGCTCACATAAGGGTCGGCGTCTGCCCAGGCTTGAGCTTCGTTAAGCGAGCCAAATTCCGCCACCACCAAGCTGCCGGTAAACCCGGCGGCGCCAGGGTCATTGCTGTCCACGGCTGGGTGTGGGCCGGCCAATACCAGCCGTCCGGCGTCCTTGAGCTGGTGCAGGCGCGCCAAATGGTCCGCGCGTGCGCCCTTGCGCAAGTCGGCACTGTTGGCAACATCTTCACTGATTATCGCGTAGAGCATCGGGTTATCTCATTATCAATGGTGGGGAAATGCGCACTAATCCGGACTGCCATCGTTGATTACTTCCTCAATGCTGAGTTCCGTGAGCTGGCGAATCCGTCGAAACAAAAAAAACAGCGCGCTGGCCATAACGATCATGGCAGGCAGTACGATGACCGGAAAACTGAGGGCGGTCATTTTACCCAATTCCGCGTTGAATTCTACCGTGCCTGGCGGGCTGACCATGATCATTTTCGCCAGCACATAATTCAGTGCGGAGGATACAAAAAACGAAAACGCCACCAGGTATGACGCTTGACGCAAAACCTTTTCAAAGGCCAGCTCATTGCCCCGTTCGCGCAGCGCCGCGGCGATTTTGTCCACCTTCAATAACTTGTCGTTGTACAAAAACACCTTTACCACCGGGTAACGGGTGTTAACGGAAAGCAGGGTCAGCAGGCCAATGATTCCAGGAATGGCTGCTTCTTTAATCGCTATGTATTGCGGGTCCAGCTCCAGCAGGCTAATGCCGCCGGTAAGCAGCACACTGATCAGGCCCAGCGCTGAGAACACGTTCAGTTTGCGACGCACCATAAAATCCCGCGCGCCGTAAAGTAACGGGAAGGCGAGGGCAACAATAATGCCCATCTTGATGCCCAGGTGCTCTTCACCGCTGAATTTACTCAGGATGATCGTGGGCACCGCGATATTGAGCACCAGGTTGGCCAGCAGACTCTCGCGCTTGGGATTAGTGGCGGGCGGTGTCTGAGCATTCTCGGGCATGGTGTTCTCGTGGTGAGCGTCAACGGGAAGAGTTTCTTTGCGAGTGGCGCTTTCGGTCATTCGGGCCTCGGTGTGCGTTCAGTGTTAGGGCTTTAGCTGTTATTGGTTCTCTGGGGCATGCCATAATGCCGACACAGTTTTCGATGGAGCATCACTTGGTATTTGACTTACACAGCCACAGTAATTGTTCGGACGGTATTTTAAGCCCACAAGCGCTGGTGTCGAGGGCCAAAGAAAAAGGCGTGACGGTACTCGCGCTGACAGATCACGACACCATAGCTGGAATTGAGCCCGCCCGGCAAGCGGCGGCCGATGAAGGTGTGACCCTCGTCGCGGGCATAGAGTTCTCCAGCCGCTGGGGCTCGCGGGAGGTCCATGTGCTTGGTTTGGGCTTAAATACCGAGTCCCCACCGCTGCTGGAAGCCATAGCCCAGCAGCAAGCCGCCCGGGACACCCGGGCCGAGGCCATAGGCGAGCGCTTAGCGCGGTTGGGTATACCCGACGCACTGGCAGGCGCCAGGGCTCTGGCTCAGGGGCAGGTGGGCCGGCCGCATTTTGCTCAGTATCTGGTGTCGATCGGCCGAGTTAAAGATGAGGCGGCGGCATTTAAAAAGTACTTGGGTGCCGGTAAACCCGCGGACGTCAAATTTCAGTGGCCGGAGATGACCCAGGCAATCCGTTGGATTCACGCCAGTGACGGCATTGCGGTTTTGGCGCACCCCGCTAAATATCCACTGACGCGTACCAAGCGTAATGCGTTAATTGCGGACTTCGCCGACGCCGGGGGTGAGGCAGTGGAGGTCATCAGCGGCCGGCAAACCAACGACATTACAGAAGATCTGGCCAAGATGGCCGAAACCCACGGCCTCGCGGCCTCTTGTGGCAGCGATTTCCACCGTCCGGATGCGCCCTGGCAGGAGTTGGCAAACTTCGGTAATTTGCCCGAGCGCTGCCGGCCTGTGTGGACGCTGTTGGGCTACCCCGCATAGGTCCATCCCGCTTCATTATGTATGGCTCTGGCAATCCCGGACAGCGGCCTTCTGCCTGATCGCCAAGGAGCTCGTTCACAGTATTACGCAACCGTCTCCCGCGGCGCCCCGGGGCGTATCTGGCGCCAAGCGCCATTTGTGAGTCTTAGGCCGCTTAGGCGCGTGCAGGCTCGGTAACCTGCAAACCCGGTGTTAACCGCCATTCCGTCAATAAGCAGGTGAACAGCGCGGGCTTCTGTATAATGGCCCGTGGCGATCCACGGTGTGAGCAACCAGGTAACGAATCGAGGAGCAACATGGCGCAGTTTCTTCAAATTCATCCGGATAACCCCCAGCAGCGGCTTATTGAACAGGCGGCCGATATCGTGCGCCGGGGCGGCATCATGGCGTACCCTACGGATTCGGCCTATGCCTTAGGCTGTCATCTGGGGGACAGGGCGGCTCTGGATCGCATTCGTCACATGCGCCAGCTGGATAAACACCACAATTTCACCTTGATGTGCCGAGACCTGTCAGAGCTGGCCACCTACGCCCGGGTGGATAATCAGGTGTTCCGGCTATTGAAAAACCATACCCCCGGCGCTTTTACGTTTATATTGCCCGGCACCTCCGAGGTGCCCCGTCGGCTTATGCAC
>DAHVRW010000073.1 GCA_027322215.1 Marinimicrobium sp.
CGTTTGTAGGGGCGGTGTTGGGCATTGGTATGATTGTGCTGCGCGGCCGGGACCGGAATATTCCGATTCCGTTTGGTCCTTATTTGGCGATTGCCGGTTGGTTGTGTTTGTTGTGGGGCGATCAGTTGGTGGCTCGTTATTTGGCGTTTGCGGCACCGAACTTTTAGGTTCTGCGTCGGCTTTCGGCCGGTCGGGACGAGCGGAAAGGACAACGTGCACTCTGAGACACGCTGCTAATACGTCCCTGTACGCTCTGCGTCGGCTTCCTGCCTCCGAAGATCGCAGGAGGTCACTTACCCTTTCCTTTGTGCCAATTTGTGTGCTTTTGGCCGTTAGCGAGATTCGATACTCTCCTTCAAAAACCAAATTTTTAAGAGTCAATTTATGGCGAAGACACTTCGGCCAGCATTGCTTGTGGGGCTTACCGGCGGAATCGGTAGCGGTAAGTCGGAGGTGGGCCGGCTGTTTGAGGAGCTGGGCATTCGCGTGGTGGATGCGGATCAGGTGGCTCGCGAAGTGGTGGAGCCGGGGCAGCCTGCGCTGGCCCGGATTGTGGAGCATTTTGGGCCGGAGGTTTTAGTTTCAGATCAGACCCTGAATCGGCGCCGGTTGCGGGATATTGTGTTTGCTCAGCCGAGCGAGCGGGAGTGGCTGGAGGCGTTGTTGCACCCGCTGATTAATACGGAAATTCAAAGCCAGCTGGCGGAAGCCGCTAGCCCTTATGCGCTGTTGATGTCGCCATTGTTGTTGGAGACTGGGCAGGATGAGTGGGTGGACCGGGTGCTGGTGGTGGACGCGCCGGAGGCGGTACAGTTGGCCAGAGTGAGCCGTCGGGATGGAGTGGCTGAGGAGCAGATTGAGGCGATAATGACCCGTCAAATGGGTCGCGATGAACGTTTGGCCCGGGCCGATGATGTGATTGAGAACCATCAGGGGCTGGAGCATTTGCCACCCCTGGTACACAAGCTTGATACGTTATATCGCACCCTGGCAAAGCCGCCGGTGGATTAGCCCCCGGGATCAGACTTTTTAGGTTCGAATTCGTCCCGCTCCTGCAACACCGGGCACTCGGCCATGCCGTAGGTGATGGGTTTGGGCGGACCTTCAACTTCTTCAAGACCGCTTTCCACATGGTGGGTTTTGGGATCGTACTTATCACGAAGTACATCCTTAACAGTACCTTCCCATAGGGGCACGCCTACAAAGTAGCCGGCACGGCCGATGACATGGGCGGCTACGGGTGCGGTAAGCATAATAAACGTGACTACCGCCACCACTCGCGCTGTCACTGCGACGTCCATAAACGCAAACGCTACACCGATCATAATCAAGCTGGTGCCCAGGGCTCCGGCTTTGGTGGAGGCGTGCATGCGCGTGGGCAGGTCGGGCAGGCGGAAAATGCCCAAGGCGGCCAGAAACATCAGCGCCGCGCCCGTCAGTATGCAGGCGGAGACAATCCACTCAATCATCCCGGGGACCTCCCAATTCCAGAAAGCGTCCGAAACCTATGGCAGTCAGGAACGCCATCAATGCCAGCACAATGGCAATATCGAGAAAGCTGGCCACACCGGTTTCGATGGTGTGCACCCCGACAGTACCCGCGACAATGGACGCCATGAGCTCCAGCGCCACGACGCGGTCGGGCAGCGTGGGGCCTTTTGTAAGACGGATAAACGCAAACAACAACCCCGACAGAAGCATGAGATAGGCGATGTTGACGATTAGTGGGTTGATCAAATTCCTCTCTCCCTTCCCGGGCCATAAAAAGCCCGGGCCATAAAAAGCATTGGCCCAACGACGCTGTCCGGCATCGGCGGCACAATTACAGCACGTGCTAGCGCAAGATCTCCAGTACGCGTCGTTCGATTTCCTGTAGCTCGGCAATCACCTCGTCCTCGTCGTACAAAAACATGGCGTGGATAAACAGCACCCGCCGGTCGGACGATACGTCCAAAATCAACGTGCCGGGTGTGAGCGATATAAAATTGGCCAAAATGGTAATTTCTACGTCGGTCTCCGCTGTGATGGGCAGCGCAATAACCCCCGGCTTCATGTACCAAAGCGGGGTGGCCACATCAAACGCCACTTTGAAATTTGCCTTAACCAGTTCCTTGATAAAAAAACCTAAAAACATAATAAAACGCGGAAGGCGCCGGGAATAACCGTGCAGTATGGGCAGCTCCCGTTCCAACAGGGCCAGCAGACCATAGCCGAGCACAAATCCAAACAAGAAGCTGGGCCCCGAAAAATTACCGGACAGGGTTGCCCAGGCGAGCGCCAACAGCAAATTCCATAAAAATCCGATCATGGCTGGGTCCCCAAAACGGCCTCGATGTACAGCGCTGGGTTGAGCAGCTGTTCGGCCGCGGCATCCGCCAGCTCGTAAATCGGCTGCCCGCTCAAGCCAATAAACAGGGTACACGCCGCTAAACCCACAATGGGCAAGAGCAACAACCACAAGCCCTTGTCAGGTTTCGCCCCGGTGAGTCGGTCGGTATTCACGTTCTCGGGCACCGTCTTCCAGAACACTTCCACCCAGATTTTGATCATTGAGTAGAGCGTCAGCAGACCAACCAGTAAGGCTATGCCAGTTATGGTCCAGGCGCTGACTTCGATGCCGGCGCGGATGATAATGAACTTGGCAAAAAAACCCGACAACGGCGGCACGCCCGCTAACGACAGGGCCGGGATCAGGAACAGCAGCGCCACGCCTGGACGGTGCCGATAGACACCGCCGAGTTCTTTTAGATCATAGCTGCCCAACAAGCGGTACACCAAGCCGCTCACCAGAAACAGATTCGTCTTCACAATGATGTGGTGCATGATGTAAAAAACCCCGCCCACGATCGCCAGCGGCGTATACAGGGCCAGCCCCAATATCATATAGCCGATCTGGCTGACGATGTGGAATGACAAAATGCGTCGAAATTCAGACTGAGCCGCCGCACCCAATCCGCCGCTGAGCATGGTCACCCCCGCACCCCACAACAAGATGGTGTGGGTATAGTCCACGTCGCCCGTAAAAATCAGGGTGAAAAAACGGTACAGGCAATAGACTCCAACTTTGGTCAACAGCCCAGCAAACAGAGCCGAAATCCCCACCAGCGGGGTGTGGTACGAGGCCGGCAACCAGAAAAACAGCGGGAACGCGGCCGCCTTGATACCAAAAGCGACGATAAACATCATCGCCAGCGTATTCACCATACCGTGGTGCTCCACCTGAGCCAGTTTTTGGCCCAAATCCGCCATGTTCAAGGTGCCGGTGGTGGCGTATACCAGACCAATAGCCGAGAGCAGCAACGCCGATGAAAACAAGTTCAGGGCGACATACTTAATAGCCCCTTCCATCTGTGCGCGTTCACCACCCAGGGTTAGCAGCGCAAAGGAGGACAACAGCATAACCTCAAACCAAACATAGAGATTAAAAATATCCCCGGTCAGGAATGAGCCCGCAACGCCCGCCAGCAACCGATGCATAAGCGGGTAATACCCAAAACGCTCATGTCCCTCCGGCGTAGTTGCCAATGAATAGATAGCAATGGAAAAACCGATAATGCCGGTCAACACCACCATGATGGCGCTGAGCAAATCCGTCACAATGGTGATACCAAACGGCGCGGCCCAGTCACCCATGTGCATAACCACAAAGCCATGTTCACGGGTGAGCTGCAGCAAGGCTATGCTGACCAACAACAGTGCGCCGGTAGCAATGATGGCAATCCAGCGCTGTAAGCTCACAGAACGCCAGCTGACGATGGACAAAGCCGCCGCCAGCAGAGGAATCAATATGGGAATGACAACCAAGTGACTCAAGTATCGGTATCCTTCATTTTATCCAGGTCATCGGTGCCAACTACCTCATAAGCCCGGTGAATCAGCACGACGGAAAACGACAGCACGCCGAATGAGATCACAATGGCGGTTAACACCAACGCCTGCGGTAGCGGATCAGTTATAGCGGTGGCCGGCTCAAGCAGGCCTTCGGTGATCAGCGGCGGCGCACCACGGACCAGACCCGCAACCGTAAAAATCAAAAGGTTCGCGGCGTTACTAAGGATCATCAGCCCAATCACCAGTTTGACGATGGAACGGCGCAATAGCATGTAAACGGCTGAACCGAACATGGTGCCGATCACGTACGCCATTAAGGTTTCCACAACTTAATCCTCCGCCTCGGTGAGCGAAATCACCACCATGAGCAATGCCCCCAGCACGGTAAAATAAACGCCGACATCAAATAGCAACACAGTGGACAGTTTCACTTCGGTGTTGCCGCCCAAGTACAAGGTGTACCACTGCGCGGTGAAAAAGGGCTCGCCCACTAGCGGCCCGATTAATGCTGAAGCAAGGCCGAAAAGTAAGCCCAGGCCCAAAAACTCCTGCGGCTCAAAACGTAAGATTCGCCGTGTCGATTCCACGCCGTGGGCAAACAGGTACAGCGCCACGGCGCCAGTGGCCACCAGGCCGGCAATGAAACCACCGCCGGGCTCGTCGTGACCGCGCAGCAGCAAAAAAACGGAAAAAAGTATTTGCAGCGGCAGCAGCAACAAAGCCGCGGTATGCAGAATGACGGTGTTAACCTGAACCAGGCTGCTTCTTTTTTCAGGCATCGTGCGGTACCTCCGCGCGCAGTTTCAACATGGAGAATACCCCTAGCGCGGCAATGGATAACACGAAGATTTCACCCAACGTATCCATCGCCCGGAAATCCACCAAAATCACATTGACGATATTGCGCCCGTGCGCTTCTGGGTAGCTGGCCTGAATAAAGTAAGACGAGATGCTTTCAAAATAACGCACATCGAAGGCCGACAACATCAATAATGTAACTAACAGACCGAACAGCACCGCCACAGTGCTGTCGCGCCACACCTGATAGCCTTTGGAGTAATGGGAGTAACCCGGCAGCTTAAACAAAACCAAGACCAGTAAGATGACCGTTAGAGTTTCCACCAGTATTTGGGTGATGCCTAAATCCGGCGCGCTGAATAAAATAAAAATCAGCGCTACAGAAAAGCCCAAAACCCCCAGAGTCGCCACCGCACCCAGACGCGAACGGGTAAGAATCACAAAACCCACGGACGCTACCATTAATAGCGCAATACCGGCTTCGTAAAAGGTGATGTCGCTAATCTCCAATGTGATGTACAGACCATGCTGGCTGAGCAACGTGTAACCGGTCAAAAGCACCGTGGTCATAATTAAAACGATCATGTAGCTGCGCACCAGACCGTTCTGCAACACTCGCGTCTGCCATTCAGACACCCACACCAAACCCTTCATCAGGCAAAAGTAGCCGGCCTCTGGCCCAAAGCGGCTGAGGCGCTCATTCACCCTGGCTAAAGGGGCACGACTTGAGCGCCACAACGCATACAGAATGGCACCGACTATCAGGCTGCCGAACGATAGAATCAGCGGCCAATTAACGCCGTGCCACAAACTCAGGTGAAAATCCACGGGGGCACCGTGCACTGAGGTGACCGCTGCGCCCATCAGCAAGGTGTCGGGCACATAAAGTGCCAAACCAAACAATAAGGAAGTGAAGGCCAGTACCATCGGCCCCAGCCACATACCCAACGGCGCTTCGTGAGGCACTCTAGGAGTATCGCCGGGTGCGCCCCAAAACGGTTTTACCGCCACGGAACCCGCCACCGCAATAAGCAACGCCGACGACCCCACGGCTGCCACGAGCAATGCCGCGCCCTGCCAGGGAGCGCCAAGTACCGCCTCGAATAACGCCTCCTTGGCAACAAATCCGAACAGCGGCGGCAAACCGGCCAGTGACAGGCCCGCTACCGATGCGGCGATAACCGTCAGGGGCATGGCGCGGCGCAACCCGCCCATCAGGGTCAGGTCTTTGGTGCCGGTGCTGTGATCCAAAATGCCCGCCACCATAAACAGCGCGCCTTTATACAACGAGTGCGCCAGTAAGAAGGAGGCAAAAGCAACCATGGCATGGTCGGTGCCAATGCCAATCAACATGGTTAAAGTGCCTAGCGCCATAACGGTGGAATAAGCCAACACCTTTTTAATACCGGTAGCGCTGTACGCGCGGTAGGCTCCGAGCACCATGGTGAACGCACCCACAGAGCACAGCAGCGTAGTCCATAGTGGGTGCTCACCCAGCGCTGGGTTTAACCGCGCCATGAGATACACGCCGGCCTTTACCATGGTAGCCGAATGCAAATAGGCAGAGACCGGCGTAGGCGCCGCCATGGCATTGGGCAACCAGAAGTGAAACGGGAATTGTGCCGATTTGGTGAACGCGCCCAGTAGAATGCACAGAATCATGCCCACAGTGAAACTGCTGGTCAGCAAGTCGTTATCGCTGGCCAGTATTTCGGAAAACTGATAGCCGCCTCCGGCCATGGCCAACATAATCAAACCCGCCATAAGCGCTAAGCCGCCAGCGAACGTCACCAGCAGACCCTGCAGCGCGTACTTACGGGCATTGTTCTTTTCATGGTCGAAACCGATCAGCAAATACGACGTGATGCTGGTCAGCTCCCAGAATACAAACAGGCTTATGAGGTTGTCGGACAGCACTACCCCCAGCATGGAGGCCATGAAACATAGGATAATCGCGTAAAAGCGCCCGAGGTAGCGGTGACCGCGCAGATAACTGCCGGCGTAGATAAGAATGAAGGTGCCGATGAAACTGATCAACAACGCGAACAGCAGGGATAAGCCGTCCAGCATGAAACTCAGGTTGATACCCAACCCCGGCAGCCAGTCCCAGGATTGCAAAACCACCTGCCCGTTGCTGACAGCCGGTACATGGCTGATAAAATAGGCGGTCAGACCCAGTGGCAGCAACGCCAATAACCAACCAATACGGTCCTTGAATAACCCCGTCAGCCATGGCGCCAGAATAGCCAAAGCAAAGCCTGATAACACAGCAGTTAGCATTGCGGCAGGCAGCTCCTAATTTTTGATGATTTTGCACGCACCCCTTGGGAGCACCGCATCCCTAACAATCGATAAAACGAACAAATGCGTTACAGCATAACGAAGGGCTATTGTGCGCGCAAGAAATTCTAAGCCCGTTTCCAGGCTCGAAATCGCCATACACAAACGCTACTTAGCCATACCCGGCCAGGGTCAAAACAGGCCGAAAAACCCGTCACAACCCGGTTAGCTCCAGGCACACCCACTGCGCGACGGCGGGTGAAATTTCCGGTGCCGATACCGATGTAAATATTTGCAAATGTGGCGATTAACACCACGGCTGAGGGATTGGCTGTGGAATATAAGCCCCGGGAGTTGACACAGCACGCCAATTGGGCATAATGTCGCGTCCTTGAATTCGGTCCGATGTCCGGATTCCGATTCCAGAATTTTGCATTTAGTCCGATCTTGACAGGAGCACCACGGTGGCCAATACCCCGCAATCCAGAAAGCGTGCACGCCAGAACGAAAACGCCCGCAAGCACAACGCCAGCCTGCGCTCCATGGCGCGCACTTATATGAAAAAAGTAATCAGCGCCATTGAAGCCGGCGATGCTGAAGCGGCCAAGGCTGCGTACGCAGCTGCCGTTCCGGTGATCGACCGCATAGCCGACAAAGGCCTGATTCACAAGAACAAGGCCGCTCGCCATAAGAGCCGCTTGAACAGCCGAATTAAAGCGCTGGCCGCTTAAACGCGCTGTCCACCGCCCCATCGGGCGGGTTCGCGAGAATATTCAAAAAAGCCGACACTCTGTCGGCTTTTTTGTTTCTACCCACTCTACCTCCTCTCACCCCCCAAAAACCGCTGATCCAGATGACTCTGGATTTCTGGCGCCAGCGCAGATATGATAGCGCTACCATACAATAATACGGGGTTCCCACCGTGACACAGGCGACTTCTACCCGCACGCAATCCCATCCAGCGGCCGCGCTTGACCGTTTGAGCTTTAA
Organism: Marinimicrobium sp.; assembly: GCA_027322215.1. Classification (GTDB taxonomy): domain Bacteria; phylum Pseudomonadota; class Gammaproteobacteria; order Pseudomonadales; family Cellvibrionaceae; genus JAVDDU01. The sequence continues at coordinate 7,900 of DAHVRW010000073.1, forward strand.
AGAAAAAGTCGGCTTTGGCATCGGCGACATGGGCTTTAATTTTTTCTGGGCCACCTGGGCCGCCTACCTGATGATTTTCTACACGGACGTGTTCGGCCTCTCCGCCGCTGCGGTCGGGACCATGATGCTATTAACCCGCATTGTGGACGCGTTCACGGACCCGGTTATGGGCGCCATCGCCGACCGCACCAAAAGCCGCTGGGGCAAATTTCGCCCCTATCTGCTGTTCGGTGCAATTCCGATGATCGGGGCCGCGGTACTCACGTTCACCATTCCCGACCTGAGTGAAGGCGGTAAACTGATTTGGGCCTATGGCACCTATTCATTGATGATGCTCATGTACACCATTTTGAGCATTCCCTACTCCGCCCTGTCCGGGGTGATTACCAGCAACGGCCAAGAGCGCACCACACTGATCAGCTTTCGCTTTATTGCGGCCTTCGCCGGAACCACCATCGTCAATTGGCTTACGTTAGACCTGGTACGTTGGCTGGGCCAGGGCAATGAGGCGCTGGGCTGGCAGCTCACCATGGGCCTGTATGGGGTAATTGCGGCGTGCCTTTTTGCCACGGTTTTTTTTACCACTCGCGAACGCGTGGTCCCCATGGCGCAGGCGGAGCCCGTGCCCTATACCCAGGACATCAAGGACCTGATCGACAATAAGCCCTGGCTCATTCTGTTCAGTTTGGCGCTGATCATCATGGTCACTATCGCTTTGCGGGCGGCCACCGGCGCCTACTACTTTACCTACTTTGTGGAGCGGCCCGACTTGATCGGTGCCTTCCTGGGTACTCAATCCATCGCTCTGGCAATCGGTGCGGCCTTAACGCCGGTTATGACGCTGTTCATGAGCAAAAAGCGGTTGATGGTCGTGCTGATGAGCATCGTGGGTGTACTGTCGATTTCGTTCTTCTTTATACCGCCTCATATGATTTGGTTGATGTTCGTGGTCAACATTGTGATTTGCCTGGCGCTCGGGCCCAAATCACCCCTGGCCTTTGCCATGTATGCGGACACCGCCGATTACACCGAATGGCGTACTGGCCGCCGTGCTACAGCGATGACGTTTGCCGCAGCGACATTTTCCCAAAAGTTGGGCGGTGCGCTGGCCGCCGCTATTATCGGCTGGACACTGGGCTATTTGGGTTACGTGGCCAACGAAGCCCAAAGCGATGCCTCTCTGACCGGTATCGTGGTGCTGTTGACGGTGGTCCCTGGTTTAGTAGCACTGCTCGCGGCCCTCGTAGTGAGCTTTTACAAACTGGATGAAGAAACGATGCAGGGTATACAGATGGATTTGGCCGAGCGCAAGGCCAGCAGGGAGGCCAAGCTAGAAATCGATCCTGCGAGGCCGTAATCGAGCCATGCGGCGGCATGGCGTAAACGCAATTCCGCTTGACCTTTAGCACCGGGCGCTGCGACGCCCCGGTGCATTTTTTTACACTTTGTATTTGTCCAGTACCATCGGCACTGCCAGGCAGGGGCCCCGAGCCAGGAGTTGTTCATGTTGTTTTCCTCTCACAACGAGACCCGATTCAATCTGCAAAGCCCTACCCTGATGCCCAAAGCATCGGCATTTTTGTGGAACCGCCGCATGATGATACAAGCGAACTGTCGCGGTTACGCCGTCGCGCAGTTTATGCAGCCGGAGCCTGCCAAATATTCGTATGCGCCCAATCTGGAAGCGAAAACCTTCATGCAGCCGGAGCAGCCCTATTATGCACACCATCCGGGCCGCTTCGTTTACATCAAAGATGAGGACAGTGGCGAAATATTCTCCGCGCCTTACGAGCCGGTCCGTGCCAGTTACGAACATTTCAATTTTTCCGCCGGGAAAAACGACATCATCTGGGAGCTGACGTGCGCGGGCATTCATGTACGAATGCTTCTGAGCCTGCCTACCGAGGATGCCGCCGAGCTCTGGCAAATTACGGTGCGCAACGACTCAGACCGACCCCGCCGCCTGAGTATTTACCCCTATTTTAGCGTTGGCTACATGAGCTGGATGAACCAGTCGGCGCAATACCGCTCCGATCTTGGTGCCGTAGTGGCCAGCTGCGTAACGCCCTACCAAAAATACCCGGATTACTTTAAAAACCGGTACTTCAAAGACAAGACGTATCTGTTGCACGAGCGCACGCCCATCGCTTGGGACGTGCAGCGGGAAAACTTTGAAGGCGAAGGCGGCCTGCACAACCCCACAGCGCTGACCCAGGAGCGCCTGGACTGTAACGATGCCCGTTACGAAACACCCTTGGCCGCACTGCAGTACCGAGCTGAACTGGCCCCAAACGCTAGCGAAACTTACCGATTTGTTTTCGGCCCAGCTTACGACGATAACGAAATTTTGCGGGTCAAAACACGCTACCTATCGCCCCAGGGTTTCGCCCAAAGCCAGGCTGACTACGCCCAGTATCAGGCTCGTGGGGAAGGGGTATTGGCAATCGAAACTCCCGATAAAGCGCTGGATGATTTTGTGAACAATTGGCTGGCCCGGCAAGTGTTTTATCACGGCGACGTGAACCGCTTGAGCACTGACCCCCAGACGCGCAATTACCTGCAAGACAATATGGGCATGACCTACATACAGCCGGATGTGACCCGTCAGGCGTTTTTGCACGCCCTGAGCCAACAAAAAAGCTCCGGCGCTATGCCCGACGGCATTCTTCTGCACGAGAATGCGGAGCTCAAATACATCAATCAAATCCCCCACACGGATCATTGCGTGTGGCTGCCCGTATGCCTGCGCGCCTATTTGGATGAAACCGCCGATTACGCGCTACTGAGTACGCCGGTTACCGATGGCGAAGGCGAGCGCCTGACCGTTCTTGAGCGAATTAACCGCGCTATGGACTGGCTGTTGCAAGCGCGCGACTACCGCGGCCTGAGCTTTATCGACCAGGGCGATTGGTGCGATCCAATGAACATGGTGGGCTATAAAGGCAAAGGCGTGTCCGGCTGGCTTTCGGTGGCGACCGCCTATGCGCTCACGCTGTGGGCCGAGATATGTGAGCGGCAGCAAGAAACCGAAGCCGCTGCGCGTTTTCGCAGCGGCGCCCAGGAGATCAATGACGCCGTTAATAAACACCTATGGGACGGCCAGTGGTACGGCCGGGGCATTACCGATGACGATGTAGTGTTCGGTATCAGCAAAGACGCCGAAGGAAGGATTTTTCTTAACCCACAAAGCTGGGCGATTCTCGCGGGCACATGCACGGAACAGCAGCGGGAGAAAATGATTGCCGCCGTGGAGGCGCAACTGGAAACCCCTTACGGCGTTATGATGCTCGCGCCCAGTTACACAGCCATGCGCGAAGACGTAGGCCGGGTGACGCAGAAGCACCCCGGCTCGGCGGAAAACGGCTCAGTCTATAATCACGCGGCGGTGTTTTATATTTTTAGTTTGTACAGCGTGGGCGAGTCGGAACGAGCCTATCGGTTATTGCGCCAGATGATTCCCGGTCCGGGTTTGGACGACTACCGCCAACGCGGCCAGCTGCCCATTTATATTCCCAACTATTACCGCGGTGCCTATTACCAATACCCGCGCACCGCTGGACGCTCCAGCCAGCTGTTCAACACCGGCACGGTGAGCTGGGTGTATCGCTCGCTGGTGGAAGGGTTGTTTGGGTTGCGGGGCGAAGCGGACGGATTGCGTGTGTCCCCCCAGCTGCCGGGCCATTGGCAACAAGTGCGTGTAGTGCGCCAGTTCCGTGGCTCGACCCTGAACGTAGAGATGACACGCACACCCCAACGCCAAGGCGTGAGCGTTATCCTGGACGATGAACCATTGAGCGGCAACCTGATTCGCGACCTGGAGCCGGGCCGCTCCTATACCGTAAAAGTAGAAATCGGACCGTAAAAGTAGAAGTCGGCCGCTAGCTGGCTAGCAGGCTGTTGAAAAACGTTTTCGAGGCAGGCTATGCAAGGCAAAAATAGCCGAAAAAGCGCAGTTTACTGGA
>DAHVRW010000074.1 GCA_027322215.1 Marinimicrobium sp.
AACTGCTTGTACTGCCCCTGTTCGTCAGCGACTTTAATGGCCTGATAGTCGGGGTGGGGCTTGGTAATGGCGCCACACAAGGTATTCACGTAGCTGGGCAAATCGTTGTAACACACCACCAGCGATTGCTGAGCCTCGCTCTGATACCCCAGATCCCCCATCCGCAGCGAGGTGGCATGGGGCGTATAGAAGCTGTTTTCGTCATCGCCAAACGGCTGCAACTGATGCTCGCGCCCCTGCACAAACGAGCGGTCCACCGCCGGCGCGGCGCCAAAGAGGTAAATTAACAACCAGACTTGGCGCCGAAAATTCCGAATCAGATCAAAGTAGCGCTGGGTTTTGTAGTCCTGCAGAGACTGCTGATCCCCTTCCTGGGCTTGCAGCTCACGCCAAAACTCATCCGAAAGAGAAAAGTTATAGTGCACCCCGGCAATGGTTTGCATTTTGCGCCCATAGCGGTGCCCCAAACCAAGCCGATAGACGGTTTTCATGGTACCGCTGTTCGAGCTGCCGTAAAGCGCTACCGGAATCTCCGTCTCGGCCCCGAGCTCGCACGGCATGCTCACGGGCCAGAGCAGCTCATCTTTCATAGCGGCATCGGTGTAGCGATGAATACGATCCAGCTGTTGCAGTATCGAACCGATCCGATCAAAAGGTTCGGTAATAAACTCCAGCAGCGCTTCACTGTAATCCGTGGTGATGTACGGATGGGTTAGAGCCGAGCCCAGTTCTTGCGGGTGAGGCGTTTGCGCCAAATGGCCTTCGGGCGTTACCCGCAGACTTTCTTTTTCCACGCCCCGCCGAACTCCTCGTAAGGTGAGGCTTTGTGGGGATTGGCCAAAATAGGCAAGATGCTGGGCGTATCGACTGGAGTGGGACAAGACAAATCCTCAATAACTGAACAGCCGTCGTTAAACGGACCGTAAGGGTACCTAGGGCTTGGAGGTGGGCGGTGGGCCGGGATCAATTACTCTTCGACGCTGGACAAACTCTGGTCAACCAGGTCCTGCGACTGCGCATCCTCTTTCGCTGGACGCGCTTGGGGCGGAGGTAAGTCTTCCGCCGAAATAACGGGCAGACCGCGCTCGTCGACGGGGCACAGCAGCAGAGCGACGCGCTGAGTATAGTCCTTGGCGCTAATTTCCACACGCTGATTCACAGCCTCATCTTTGTGGGGCGTTTTGAATAAGCTATTGCGATCACGCCCATCCAACCAATCTTTTTGCTTACCGAGAAAGAGTTTGTCCTGGTTTTGCAGCAAGTAAACGTCGCTCATTGATCACCGTACTACCATAAACACAACTGTCATAAACACGATTGCCATACACACGACTGTAACGTGTAACGCCCACAGCGTACCCACGCCGAAGGCGAGAGAGTTGGAACGAATTGTTCAGGGTTAACGCAGCACTTGCAAGGACTTTTTAATAATCCTGCTGACGCCTCGACGGCGCGCCCTGACGCCCTAGCAAGCCTCTCCCGGCCATTTTCTAATAAGCCCCGAACACGCGGCGGCGGACTTAAAAGGCTCCCGAACCGGGCCTCCGGATGAAAACGTTTTCATAAAACGCCAACCGGACGAATCAGGTTATACCGATATTTGATATCAACACCATGCATCCGGGCTAATAGCGTACCACAGGCGTCGTAAAACGGGGAGAACGCCCCGCAAGACAAAAATTAAATCGCTTATATATCAAAAGGTTACGCATATTCGACCGAAAACCGCGTCCGACTGCGGGGCCTCGCCGGCAACGGGACCGAAAAAGGTACCTGCTCCGATGCGCAAAAAAGCTTGCATCGCAAAAGCCAGTCGCGGCATACTGCCCTACGGGTGGCTTTGACCCTTGGCAATGAAAACGTTTTTATTCGGAGGCTGGCCCGAGCGCCTATCTATACGGTGTCCATCAAAAAGGTCGCAAAAATAGCCGGTGTGTCTATCTCCACCGTCTCCCGCTGTCTTAACAGCCCGGAGCGGGTAAGAGACACCACCCTGGCCGCCGTTCAGGCGGCCATTGCACAAACCGGTTATGCACCCAATGCCCTGGCGCGGAATTTTCGCCGCGGGAAGACTGGCCTGATCATGGTGGTATTGCAGTCGGTAGGCCTGCCATTTTGGGAGGGTGTGATGCGCGGCATCAATGGCGTCGCCCAGGAAGAGGGGTACTCCATTTTAATACGCGAGACCGCCAGCAGCCCTCCGGAACTGGACGATTACTGCAAAATGGTGATTTCCAAAGAAGCGGATGGGGTTATTATTTTGGCGAGTCCCTCGCCCTTCTCCACCCCCAGCGCGTACGCCACCTCTGATCGGCGTATACCGATTGTGCTGGGCTGTGAAAACGTGACAGATGAGTTGGCGCACATCCCCAGCGTACGGGTGGACAACCGCCGCGCGGCCTTTGAAGCCACCCAGTATTTGTTACAACTGGGTCATGAGCGCATCGGGTTTATTGCGGGCTCGCGCAGCTCGCTTCTGACCCGGGATCGAGAACGAGGTTACCTGGATGCCATGCAGGCGAGCGCGCTCGGCCAAAACCGTGCCTGGGTCACGAACGGCGATCAAAGCATAGAGGGCGCACGGCGGGCCACACGCAAGCTGCTGAGCCTCGCTGAGCCGCCTACGGCCATTTTCTGTGCCAACGATGAGATGGCCATGGCCTGTATCTATGAGCTCAAGCGCAACAACCTAAGTGTCCCCCAGGATGTGTCAGTGGTGGGCTTTGATGATACCCGTTACGCCGCGATTATGGACCCGCCCTTGACTACCGTGGTACAACCCACGGAAGAAATTGGCGAGCGCACGATGCGTCGGTTGCTCAGTGCCATCGAAGGTCGAGACATAGGCCAGGCACCCGAATTTGTGGAACACCGGCTGATCGTCCGTGAATCCACAGCACCACGCCAAACGGCACCGGGAAGTACACAGGATGTCGGAAGTACACAGGATGTCGACGGATCAAGGCAACAGATTGCGTAAAGCGGCGTGGGTATCAGACGACCAAATTCAGGCGAATACAAAACAGAGGCGAACGGCCGCCTTTGAAACGTATTAACACACAGTAAACAGACGAGAATAACTATGTACTTTCTTGGATTAGACATCGGCAGCTCTTCAGTCAAAGTAGCGGTCATCGATGGCGACAATGGCAAAGCGGTCGCCAACGCCACCTATCCGCCTCAGGAAATGGTCATTGATGCTCCTCAAGCGGGATGGGCGGAACAGGACCCGGACATGTGGTGGGACGCGGTTAAAAAAGGCTGCGCCCAGATGTGGCAGGAAAAGCCCGAGGTCAAAGACAAAATTGGCGCCATCGGCATCTCTTACCAAATGCATGGCTTGGTGGCCGTAGACGCCGACGGCAAAGTACTTCGCCCGTCCATTATTTGGTGCGACAGCCGGGCTGTGGAAATCGGCGATGCCGCGGCGGAGGCTCTGGGCGAGCCGTGGTGTATGGAGCACCTGCTGAACTCTCCGGGCAACTTCACCGCCGCCAAGTTGCGCTGGGTGCAGGAAAATCAGCCGGACATCTATGCCCGCATTGACAAGATTCTTCTGCCCGGCGATTACATCGCCCTGAAACTGACAGGTGAGTGCACCACCACCGCCTCTGGCCTGTCCGAAGGTGTCATGTGGGACTTCGCGTCCAATCAAGTAGCCGACAAGTTACTGGAGCACTGGCAGATCGATCCCGCTCTGGTGGCCCGCCAAGTACCCAACCTGGGCGTGGCTGGCGAAGTGTCGGCCGAGGCCGCCGCTGAGCTGGGCATCAACCCTGGCGCGAAACTGGCGTTCCGGGCCGGAGACCAGGTATCCAATGCCTTCAGCCTGAACGTGCTCGAGCCCGGTGAAGTGGCTACCACGGCGGGCACATCCGGCGTTGTATACGCCGTGACCGAAAAGAACATTGCCGATGCCGACCAGCGCATCAACACCTTTTTGCACGTCAACAAGGATGCACCGGCGCACAACGGTCTGCTCGCCTGTGTTAACGGCGCGGGACGTATGAACAGTTGGTTGCGGGGTATGTTAAGCGCCGGTTCCGAGGTGTCCTACCCGAAGCTGAACGAATTCGCCGATCAAGCCAAAATCGGCAGCGACGGGCTGACCATCCACCCCTTCGGTAACGGTGCCGAGCGGCTGCTGCAAAACCGCCAGCTACTCGGACAAATAGCCGGCCTCGACCTGAACCGCCATGGGCTGCCGCACTTAGCCCGCGCCACCCAGGAAGGGGTGGCCTGCGCCATGAACATGGGCTTTGAGCTGATTAAAGGACTGGGCGCCGGCACCAGCCTGGTACGTGCCGGCCACAGCAATATGTTCCTGAGCCCGCTGTTCACCGAAGCCTTCGTAAACATGACCCAGGCGCCCCTGGAACTGTACAAAACCGACAGTGCCGAGGGCGTCGCCCGGGCCGCCGCCTGGGGTAGCGATTACTACGCCAGTCGGGCCGATGTGTTCCGCAACCTGACTCGCATTCAGGTCGTTGAACCGCAGGCAGCCCTGCAGAGCCAGTATCAGGCCCTGTATGGCCACTGGCGCGAGCAGCTGCAACATGTGCTGGCGAGCCAGTAAGTCTTCAACTCCCGTGGAGTCATTGCTCCGGCCGTGACTCCGTTATTTTTAAACTATCCATGACAACAGCAAGGATCTTCCTATGAGCGTTACCCTAGGTGATAAAGAGTATTTTCCCGGCGTAGGCAAAATTGCCTATGAAGGCCCCGAGTCCGACAACCCACTGTCCTTTAAGTGGTACGACGAAAATAAAGTCGTAGCCGGAAAAACCATGAAGGAGCACTTCAAGTTTGCCGTCTCCTACTGGCACACCTTCTGCGGTGCTGGCCACGACCCCTTCGGCCCCGGCCCTTTCCACTTCCCCTGGAGCGAAGGCAAAGACCACGAAACCCGCAGCCGTATGAAGCTGGACGCGGCTTTTGAGTTCTTCACCAAGCTGGGCACCCCCTACTACTGCTTCCACGACGTGGATGTGATTGAAGAAGGCGATTCCCGGGCCGAGACTCAAAAGCGTCTGGCCAATTGGGTTGAGTGGGCTAAAGAGAAGCAACAGGCCTCTGGCGTTAAGCTGCTGTGGGGCACGGCGAACCTGTTCAGTAACCCGCGCTTTATGAACGGTGCGTCCACCAACCCGGATTTCAACGTCGTTGCGTTTGCCGGCGCCCAGTTGAAAGACGCCATTGACGCCACCATCGCCCTGGGCGGTGAGAACTACGTGTTCTGGGGCGGCCGTGAAGGCTACATGAGCCTGCTGAACACCGACGTGAAGCGCGAGCAGGAAAACCTCGCCCGCTTCCTGACCATGGCTCGCGACTATGGCCGCGCCAACGGTTTCAAGGGTAACTTCCTGATCGAACCCAAGCCCATGGAGCCCTCCAAGCACCAGTATGACTTCGACAGCGAAACCGTTATCGGCTTCTTGCGTCATCATGGTCTGGACAAAGACTTCAAACTGAACATCGAAACCAACCACGCCACTCTGGCCCTGCACACCATGGACCATGAGATGCAAGTGGCCGCTAACGCCGGCATGCTGGGCTCCATCGACGCTAACCGCGGCGACTACCAAAACGCCTGGGATACCGACCAGTTCCCGTACAACATCAACGAAACCGTTGAGATGATGCTGGTTCTGCTGCGCTCCGGCGGTTTCCAGGGCGGTGGTGTCAACTTCGACGCTAAGCGTCGTCGTAACTCCACCGATCTGAACGACACCTTCCACGGCCACATTGGAGGTATGGATGTGTTCGCTCGGGCGCTGCTAATTGCCGATGATCTGATTCAGAAGTCTCCGCTGGAGAAGATGCGCGCAGAGCGTTATGCCACCTTCGATAGCGGTAAAGGCGCCGAGTTTGCCCAAGGCAAAATGACTCTGGAACAGCTTGCCGAAATCGGTAACGCTGGCGGCGAGCCTAAGCAGATTAGCGGACAGCAAGAGCTGTATGAAAACATCATCAACCGCTACATCCGCTAAACCGGCGCGGTATAACCCGAATCAGCCGCTGCGCAATTGCGTATTGGCGCCATTCCGGTTAATTTAACCGCACCACGGACGGGGTGAAAGCTGTGCTTTCACCCCGTCGTTTTATCCGCTGAGCAAAACCCAAATACGCCAGCGTTACAATAATGAATAAGGTCGCGTTATGAATACAGCTTCGCATCCTGAAAAGGGCAGCACAGCCTTTGTTATTCTGATCAGTTTTGTGGCCACCATCGGTGGCTTTCTCTTCGGCTTTGACAGCGGTGTTATCAACGGCACCGTCGACGGCCTGCAAACCGCATTTCAGTCCGACTCCTTCGGCACCGGCTTCAGCGTTTCGTCGATGCTGCTCGGTTGTGCCGTGGGCGCTTTCTTTGCCGGTCGCCTGGCGGACACTTACGGCCGCCGCACATTGTTGATTACGGCAGCGGTCTTCTTTATCGTTTCTGCCTGGGGCTCTGGTATCGCCAACTCCACCACGGAGTTTGTCTTCTATCGCATCCTTGGTGGTTTAGCGGTGGGTGCGGCCAGCGTAATGGCTCCGGCCTACATCAGTGAAGTGGCGCCAGCTCACTATCGGGGCATGCTCACCTCCGTGCAGCAGATTGCCATTATTACTGGCCTTACGGCGGCGTTTCTCAGTAACTACCTGCTGGCCAACGTTGCGGGTGGTTCGCTCGCCGAATTCTGGTTTGGCTATGAAACCTGGCGCTGGATGTTCTGGATAGAGCTTGTGCCCGCCACGATTTTTCTGGTGGCGTTGCTAGGCATCCCGGAAAGCCCCCGCTATCTGGTGGTACGCGGTGAAACGGTGCGGGCAGAAGGTGTCCTGGCGCGTCTGTATGGTCGTGCTATCGCGGCCATTAAAGTTCAGGAAATCAAAGATTCGGTGGCCGGTGAGCTTCACGGTCCACGCTTCTCCGATCTGATCGACAAGCAAAAGGGCGGCTTGCGCTTTATTGTCTGGGTCGGTATTGGGCTGGCCGTGCTGCAGCAGCTGGTGGGTATCAATGTGGTGTTCTACTACGGCGCTGTGCTCTGGCAGGCAGCGGGCTTTACCGAGAGCGATGCACTGGCCATCAACGTAATCTCGGGCAGTATCAGTATCGCCGCCTGCTTCATCACCTTCTTCTTCGTAGACAAGATTGGTCGCAAACCACTGTTGTGGTTCGGCTCCATCGGTATGGCCATCACCCTCGGCCTGGTCGCCTACGCGTTTGCCGGCGAGCCCGTGGATGAAGCGGGCAATCTGATGATGTCCGATAGCGCTGGGTTACTGGCCTTGATCGCCGCCAACGCCTATGTCTTCCTGTTTAATCTTTCCTGGGGACCGGTCATGTGGATTATGTTGGGCGAGATGTTCCCCAACCAGATCCGCGGCTCCGGCCTGGCCGTCGCCGGTTTGGCGCAGTGGGTCGCCAACTTCCTGGTCACTGCCACCTTCCCGGTACTCCTGGTAGGTCTTGGGCTGTCTGCCGCTTACGGTATCTACACCTTCTTCGCTGCTCTATCCGTCGTGTTCGTGCTCTATTTCGTGCACGAGACCAAAGGTCTGGAGCTGGAAGAAATGAAGGGTTAACCGCCGTAGTAGTTACCATCGAAAAAGGGCTGACACGTTTTTGTCAGCCCTTTTTTTTGCCTGCCTCTTCCCGCCCCCGCTTGACGAGATAGCATTGAGCTACCGCCAATCTCATAACCTCACCCAGCACTAATTGCGCCAATTCGTCCGTTGGCGTCAATGACAACCAAAACATAAACATACGGTGCCTTACACGGAGCTAGGTTTTTGTTATGCTGGCCTTCGGTTATCACGGCACCCCGGCAGCCCAATTGCGTTGAAGCTATTCAGCAAGAGCTTTAAGGAGGGGCCTTTAGCGCTCTCTTAGCGTCTGGGTCCATGCCTATCTTGGGAGGAGTCTCAGATGGAGTTAGATCCCGTCCTGCTTTCCCGCATACAATTTGCGTTTGTGATTTCGTTTCACGCCATATTCCCAGGCTTTACCATTGGCCTGGCAAGTTTTATCGCGTTTAACGAGACGCTGCTTTTTAAAACCGACAACCCTCTGTACGAAAAAATATCCAAATTTTGGACCAAGGTATTTGCCGTGGTCTTTGCGATGGGCGTGGTTTCGGGCATCGTCATGTCGTTTCAGTTCGGAACCAACTGGAGCAACTTCTCCCAAGCCACCGCCAACTTGCTAGGTCCCCTGCTCAGCTACGAAGTCATTACGGCGTTTTTCCTCGAAGCCGCTTTTTTGGGCGTGCTGCTATTCGGTCGTCATAAAGTTCCACCCACCGTGTTTCTTTTCTCAGCCTGGATGGTGGCCCTTGGCACATTTCTTTCGTCGTTCTGGATTTTGGCCGCGAACAGTTGGATGCACACGCCATCGGGTTTCGAAATCCGCGACGGCATCTTTCATGTGACCTCGTGGATCGAGGCGATTTTTAATCCCTCATTTCCATGGCGGTTATCGCATATGCTGGTCGCGTCATTTCTGATTGGTGCCTTTGTGGTGGCCGCCGGCAGCGCTTGGTTTTTGTTGCGCAGCCGCGAGGTGGACGCCAATCGCAAAGCGCTGTCCATGTCCCTGTGGATGATACTCGTGCTGGCGCCCGGCCAACTTGTTGTGGGCGACTTCCACGGCCTCAATACCTTTGAGCATCAGCCGGTCAAGATCGCGGCAATGGAAGGCCACTGGCACACGGGCTCCGGTGTGCCGCTGTTTCTGTTCGCTTGGCCGGATCAACAAAATCAAACCAATCACCTGGAAGTGGGTATTCCGAAACTGGCCAGTTTGATTCTCACGCACGAGTGGGACGGAGAGGTACCCGGAATCACCGAAGCGGTACCTGAGGAACAGCCACCGGTTTTTATTGTGTTTTGGGCGTTTCGCGTGATGGTGGGCATCGGGCTTATTCTGATCGGATTCGCCATAGCCGGGCTTGTGCTGCGCAAAAACGGTCGTTACTGGCAATCGCCGCTGTTTTTGAAAGCGCTCACATGGGTAGGCTGGACGCCCTTTGTCGCCCTATTGTCAGGCTGGATCGTCACCGAAGTGGGGCGCGCCCCTTGGCTGGTACACGGCATCATGAACCACCATCAAGGCGTCACGCCTGCACTCACCGGCGGTATGGCTCTATTCAGCTTAATTGGGTACATCACGGCGTACGCGCTGGTTTTCTGGGCGGGCATTTACTATTTACTAAGAGTCATGGACGCCGGCATGGAAGATGAACACACCGCCGAAGAGCGTCATGAAGTCGAGCGACCCAAGCGGCCACTATCTGGTAGCCATGTTCCCTTATCGGACTAGCAAAGGAGGCATTGATTGTGGAAGCGCTTGATCTTTCAATAGTCTGGGCGGTCATTATTGCCTTCAGCATCATGATGTACGTACTCATGGACGGTTTCGACTTGGGTGTGGGAATCCTGTTTCCCTTCGCGCCGGATGAAGAAGTGCGCGATCTGATGATGAATTCCGTCGCGCCGATTTGGGACGGCAATGAAACCTGGCTGATTCTCACCGGCACGGGATTATTGGCCGCATTCCCACTGGTATACAGCATTTTTCTCCCGGCGCTGTACGTCGGTGTTTTTCTCATGTTGATTGGCTTGATCTTTCGCGGCGTGGCTTTCGAATTCCGCTTTAAAGCAAACCAGTCTCGGTTCCTTTGGAACATTGCTTTTACGGCTGGATCTTTCTTAGCGGCCTTCGCCCAGGGTGCGGTTGTCGGCACGTACATCCAGGGCTTTGACACTCAGGATCGGGTTTTCGTGGGCGGCGCATTCGACTGGCTAACGCCATTTACGGTACTTACCGGGCTGGGGCTTGTGGCTGGGTATGCGTTGTTAGGCGCGACCTGGCTGGTGATGAAAACCGAGGGTGAGGTTCAGGAGTGGGCCTATCGCAAGGTCATTCCGCTGTTGCTGTGCGTGCTCGCCGTATTTGTCATCATCAGCCTGTGGACGCCGTTCGTGGATGAGACAGTGCGCGAGCGCTGGTTCGATCACATTCGTTTGATTTGGCTGTTGCCGGCCTTTGCGATGTTATGCGCTGCACAAATCGTAATATCCGTTAAACGCCGTCATGACGCGCTGCCGTTTATCGCCACAATGGGAATGTTTATATTTACGTTTTTTGGGCTGCTGGTGAGCCGCTGGCCCTATATGGTTCCGCCGGAGTATACGCTTTGGGACGCCGCCTCAGCGCCCGAGTCGCAGCTGTTTTTGCTCATCGGCATGATTTTAGTGATACCCGTGGTGCTTATTTACACTGCATGGACCTATTGGGTGTTTCGCGGCAAGGTACGCTTGGGCGAGGGTTATCATTGATTGAGTGATCAGAAGAACCACAACCTTGCTTATGACAACACCCGTCGAAACCGGCAGTGGTTGAACGCCTGGGGCGCCACGGTAAACGTTTGGCTGTGGGGCAGCGTCGGCGCCGGGCTGATGGCAGGGCTAGCCACCATTGTGCAGCTCGGGCTAATGGCGCGTGTCGTTCATTTGGTGTTGGTACAAGATGTTGTTCAGCTGAATGAATTACGAGGGCTATTTACCGGCCTATTGTTGGCTATCGCACTTCGAGCTTTGTTTCAGGCACTGCAAGGCATTTGCGGTGCCGCCGCCGCAAAAACCGTTCGCGAGCAGGTGCGCAAAACGCTGTTAGCCCGCTGGGCATCACAAGGTCCCGTTACACTTTCCGGTGAGTCCAGCGCGGTACTGGCCAGTGAATGGGTCGAGCACGTCGATGCGCTTGAAGGCTACTTTGCCCGCTTCCAGCCCCAATTGTGGCTGTCCTTGTTGATTCCACTTTCTGTCCTCATTGTGGTGTTTTCCCTCGACTGGCTCGCCGCCATTTTCCTATTCGCCTCCGCGCCGCTGATTCCGTGCTTTATGATTCTGGTGGGCATGGGCGCGGAGCGGCTCAACCAACAACACTTTGCCTCGGCGTCTCGGCTTGCGGGGCATTTTTTAGATCGCGTGCGGGGGCTGACCACTTTGCAACTATTCGGACAGTCCCAAGCGAGTGTGCGGTCGGTGGCGGAAGCGTCAGATCAGTATCGCCGCATCAACCTGCGCACGTTACGGGTGGCCTTTTTATCCTCGGCGGTGTTGGAGTTTTTCTCGTCAGTGGCCATCGCCGTCGTGGCAATCTACGTAGGTTTTGGTTTGCTGGGCTACATTGAGTTTGGTCCAGCGGGCGAGCTGACCCTGTTCAGTGGGCTATTTGTTTTGCTGCTAGCGCCGGAGTTTTTTCAGCCGCTGCGCGATCTATCCCAACACTACCACGATCGCGCGGCCGCATTGGGCGCGGCCGATCATTTGCGATCCAGACTGGAGGGTACAAAACCGGAGAACTCTGACAATAGAAACGCTTCCGGCAACAGCGCGGCAATCATAGACGCGAACAATACGGATACCGATGAATCGGACAGCGCCATACCCACGTCAGCGAATAAAAACCATGCGGTGGTGGTGAAAGACTTGGCGGTCAGCTATCCAGGGCGGGGGATTATTTTTAGGGGTTTGAGTTTTGACGTACCAACCGGGCAATCACTGGCGCTAACCGGACCTTCTGGCAGCGGTAAAACCAGCGTGCTAAACGTGCTGGCCGGGTTCTCTGCCCCGGCGGAGGGAGCGGCCTGGGTATTCGGAAAACACCCTGGG
>DAHVRW010000075.1 GCA_027322215.1 Marinimicrobium sp.
CTCAGCCATTCGTTGCGGTAATCGTATTTATGACGAAAAAGGTGTTTGTTAATGAGCACCGACAGACGTGAACGGATGGTGGTAGATACAAACGCGCTGGTAATCAGCAGCACGGCACCAGCCAGAATCAGGCTGTAAATTACCGTACCCCAGTTGCCTCCGTACAGACGCACGTAGTAACCGCCCAGCGCCAAAACGGTAATCAGCATGCCCACCACGACCAATGAGGTGGTGTAAAACGCGATAGGGCGCGATAAGGCGAGGTTGGCGGGGCTATCCACACGCTGCGCCAACAGCAGCCCACCCATGGCCATAAAGAGGCAGGCCGCCAGCGAGACCGTTGCTCGGGACTGAGCCAGCAGAGAGTCCACCGACTGAAAAATCAGCGTGTGAGTGAAAAAATAAATATCGAATAAGAACAGACCGGCAAGGCTCAAACACAGCAGTTTTATTTGACGATCATTGGCGGCGGCGTGACGGAACAGCTGCTCGACACTGACCACCGCGATCACCGCCAGAGCCAGCCCGCCCCAAGGTCCCCAGCCGCCAACGGGCACTGCAGCCAGCGCCGCTGCCAGGGCCGCGAGCGTCAGCGGCCAGCCCAGCACGAACAGCAGGCGCAAGCTGTTGGGTAACCGGCGCCGTTCGGTGGCGCATTTTAAGGTGAGATAGATAGAAAGCACCCAGACGTTGTAATGCAAATACTCGATAACGAGCGCCCATTCGACGGCGGCTATCCCGCCAGCGATGAGCGCGGCCGAGGCGCCGAGGTGGAGCGCATGAATGGCGGCGGCGGGTGCAAAGGCGGCGGTTTTTTGTGCGCGAAAGAACTGATAAACAAACGTCAGGGTGAGCAGCGCGGCCACTACGGCGGCGCTGATGTACGCCATGATTGTAACGCTGTGGTTTTCCATCGTTTGCAGTCCCATGCTGAAGGCACAGCATACCAGCACCGCCGGTGACGACAAAGGCGTCAGGACGCCTCGTTGGGCCGGTGTGAACGATCTTTGGGCGCATGGCCCTGGTAAAGGGCTGTCTGAGACTGGTTTTTGTGTGACAAACGGTAGCCTAACCCTCAGAAAACTAAAGAAAATGATCTGCCTTCTGCGGGGCGGGCGCCGCTGTGCCGCCTGGCTTGGACGTTTGCGGGGTATGCGGCCAAGGGCATCCGAAATTTACCAGCGCGCAGGCGCTCAGGCGCCAAATTGTGATGAGTGCATCTCGCTCGAATACCTCAGTGGATGAATTTTCGCAGCGTTGTGTGTATCTTTATAGTCACCATCCGGAGGCACCGGTTGACTCTTAAGACGTACCAAAAGGAACTCACGAATGAAATTGATTACTGCTGTGGTAAAGCCATTTAAACTTGATGATGTTCGTACCGCGTTGTCCGAAGTTGGCGTGCAGGGGATGACGGTTACCGAGGTCAAGGGCTTCGGCCGCCAGAAGGGCCACACAGAATTGTACCGCGGTGCCGAATATGTCGTGGATTTTCTACCCAAGGTGAAAATCGAGCTGGCACTGGACGATAGTCTGGTGGAGCAGGCTGTAGAGGCCATCACTAAAGCAGCGCGCACCGGTAAGATTGGTGACGGTAAGATCTTCATCACGCCGATGGAGGAGATCATCCGTATCCGTACCGGCGAAACCGGCCCGGACGCTATTTAATTTTTATAGTCAGACTCATCCCCGCCGCGACACGGTCACCCGACAGGAGGCCGGCGTCGCTGCCACCCCACCCCTTACTGGGGCGCGAACACTCTCTCTGATCCATTTCAATCCCGGCTATCTGGGCGCTCACTTATCCTTGGTGCTATCCGCTTGTTCTGTACCCTTGCCTTCTAATCGTTGGGCGACGAAGGTCCGTAAACGCGAAATGTAACGGCGTTGCTGAATAATAATAAAAGCCGGCAAGACCACTAGCATAATGATCAGGGCGGTATTGCGCCGGGACAGATCCAGCGCCGGCCCTACCCAGAAGATCAGCCCCAAACACAGCGCGGATACCAACACCACGCCAAACAGATTGCTGCGCCAGGTTTCCAATCGCTGGCCAGTCGCGTCTTCGTGAGCTTCGCGCAGCAAAGCTTCCTGTTGGTCACGGGGCAGGTGCGCCAGTTCAGGGAAATGTTTTAAAAGAGGTTTGGGGTTCATAGCACACCTTGGCGATTGGATGCGTGATAATAACCAAAATTTTACCTGTTTCCATTATTAAGGCCAAAATGGCCTAAGAAACCCTCTAAATGTTCATGACGGATGATCCGACTTGCGCTATAAGTACGGCGAGTTCCGGGGTCAGCCGACCGGGCTGAATCGCGGCCGTGGCCCCGGGGTTTCAGCCGTATTGGGTATTTAGTTAGGTAATATTTATGGTCAATCAACTCTCAGTAGAAAACGACGATGTCGACGATGTTGTGGATTACACCGAGGATCAGGACGATGACTTGGATGATGAGATGGCTACGGATTTAACCGGTACGAGCAACGCGGATAGCATCGAGGCCAGCAATATCGCCGCACGCCAGATCGTGCGCGATGAGCTGTCTCGGCAAGTGGCCGAGTTTCTGGCCCGCGGTGGTCAAATTCGGGAGATCCCGTCCAGTACTCAAGCGGAGCGAACCATAAAGCCGGTATCGGATTTCGGCGATAGCAGACTATAAACGATTCACGCAAAACACAGCCGCGTAGCAGGGAGCCCGCCGGGCGGCTGTGTTCCTCTCAGCTTTTTCCCTCTTTTTACCTTATTTCCGTGGCCGCGCATACAGCGCGGCCATTCGCAATGGATTTAGCTGTTGCGCGCTCTGAAGGCGCGAATGATTTCGTTAAACTCTTCCGCAAACTCTTCTAGTTCGCGTACTTCCCGGCGATGTTGCGCGGCGTTTAGGCGGGCGCAGTTAAGGTATTCCGTCTGGGCGGCCACATACTCACGCACCGCGTTGTTGGCCATCACCATCTGGGGCGTTTCGGCGGTATTCGGGTCAGGAAACTCTGGCTTTTCCCCCGCCGGCTCACACGCCAGGGCGAAGCTGGTCAGTGCTGTACCACAATAAAAAATACACGTTAAAACTAGTTTTTTCATGAAACCCAATCTCGCTGTTGTTGAGGGTGGATTACATCATTCCGTGACGCCAAAAATGGATGGGAGCGGGTGCGCTCCCGTTTCTGTTCGGCTATAGCTTAAAGCGGCCGACCAAATCGCTAAGACTCGCCGCCATATCCGCCAAGCTGGCGATATTGGCATTGATACGGCTGGAGCTTTGCGCGGAGTTTTCCGCGGCAGTAGAGATACTGCCAATGTTGTTCTCAATCTGCGTTGTGGCGGCACTTTGCTCTTCGGCGGCAGCCGCAACCTGGTTGGTCCGGTCACGAATAACGCTGACGACCTCGGTTATATCTTCCAGAGAGTTCGAGGCCTCGCCAGCTTGCTCCACAGACGTATTGGCTTGGGCAGTACCGGCGGCCATCATTTCCACCGCTTCTTTGGACCCGATCTGCAAACGCTCGATCATTTCCTGAATTTCCGTGGTCGAGCTTTGGGTGCGCGAGGCGAGGGTGCGCACTTCATCCGCTACTACCGCAAAACCACGGCCTTGTTCGCCCGCCCGGGCGGCTTCAATAGCGGCGTTAAGAGCGAGCAGGTTGGTCTGCTCAGCCACGCCCCGGATAACATCCAACACCGAGCCTATGCTCACGGTTTCGTTGCGCAGCCGGTCGATTACCTCGGAGGCCGTGCCGATATCACGGGCAAGGCTTTCGATCTGGTGAGTGGTGTTGGCAACAATGGTTTTTCCCGCACTGGCAGACTGATCAGCCTGAGAAGCGCGCTCGGCGGTTTCGGTCACGCTGACAGTCACCTCTTGTACCACCGCGGCCATTTGTTTGACCGCGACGACTACCTGTTCGATTTCAGACTGCTGCGTCTTGATGGCGCGCTCGTTTTCCGAGGACAGTTGAGACACCATGTTGGCATTCTCACTGACTTCCTGGGCGGTTTCCGAGACGCTGGAAATGATGCTATGCAGGCGCTCCACAAACGTGTTGAAGCAGATTGCCAGCTCGGAAATTTCGTCACTTCCGGACACCGGCAGGCGGCGGGTCAGATCCCCCTCTCCCTCGGAAATGTTTCGCAGGGCATTGACCACGGTGTTGATGGGCCGGATTAGGCTGGCCTGTAGGAAATAAGCCAGTGTTGCGGCGATGATGCTGATGATAACCACCAGCCACACGGCATCAACCACCGCTTCGCGCACGATTCTATCCAGCTCGGACATATCCACGCGCAAGGAGATCACGGCAATTTCCTCGCCGTCGGCTTCAATGGCCTCGGTCAGCAATACAAGATCACCCACTTCGGTGATGCCGCGCGCTGGCGGTTGGCGGGGCATATCGGCCGTGAGCGCATTGTCCTCGCTGCCGGCTGTGAACCAGGCGAAGGGGCGGTTATCCACGTAAATGACGGCATTGCGAACTCGGTCAATAATGCCCATGGCTCTGAGTGACGACTCCACCGTGCCTGAGTCATTAAAGGTGATGGCACCGATGCTGGCCTCACCCAAGACTTTGGCCAGGGTCCGGGTATCCTCCAGAATGGTTTCCTCCGTGGTGGCCAGCCCCGAGCGCGCGGTAACTGCCGTGGTGACGATCACCGCCAGAATGCAGGTGAGCGTCACGCTCAATAGTATTTTCCACTTCAACGATAAATTATTCACTTTGCCCTCTTCATTCTGCTCTGGGCCCGGGAGGTGATGGCCATGCCTCGGGCTGATAACGTAACAAGGCCGGTCATGCCAGGCGCCGGCGTTACTCACCGTGCGACCTGCGCTGTGTGTGGCGCCTATTTAAACTAATTATAGACCGTCTCCCGGGTCTGTTCCGAACACTTTGCGTTCAGATATCGTCAAGACAGTCGTGACGACGCTTCCTGTATAGATACAGATAGCGGCCGGAGGGTATGAATCTTGAGTCGCTGGCTGGGAAGAACGCGTGAAAAGTACGCGCGAAGCGCTGAAGGCGCGAGGGTTAGCTGGGCGACGCGAGGTTGCGCTGCCCAGCCCGTGCGAGGGGTTTACTCGCGAATGCCGCGACCTGTGGCGGCCCAGTATAGACCCCCATAGATGTGCTCAAGGAACAAGTCGTCGCTGAAGGTTTCGGGCACATGGCCCAAGGCGGTATAGAAGGAGCGGCCGCCATCGAAGTACTGGTACCAAGCGAGCGGGTGGAACTCGCCCATACCTTCTGACGAAACGTGGCCCCAATTGGCGGCGGGCTTGTAGGTGCTCTCGTCGATGGTCAGGATGTAGTTCAGGTTATCGGTTAGCTCGGGTCCGAAATCGTAGTACTCGTCGGTCCACAAGAAGCGCTCGGGCATGCGCTCTACGCCAGGAAAGGAGCGGTCGATCACTTGTAGCTCAGCGGTTTGAATCACCGGGTGGATACGGAACATACGGCCCACCAGCTTGGTATACCACTCCCACTCATACATAGTGTCGGATGCGCTGTGGATGCCCACAAAACCTTTGCCGGACTGGATGAACCGCTGCATAGCGGCTTGCTGATCCTCGTTCAGAATGCTGCCGGTCGTCATCAAAAATACGATAGCATCGTAGCGGGCCAGGCGCTCGTCGGAGAACATGTTGGCGTCTTCGTGCCAGTCGATGTTGAAGTGATGCTTTTTAGCCATCAGGCGCATTGCTTGCACGCCTTCGTTGACCGCTTTGTGGTGGAAGCCTTCCATCTTCGTGTACAGCAGTACGTTGAATTGGCCGGGGTCCGCCTGCACCTGCACGCTGAAGCTAAACAGCGCGGCCAGGCAAAGAGTTAGCAAGGAAAATCTTTTCATAGACCAAGTCTCCGAATCGTATTTTTAGTGGTCGTCATTGTGCCTCGGGCAACGGGGAAGATAAAGCGGGTCCCAAGCCACTTGGGCGCCGCTGCGGGTGCCGTAGGGTAAAAAAAGGTAAATTTTTGTACCTCGGCCTGGCGTCGCCTAGAGGCCGAGTTCGTCCCACAGGTCGTCAATGCGTTGTTTTACCGCCGGATCCTGGCTAATCGTGGTGCCCCATTCGCGATTGGTTTCACCGGGCCATTTGTTGGTCGCGTCAAAACCCATTTTTGACCCTAAGCCGGATATTGGGGAGGCAAAGTCCAGATAGTCGATGGGGGTGTTGTCGATGATCACCGTATCGCGGCCAGGGTCCATACGGGTGGTCATGGCCCAGATTACGTCACGCCAGTCCCGAGCGTTGACATCGGCGTCTGTGACCACGACAAATTTGGTGTACATAAACTGACGCAGGAACGACCAGACCCCCATCATGACCCGCTTGGCGTGGCCGGGGTATTGTTTGTTCATGGTCACTACCGCCATGCGATAGGAGCAACCTTCAGGCGGCAGGTAGAAGTCCACAATCTCCGGAAACTGCTTTTGCAGTATGGGGATAAATACCTCGTTCAGCGCTACGCCTAACACCGCTGGCTCATCGGGTGGCCGACCTGTGTAGGTGCTGTGATAAATAGGATCGGTTCGGTGGGTGATGCGGGTAACGGTAAAGACCGGAAACTGCTCCACCTCGTTGTAATACCCGGTGTGATCGCCGAACGGGCCTTCAGGTGCCATATCGTCGGGCGCTATGTGGCCTTCGAGCACGAACTCCGCGGAGGCAGGCACTTGCAAGTCACTGCCGAGGCACTGGGTCACCTCGGTTTTTCCGCCCCGCAAGAGGCCGGCAAAAGCGTACTCAGAGAGCGTGTCGGGCACGGGCGTTACCGCGCCTAAAATGGTGGCGGGATCCGCACCCAGCGCCACGGCCACCGGGAAATTCTCACCGGGATGCCGGGCCTGCCAGTCCCGAAAATCCAGCGCGCCGCCCCGGTGAGCGAGCCAGCGCATAATGAGCCGGTTTTTGCCAATTTTCTGCATCCGGTAGATGCCCAGGTTTTGCCGTTCTTTTTCGGGGCCACGGGTTATCACCAGGGGCCAGGTCACCAAAGGTCCCGCATCTCCCGGCCAGCAGGTTTGAATGGGCAGGCGGTCGAGGTCCACCGCGTCGCCTTCCAGAACATGCTCCTGACAGGGGGCTTTGCTGATCACCTTCGGCCCCATATTCAACACCTGTTTGAAAATGGGCAGTTTATTCCAAGCGTCTTTCAGGCCTTTGGGTGGGTCAGGCTCTTTCAGAAATGCCAACAGTTTGCCCACTTCCCGCAGGGCCGTGACGGACTCTTCCCCCATGCCCAGGGCGACTCGCTCGGGGGTGCCGAACAGGTTGCCTAGGAGGGGGTAGTCGTAACCTTTGGGGTTTTCAAACAGTAGGGCTGGGCCACCGGCGCGCAAGGTGCGGTCGCAGATCTCGGTGATTTCCAGGTACGGGCTGACTTCTGTCTGGATGCGCTTAAGTTCACCGCGCTGCTCGAGCAGCGCGATGAAATCACGCAGATCCCGGTATTTCATGATGGCAAAGCTCCGGCCAGGCGGGCGCACCCGCCCGTAATTACTTGCGTTTCATGGACTGGAAGAATTCGTCGTTGGTTTTGAAGTCCTTGAGCTTATCGATCAGGAACTCGATCGCTGCTATATCTTCCATATCGTGCAGCAGGCGACGAAGAATCCAGGCGCGCTGCAGCTCGTCTTCTTTCATCAACAGGTCTTCGCGGCGCGTGCCGGAGCGGCGCACGTTGATGGCAGGGTAGATGCGTTTTTCCGAGATTTTTCGGTCCAAATGCAACTCCAGGTTGCCGGTGCCTTTAAATTCTTCGTAAATGACTTCATCCATCTTTGAGCCAGTATCCACCAGTGCGGTGGCAATAATGCTCAAGCTGCCGCCTTCTTCAATATTACGCGCCGCACCAAAGAAGCGCTTGGGGCGCTCTAGAGCGTGGGCGTCCACACCACCGGTCAGGACTTTACCCGAGGACGGAATCACGGTGTTGTACGCACGCGCCAGCCGCGTGATGGAGTCCAAAAGAATAATGACGTCTTTTTTGTGCTCAACCAAACGTTTGGCGCGCTCGATCACCATGTCGGCCACTTGCACGTGACGCGCGGGCGGCTCGTCAAACGTCGATGCCACCACCTCACCGCGCACAGAGCGCTGCATCTCGGTGACTTCTTCCGGGCGCTCGTCGATCAAGAGCACGATCAGGTGACACTCGGGGTTGTTGCGGGTGATGGCCTGCGCCATGGCCTGCATCATTAAGGTTTTACCCGCTTTGGGCGGCGCCACGATCAGGCCCCGCTGGCCCTTGCCCACGGGCGCGATCAGGTCGATAACGCGGCCGGTCAGGTCCTCGGTGGAGCCGTTACCGGCTTCCAGAATCAAGCGCTCATCAGGGAATAGGGGTGTAAGGTTTTCAAAGAGAATTTGGTTGCGGGAGCTTTCGGGCTTGTCGAAATTGATTTCGTTGACTTTCAGTAGCGCGAAGTAACGCTCGCCTTCTTTCGGTGGGCGAATCTTTCCAGAAATGGTATCACCGGTGCGCAAGTTGAAGCGTCTGATCTGGCTGGGCGATACGTAGATGTCATCGGGTCCGGCCAGGTACGAGCTATCTGCGGAGCGGAGAAAGCCAAAGCCATCCTGGAGGATCTCCAGCACACCATCGCCGTAAATATCTTCGCCGCTTTTGGCGTGTCGTTTGAGAATATTAAAAATAATATCCTGTTTACGTGAGCGGGCCATGCTTTCCAGGCCCACTTCGCGGGCAATGGAAATCAGCTCTTCAATAGGCTTGGCTTTTAAGTCGGTTAGATTCATACACAGAGACTTTGTTGTTAAATGGTTGGGTTGAGGAGTGTGAGTGCCGAAAGGGTGATGCGATTCAGTACGACGTTGTACGCGTTGCCAATCCCAATCCTGCCGGGAGCAGTACTTTAGCGGTTTTTTTATAAGACGTAGATTGTAGTGGTTAACACGATCCGTTGCTGTCAGGCCCAGTTTGTCAAATTGAGTCGGTTGTCAGACCGTCTATTAAGGCTGAGGCAGGGGCGCAAACGGGAGTAGTCAAGAAGCCGCTAATATCGGCTCGGCCGGCGTATAACGGTATGCCCAAAGATTTGGCTGGTTAAAAATCGTGGATAGCTGAATCAGGGGGCAGGGTTCACACTGGACAAACCGAGTATAACGGCAAAATTCTGGCAGTGCAAAATAAAAAATCTTGTTATTGACGGAGAGCTCTCAACGAGGACCTGAAGGCCGCCGCGTTGAGGTGCGGCGGCGCTGCATTCTTTTTTAGAGAGCGTTATCGATGAACTCTACCAGCTGCGCTTTGGACAATGCGCCCACTTTGGTGGAATCCGGCTCACCGTTTTTAAAGATAATCAGAGTGGGAATACCCCGGATATTGAACTTGGCGGGCGTTTCCTTGTTAGCGTCCACATCCATTTTGGCGATTTTGATCTTGCCTTCATAGGTGCCGGCCAGCTCATCCAAAATGGGGGCAATCATTTTACAGGGTCCGCACCAAGCGGCCCAAAAGTCTACCAGTACTGGCTGGGAAGCCTTCAGTACATCGTCTTCAAAACTGGCGTCGGTAACGTGAACGATAGCGTCGTTACTCATAACTTGTGGTCTCCAAACCTAAATATCTGTCGAAAAAGGGCGGCTCCGAGCCGTGAGGTTGAGCCCATCATAAGGACTGGCCCGCGGGCAGGCAAGAGGTAAATGCCAATGGTGCTTATAGCCAATGGCAATTGCCGCCCCGGTCCCGCTTCAGCTGTAGCGTGGTCGTATCTGGCGAACACCTTCGTTACTGCTCAGCAGCAGTACGTCGGCAGGCCGCTGCGCAAACAGCCCGTTGGTTACCACGCCCGCGATTTGGTTTATCTCGGTTTCGAGCTTACGCGCTTCCATGATGCTTAGGTTATAGACATCCAGAATCACATTGCCGTTATCGGTCGTGACGCCTTCGCGGTACACCGGTTGCCCGCCCAGTTGCACTAACTGCCGCGCCACGTAGGAGCGGGCCATGGGGATAACCTCTACCGGCAGCGGAAACTTGCCGAGAATATCCACCCACTTGCGCTCGTCGGCGATGCACACGAATTCGCGCGCCACGGCGGCCACCACTTTTTCACGGGTGAGGGCGGCGCCCCCGCCCTTGATCAGCTCTAGTTGCGGATTACTTTCGTCGGCGCCGTCGATGTACACAACTAATTCATTAACGTCGTTTAGCTCAAGTACCGGAATTCCGAGCTTCTCTAAGCGTCGCGCGGTCTCTTCCGAGCTGGCGACGGTGCCTGAGAACTGATCCCGGATGCTGGGCAGTAAATCGATGAAAAAGTTGGTGGTTGATCCGGTGCCGACACCGATCACACTGTCGCGCTCCAGCTTGGGGGTGATGTAATCCAACGCGGCTTGGGCGACAGCCTTTTTGAGCTCGTCTTGGTTCATGGTGGCCTCTTATCCCGATGCGCCTGCTCAGGCGCGGAATCCTAGTGGCGGCAATTATACGGAATTTGGGCCGGTGGATGTCAGACGGCGGCCAAATTGTTTACTATGACGCCCTGTCGTACGCATTTCCTCTGATTCCTCAACTAAAGAACCACTATGCCTAACTCCTATATCAAACGTATTCTCAATGCCCGCATTTACGACTTGGCCATTGAGACACCGTTAGATGCAGCGCCGCTGCTGTCGCATCGTACCGGCAATACCGTGCTGCTCAAGCGTGAAGACCTGCAGCCCGTGTTCTCGTTTAAGATTCGCGGCGCCTACAATAAGCTGCTCCAGCTTGGTGAGGATGAGCGGGCGCGAGGCGTGGTGGCGGCATCGGCGGGAAACCATGCGCAGGGCTTGGCCATGGGCGCCAAACACCTGGGCATCAAGGCGACCATTGTCATGCCGCGCACCACTCCGCAGATTAAGGTGGACGCGGTGCGCAGTCGTGGCGCTAAGGTCGTGTTGCACGGTGATAGTTACGATGAGGCGTCCGCCCACGCCCAGGAACTGGTGGAGCAAAAGGGGCTCACTTACATTCACCCCTTTGACGACCCAGACTTAATTGCAGGACAAGGCACGGTGGCCATGGAAATTCTACGCCAATATCCCGGCCACATCGATGCCATCTTCGTGGCCGTGGGTGGGGGTGGCCTGTGCGCGGGTATTGCCGCCTATGTGAAGTACGTGCGCCCGGAAGTGAAGGTGTTTGCCGTGGAATCGGATGAGTCCACTTGCCTGAAAGCGGCGTTGAAGAAGAAGCGCCGGGTGACCCTGCCTCAGGTGGGCATTTTTGCCGACGGCGTCGCTGTGGCGCAGATTGGCAAGGAAACCTACCGCGTCATTAAAGACACCATCGATGGTGTCATCACCGTCAGCACGGATGAGATCTGTGCGGGTATTAAAGACATATTTGAAGATACCCGTTCCATCGCCGAGCCCGCGGGCGCGGTGAGTGTAGCGGGTATGAAGAAGTACGCCGAGGAAAACGGCTGCACCGGGAAAACCTTCGTCGCCATTGATTCGGGCGCGAATATCAATTTTGACCGATTGCGCTATATCTCTGAGCGCACGGAGATCGGCGAAC
>DAHVRW010000076.1 GCA_027322215.1 Marinimicrobium sp.
CGGTTATTAAATTTCTCGCGGCAATGGTGGGCCGTGTTCGTGCAGGATATGTTCGGCCACCCAATAGCCTAGCGCCATAATGGTGAGGACTGGGTTAAAGGCACCATTGGTGACGTGAAGGCTGCCATCGGCAATGTATAAATTATCGATGCCGTGTACCTGCCCGTAACGATTGGTCACCGAGCTTTGCGGGTCATGCCCCATGCGGCACGTGCCCGCCTGATGCTGTGAAGCGCCCACGCTCAAACTGGGCAATGTGGGCCAAATCTCCACCGCTCCTGCCGCGTCCAGCCATTGAACCGCCTTGTCCGCAATAAACTTCGCGGTTTCCAAATCGTGTTCCAATCGATAGCCGGACAATTTAACCACCGGAATACCCCAGTGATCGCGCACCTGATCGCTGACCTCCACCCGTGATTCAAAGTTGGGCATTTCCTGAACGGGGCCACGAATGCTCGCGTGGCGGCGAAAATTTTGGCGTTGAAAGGCCTTGTGCTCTGCGCCCCAACGGGCGCGGCCCGGCGGGCGTATTTTACTAAAGGCGTAAGGCAGGGGAATGAAGTCGTTGGCTAACATAGCGCCTCCGACAACACCTGGATTGTTGTGGGCAAAATCGCAAATCGCGACACTGGCCCCAGGCCCTACATCATCGTTGATATCGTCGGCGAATAGACCGTCGGCGCCAGCGTAGGCATGATCTTGAATATTTCGGCCCACCCAATCGTAACGATTGCCAATTCCCCGGGGATAATGAGCGCTGGCTGAGTTCAGCAGCAGGCGTGGGGTTTCCGTGGCAGACGCTGCCAGCACCACTACGTCTGCGGTTTGCTCACGCAGTTGATCCCGCTCGTCAAAATAAGCCACGCCAGTAATTCGGCCCCGGCTGTTGGTTAGAATTCGCGCCACTTTGCAGTTGACCCGTAACTCACAATTACCGGTGGCCAACGCGCTGGGAATCACTGTGTTATGGGTGCCGTTTTTGGCGTTGACCCGACAGGCAAAGCCCGCGCAGTTACGCACGTGAATGCAACGCTCCCGGCCCTGATAGGGCACCGAGTTTCTGAGCATAGGAATAGAAAACGGATGAAAGCCGGCTTCACGCGCCGCGGCTTCCAGCAGCCGCGCCTGGCGGTTGTGGCCGAACGCCGGCATGGGGTAAGGCTTGCGCCGGGGCGGTGCAAACGGGTTGAGCGAATCATCACCTGCTACGCCAATTTCCCACTCGGCCTTTTCGTAATAAGGTTCCAGGTCCTGGTAGCGTATGGGCCAGTCCTCCAAGGTCGAGTTGGCCACCTCGCCGTAGGTGGACTTCATGGTGAAGTCTTCTTCCATGAACCGCCACGCCATGGCCCCATAGGCTACTGTGCCGGAGCCCACGCAGGCGGCGATATTGCCATAGGCCCATTCGTTGGGGTAAACGATGCGCTCGGTGCCCTCGCGGTCCACCGCGACGCGCCGGTAACGCGCGGGATCTGGTCCAAAGAATGGCGCGAGTGGGAAGTTTCGCTGCGCGGTGAGTTCGTCATCCCGGTGCTGGGAGTAATGCGCCCAGTCGCCGCGCTCAAACAGCACGACGGACAAGCCGGCCGCGCTCAGTTCTTTTGCTACGACACCGCCACCGGCACCCGCGCCGACAATTACCACTTGCACGTGCTCATTTGCCATTATTCAGGGTTCCAGCTCAGTCAGGTGGACGGCGGGCGCATGGGCACTTGTTCCACGAACAACCCCAGCATTTTGTAGCTGGCGTAATCATTGTTGCCGCCGTGCTTCGGGTCGCCGTAAAACCCCATCATGCAGTGATCCACCAACACCGAAAAAAATGCCGATGGCGTGTACTCGTCCCACAGGTGACGCTCCGGCCCTTCGTCGTACAAACCGGCCTCGATGTCAGTCAAGTAAGCGGATTGATCGATCGCCCTGAGCTGCATAAACAACCCTTTATACCGGGCATGACAGGCGTCGTTCAGAGCGGATAAACACCGCTCATACATTGGCTGCGACGAACGGAGGTGCCGGCCCAGCTGTCGGTCGATAAAACGGGGAACCCCGGCCGCATTGCCGCCCGGGTTGCGAGTGTCAGGAGGGATGATCCGATCGGCCAGTATTTCCAGCAAAGCACCCTGCTGACGTGTCATGTTCTTATAGGGAGAAATAAGCCCGCCGGAGCAACCACTGAGTACCGGGTTAGCGGATACCATAACGCCGCTCAAAACGGCGCCGGTTTTCAAAAACCCACGGCGAGAAACGGATTTATCGGGCACCCTTTTGCGCTGCACGTCGATCACCACACAGTGTTGGTTATTCTGCGTCTGACTATACGCAAACCCGGAATGTGCCGCAATATAACCGGTCCGGAACACCAACCGCGTCGCAGAAAGAGCTTTACCTGTTACTCCATTTGCCACGACATCGGAACAGAACGCGACAGCACTGTGCATTGCGTAAACACGGTAACCGAAACGGAAAATGCCCGGCAGGGCGTGACGCCTTATCGGGCATAGTGTGAATAGCTGGCCTGGCCTTACCCAGAAGCACCGATCGCTTTATTTATACAGCGCTACACTCTTGATCGGCAAATCGTTTATCGATAAACCATGCCTCCGTCGATCAGCGGTGCCTGGCCCGTCATGTAATCGGAATCAGGTCCGGCAAGAAAGGAGACAAAGGCCGCTACGTCCTCGGGGGTCTGAGCGCGGCCCAGCGCGATGCCACCGACGTACTTATCGTAGGTCTCGCCAATCTTGGCACCGGTAATTTCTGCCATGCGCCGGTCAATTTCCACCCACATATCGGTACCTACGATACCGGGACAATACGCATTGACAGTGATGCCCTCGCTGGCGAACTCTTTGGCGGCCGCCTGGGTCAATCCGCGCACCGCGAACTTGCTGGCCGAGTAAATGCCGAGCAGGGGAAATCCCTCATGACCGCCAATGGAAGAGGCACTGATAATCTTCCCTTTTTGCTTACGCGCCCGAAATTTTTCGGCCGCGGCCTGAATCCCCCAAAGCACTCCTTGCACGTTAACCTTCAACACCTTATCGAACTCTTCCTGCGTTACCTTGGTAATTTCCTGAATACTGGCAATGCCCGCGTTGTTGACCATGATATGCAGATTGCCCAATTCCTGCTCGGTGTGATCTACGGCGGAAAACACGTCGTCCCGTTTAGACACATCCGCTTGAAACGTTGTGGCCTTTCGTCCCAATGCGCGGATCTCTTCAGCCACGGCCTTGGTGTTTTCGTCGTTCAGGTCAACGACCGCAACATCGGCCCCATCGCTGGCCAAACGCAGTGCGATGGCCCGACCAATACCCCGCCCCGCGCCAGTGACCAGAGCTACCTTACCGTTTAGCTGTGCCATACCTTTAATCCTCTGTCATCTGCCACCGCCAGACAGCCTGCCATTAACGTTGTGCTAGGACGGCGCCAGTTTGAATGGAAATAGCGTTGAATGAGAAAGAGCTATGCACATCACCATCAAGCGTATGACTGTTCTATCCTTAATGGCAAGTCTTAATGGCAAGACATCACGGGGCTATTTCGTCGGACCATGGTTAATATGTCAGAAGAGTCCTAAACCGCACTCGGCTGGGAGAATTTAACCCGTAGAGTGACGCCAACGTGAACAATCGATGACCGACGCGCGAGTACGGTGTCGCCACCAATTTGTTCTACCGCAAACCGATGGCTAACACGCCAAACCGTTTAAAACAGACGGCTTTCAGATCGGTTGGCGGTACAACCGCTTCAAGGTACACTGAAGCATGTCGTGTCTGACGAAACGTCGGCGCGAAGCGCAAACGAATTCGACAGAGTTTGCCTTGTCTGCTGAGAATAGGCTGCGCTTATTAATATCATTTGATCAAGGGGGTCTGCTCCTATGAAACGCACAACGGCATTGTTTCTGACTCTTACATTCGCTGTGACCAGCGCGGCCGTAGCCGCTCAGTCTCCCGACCGGGAAGCACTGATGAGCATGGCTCAGAGAATATTTGCGCCATTGCCAGAGGTGGTAGACAACCCCGACAACCCACTCAGCGAGGCCAAAGTCGAACTGGGCAAGATGCTTTATTACGATCCGCGGCTGTCACAAAGCGGTTTTATCTCTTGCAACAGCTGCCACAACCTGGCCACTTACGGCGTGGATAACTTACCAACGTCTCTCGGTCACCGATGGGCGGTCGGCCCCAGAAACTCGCCCACCGTGCTCAACGCCGCACTCCACAGAACCCAGTTCTGGGACGGTCGCGCGGCGGACGTGGAAGAGCAAGCGCAAGGCCCGATACTCAACCCGATCGAAATGGCGATCCCCGGCGAGGCCTATGCGGTCGATCGCATCGCTTCCATGCCAGGCTATGTCAAATGGTTCGAGCGTGCATTTCCAGATGAAGAAAAGCCGCTGAATTATCGCAACATCGCCAACGCTATCGGCGCCTTTGAGCGGACGCTCACCACACCGGACCGTTTTGATGAATTTCTCAAGGGCGATGCCCAGGCTCTGAGCGATGACGAGCTGGCCGGCCTGCAAGTATTTGTGGATTACGGCTGCGTGGGCTGCCACGGCGGTACGGCACTGGGCGGCGATATACTTGCCCGGTTTGGCGTGGTCGAGTCCTACTGGGAGGCGACTCGCGAATTCATCACTATTGACCAACCCACAATGCCGATGGACGTTGGCCGCTTTGCGGTGACCCAGGACGCCAACGATTTATACGTATTCAAAGCGCCGTCGCTGCGTAATATTACCCGTACCTATCCATACTTCCATGATGGCTCTGTGTGGAGCTTGCGCGATGCCACTCAGATCATGGCCCGAGTCCAGTTGGGGCGCGAAATGCCCGAGGAAGATCTGGATAAGCTGATGGCGTTTTATCAGGCCCTGGAAGGCACGATTCCGGAGTATGCACTTAAGCTGCCCATACTGCCCGCCTCAAGCAAGCATACGGAACGTCCTGTATTTCAGTAGCTCAAAAAAGCGACAACCATGCCGCGAGGCGCGGATTGCGTCTTCGCCTCGCGGCTTCCAACCTCGCGGCCAGTTGGATGTTTGATGAGGGTATCCATTGTTTTCGTTAAACCAAAAGGGTGACTACGAGTTACAACTAACCCGTACCGTGAAAAAGCCGGGCCGCCACGTCCTTGAGCTTTATCTGTTTACACCGCCAGAGACTCAACTGTCCGCCAGAACCATCCCGGAGCCGCAGTTTTTCTTTAGCTCCATTGCTCACCGTTTTGGTTTGATGGGCACGCAAACCAAAGACCGTGCCTCGAAAAGCGACACCTCTTACGCGCTGCTATCACCGCATTTTGAGATTGCCCATGGTTCCTGGCTGTTTCGGTACAAAGCGTCCATGGGCCGTTTGCGGCAGCAGTTGCAGACAGCGGAAACCATTGCTGAACCCATTGGACGCGCTTTGCGATTGACCCAAAGCTTCGCTCAGCGCATGCGCCAGACACAGCCCGAGCAGGATCGGCAAAAGCGCTACTTTCGGCAAATGGATATTTATTTCTCTTGGTTCGCTGAGCAGTTCTTTCTTAAGTGCATGACCCAAGATGGATTCGACGAGCTGGACCCGGAGCTGAAGCAAAGCATTACGGATTTCCTCCAAAACGAAGAAGCCATTCGCAAAGAACGCGATTATGAGCGCGCCTTTCAAGGTTCACCGACCACGGTTTGGAACCGGATGAGCCTGTACAGCCGAGTGCTTGAGTACCCGGTATCGCCGCAGTCGAAAATTGTCGAGCTGGGTTCGGGCACCCGTAGACTGGTTAAGGCAGGCAGCACCATGGTGGTCATGTCGGGGCTCACCTATTTGCTGTTCAATGCTCGCAATGCGAGCCAGACACTGTCCATCTCATTGCTGCTCGGCATCGCGTTGGTTTACGCCATCCGCGACCTTCTGCGCGATGACATGATCAACATTATTACCCGTTGGTTACTGCACGGAAAACCACGCTGGAAGATCTCGCTGCTCATGCCCTATACCCGCAAGCTTTTAGCCCAGCAGCTGATTTGGCTGGACTACCGCAAGCTTTCCGACCTACCTCGAAAGGTACGGGATCACGCCAGCAAATCCGCCAGCAATGACGATGCCTTGGTTGTTTGCTATCGCTCGCTGCTTACCCCGGACCGGGCTGCACTGGAACAGGATGAGTTTCAGGAGCGGCTGACGCTGGATTGCGAAGCGCTGTGCGAGATGATTAAAGTCAGCCGATACCAGCTATTTACCTACAACCAGGACATACAAGGTGACGATCCGAGTAGCAAAGTCGAGGCCCACCCCATTGAGATGCAGCAGGATTACAACCTGCTGCTGGTACACACTCAACCGGGACAGTCGCACTCAACGGCCCAGTACTGGCGGGTACGACTGGGTAGTGACGGCATAGTGCAGCTCAAAAAGCGGGAGCCCCAATGGCCCCCGCCGGAGGAGCAGAAAAAGCGCAGCTGGTGGCAACGGCACTAACGCAACGACCGTTCTACCCGACTAACCGGGCCTCTTCTAACTCGAATTTGAAGGCATGGAACATAAGCCCAGGCGATCAATATCGCCTGGGCTGCGTATCAGAAAACCTACATTGGCAGGCACTTATCGCGTGTGGACAAACTTACACACGTTCAAAGTGATAGATTTCGACGCTGATCGGCGCAATGGCCAGAGAACCCGATGAAGCGTTAAACGTTGATTCCGTTATGCCAACTTCTGCTGGGCCGTCAAGTGGATTCTTGGCATCCGGATGACTGCCTGTAAACTTCCAGCACCGCCCTGTTCCTTTATGGGCGAATCCATCCAGCGATAGCGAGAAGCTGTGGGGCTTTTCATTAGCATTGACTACGGCAACGGTTAACGTTTGCCCATCATCACTTAATGCCGCCGACACATCCAAGGGATAGGTATCACCACCGGTGTTCACTGTGGGCTGGTCACCACCAATGGGGTACTTGGGCTTAGGTGTGGGCGAATTCCCGCTAACCTCAACCGGCACGGTACCAAAGCGCTGCTGATAAAATTGAAACATACGACCTTTAAGACTGATCTGCGAGCGCGTGCGGTCGTAGTTTAACCAATTCGTGGCCATGGTGTAGCCGGCCATTTCGATAAAGTCGGTATGGCGGAAAAATTCGTGAAATGCAGCCGCAATTGCCAGAGTACCCTTTAAGTCGTCTTCGAAGTGGAAGGCCCACTCGTCGAAGTAAACTTTAACGCTACCTTCTTCCAGTTTCGGAAAGTGCTGTTTGTACTGCTCCCAGGCGTCCACCATCGTGCGAATGCGATCTGGCATCTGGTGTGCCCACTCGTTAAGCGTTTGCTCCACGTCATACAGCTCACCGGTTTCTAAATCGAACCGCTTGTTTGCTGGCGGATAAGCGTGGGTACCAACCGCATCAAATTTACCCCAACTATCTCTGAACATGCCGTAGGCCCAATCACGCTCGGAGCCGACCGTTATCTCTGGCTGGCCAGGCAGGTGACTGCCCTGTCCTGTGGTCAGTTCATCCACAAATCCGCCCGGTGCCACTATGTAGATATCGGGGTCAACTTTGCGCATGAGGTCCACAAACATATTGTGCTTAACGGTGTATTGATCACGGGCCATATGGCCCCGCTGCCAATGACCATACATCTCGTTACCGACGGCCCAATACTTAACTCCGTAGGGCTCTTTGCGGCCGTTAGCGGCACGTTTTGCGCCCCACTCGGTCTTATCGCTGCCGTTGGTGTATTCCAGTAATTGCGCGCCCGAACGCGGGTCTCCAAATCCTGTGTTCACGCACCAGAATGGCTCACATTCAATTAATTCACAAAATTGAAGTAGCTCATCAACACCCACGTCATTGGGCTGGACCGCGTCCCAAACGGGGTCATGAATAGGCGGTCGTTTATCCGGGTCCCCAATGGTGTATTCCCAATCATGAGCGGAGATAAAGTTGCCGCCCGGCATTCGAAGAATCTGGCAGTTCATCTCCTTCATCAATGCGACCATATCGGGCCGGAATCCTTTGATATTATCTGCAGGCATCAGCGATACAGCTCCTACGCTAAAGGTGCCCTTACCTTCGCCGATGATTTCAAAGCGGGCGTTTGTCGTATCGACATTGGGGTTGAGTCTGAAATGGCGCGTTTTCCACGTGCGCGGCGCCGATACACGCTGGGAGACCGATTGCCCATCACCCCAGCTCAATCGTACGGTCACTTTCACCCCGCGATCAGCCCTAACCACTAAACGCCCGTTGTATGGAACACCCGATTTTAACGCCAGTTCGTGTTGCACCATGCCACGCGGTTGCGTACCGTCCAGCGTGATCACCGGGCTATGCTCACCAACGTAGGGAGTTTCTGTATCAAGGCTGATGGCGGACAGTGGACCAACGGCAATCCATTTTTGCATATACGACATGGCACCCCGGCGATCGGTGGGCTTTTCTTCCGGCTTTGCCAATACGCCGAAATAAAACTTACGATCGTCGAGCGTCTCGCTCCACAGGCTGTGGTTGATCAGGTTGCCAATATGCTCGATAAAGCCGCCGTAGATCATTGGTGAAATTGGCGCGCGTGTGTTTTGAGCATGAATCATGGCGCGGATGCCAGAGCTGGACGAGGCCGCAAACGTGGGCGAAATCCATGCGGCCGTTGCCAAAGTTGCTGAACCCACCAGTAGATTGCGTCGACTCAGGCTGAGTGCGTTATTTTTATTCATGGATTTTCTCCAAAGTTATTGCGACGATGCGATTATTGTTCGTTATTCTTCTTTATTTGGCTCTTTCCCCAAGACGCTGTCTCGGATAGAAAACTAGCCGTTTTTAGACGAAACAATCTTATAACACAGGCATCTCGAACTTGGAAAGCCGGCCACACCGGTTTAAGCCGCCGAGCATTATTAAGGCAGGGCGAACCCCATTGAGCCTTACACAGTTTTACAAACTCGGCTTCTGCGGAGGCTGGGTGCCAGGGTAGATACGCTGGGCATTCATTACACATTTGACGTGATAACGAAACGCCCGAATGTACACAAACGTTAAGCCTTTACACTGGATATCGTATGCAGACCGAAGACGTTATCTTAACGGCCTTTATTTTCGTTGCGGCGTTGCTTTACTCCTCAGTGGGGCACGGCGGGGCGTCGGGCTATCTGGCGGCCATGGCCCTGGTGGGGCTGTCGCCTGAGGTAATGCGCCCCAGTGCACTGGCGCTAAACATCTTGGTATCCCTTGTCGCTACGGTGAAGTATGTGCGAATAGGGGCGTTTTCATGGCGATTGTTCTGGCCCTTCGCCCTTACCTCCACGCCCCTTGCGTTTGTCGGCGGCGCCATGACCTTACCGGGCCATGTTTACCAGCCGGTGGTGGGCGCGGTGCTGTTGTACTCCGCGTGGCGATCATTCGTTTGGGCGCGCAGCGCACCCGCTTCGATCAATGCGCGCCCGCATCTTGCGGTGTTGTTAACGGCCGGTGCCGGACTGGGTTTTCTATCCGGTCTCACTGGTGTTGGTGGCGGTATTTTTCTAAGCCCTCTGTTGTTACTGTTTCGATGGGCAGAAATAAAGGTGATATCCGGTATCGCGGCGGCGTTTATTCTCGTTAACTCTGTAGCCGGGTTGATGGGCGTCATAGGCTCCTCCCTTACGTTACCGGCGGCGTTACCGTATTGGGCAATTGCGGCGCTCGTTGGAGGGCTGCTGGGGGCAGAGTTTGGAAGCAGGCGCTTTGGCAACCCAATAATAAAAAGACTGTTGGCCGTGGTGCTGCTTATCGCCGGCGCCAAAATGATCGCAATGATCTAACAACAGCTTAACAGCGCTGGGACTGGGTGCGATGCGTGTATGGTTTGGCCAGACAGTTCCGGCCGGGAAACAGTTGATAGAACGAGCCTCCGAGGCGTCGGTTATTCGGAGGCTCGTGCTATCTACCATTGCCCATGGGTCATGGGTTATGGGTCATGGGCGCCGTTACTGCTTGGATATCACAAAGTCCATCAGCGCCCTATCATGATTGTTCACCACAGTGCTGGGTATGTCGAACAGCATGGTTTCGCCGTTCTCCCGTGTGTACGCTTTCCACGGTGGCAGGACACCCTCCACGTTGGGGTCGCCGGTTTTGGCGAAGTTGATCCAGGCCCAGCTCATGCTATCGGCCAGGGAGTGCGCCTCATCAGTAGCGCCCGTCCAATGCTTGCCCAGCTCGATATTGTCAAACGCCAGAGGTATATCCAAACCGTGGAACGAGCCCTTAGCGCCGTCCTCCACGGTACTCTTCCAGGTCAGCATGTAGCTGTAAACGGGGGCGTCTCGCGTAGCGGAACGTGCATCCGCTGTCCGAATGGTGTAGGGGCGGAACACCGTATCGATCGATAGCAGATCCTGCGGGGTGTAGTCCGGGTAGGCCTGGGCGTACAGTTCGATAAACTTATCCGTTTGCGCCCCATAGGTTTGCGCCAACCGCTCTTTGGCTTGAGCCATGGTCAGATCTTTTTCGTCGTAGGCGGTGCGCACCAGCTCGTTGAGGGTCGTGCCGATCATCAGGGGAATGTCTT
The DNA here is from genome assembly GCA_027322215.1 of Marinimicrobium sp. GTDB lineage: Bacteria > Pseudomonadota > Gammaproteobacteria > Pseudomonadales > Cellvibrionaceae > JAVDDU01. Next base: position 10,539 of record DAHVRW010000076.1, read on the forward strand.
TGGAAATATCGGCAAAATCCGGCGTGAACGGCTGTTGAAGCAAGGTCACGCCATCGGGCACGGGGACCAGACCAAACATCTCGCTGGAGCCTGGCTCGCGCACACCGAGTATCTCTGCCTTGGCTTCGTTGGCAACTGTCACCAGCTCTTTGTAAGGCACTCGCTTCAGAGCATCCAAATCATCGCCGCTGAGTCCTAGCTTAGCCACTACGGCTCGCCCCACCTCTTTGGATTTTTCCTTGGTCATCACGTTTATAAGTGTGCCGCTTTGGATAATCGCTTTATGAAAGAGCCCCTGGGCCGCAGGCATAGACATCAAGGTGCCCACCTTTCCACCGCCGCCTGATTCACCAAAGATGGTCACGTTTTCCGGGTCGCCGCCGAAGAGGTGGATGTTCTCGTTAACCCATTCAAGGGCGGCCACAACGTCCAACATTCCCACGTTTGCCGAGTACGCATACTGTTCACCAAAATCGGACAAATCCAGATACCCGAGCACGTTCAACCGATGGTTGACCGACACCAACACAATATCGCCTTTTTTGGCGAGATTTTTCCCGTGCGTGATGGGATCATCGCTCGCACCGACCCTAAACCCGCCGCCGTGCAACCAAAACATCACCGGCCGTTTTTTTCCGTCATTCAGGCCTTGAGTCCAGACGTTGACGGTGAACAGTCGCTGTTCGTCCATGGCATCGTCCGGCGACCAGCTGTTGACTTGCATCGCAATGGGGCCGAACCGAGTGGCATCGCGTACGCCATCCCAGCTATCGGGCGGTTGAGGAGGCATAAAGCGTTCGGCTTGCGCGTATGGGATGCCTTTAAACGCGTATACACCGTCGTCAACACGACCCGAAATCGCACCTGAGCTGATCGTTACAACGGGTTCCTGTACAGCGGGGTCCTGTACAACAGATGCCTGACCTTGGTCTGACGGGGCCGCATATACGGGCGTGCTCAATACGGCCATGAGGAAAT
>DAHVRW010000077.1 GCA_027322215.1 Marinimicrobium sp.
CTGATCGGCAACTTCCACAGTTATGATCCGTGGGAGTTCGCCGGCGCATGCACCCGCACCACGTGGGGCACCGAAGCCGACAACCCCGAAGCCGACAAGGCTGAGCTAACCAATATGTACAAGCGCGCTAGCAGCTGGTCAACGAAGACTGGTATCCCGGTGATGATTAACGAGTTCGGTGCGGCCAAGTACGACTATGCAAACGAACAGAACAAATGCCAACTGGTCTCGCGGCTGGAATACCTACGCCATCATGTGACTGAGGCCACTCGCCACGGCATCGCCGCCACTTTCTGGGACGACGGTGGCTCATTCAGCAGCTACGACCGGGATCAGCGTACCTGGGGTCCGGAGAAAGACGTGCTGGTGGCGCCTAACCTAAGTAAATAGCCCACAAGTGCCGCCAGACACAAAAAAGCCCGCCGTACTTTTAAGGGTTAAGGGTACGGCGGGCTTTTTATTTCAGCGTGTCAAAAACGACTGGTTAAATATCAAGATTTGCCACGGCCAGAGCGTTGGTTTCGATAAAGTCCCGGCGAGGCTCCACGTGATCACCCATCAAAGTGGTAAAGATTTCATCCGCCGCGATGGCGTCTTGGATCGTTACCTGCAGCATACGGCGGGTTTCCGGATTCATGGTGGTCTCCCACAACTGCTCCGGGTTCATTTCACCCAAACCTTTGTAGCGCTGGATGTTGTAGCCCCGGCGGGACTCGGTCATCAACCAGGCCAATGCCGCGTCGAAACTGCTGACCGGTTGCTTACGATCGCCCCGCTGAACGTAGGCGCCCTCTTCCAGTAAATTGGCAATTTGTTCGCCAAGCTTAACAAAAGACTGGTATTCACCGGACTGAAAGAACTCGTGGCTGAATGGATAATCGGTGGCCCAACCGCTGGAGATGATTTCCACCTGGGGCAAAAACAAATGCCGTTCGGCATCTTCGCGTACGGTGATCTGGTAACGCTGACTGCCAGCCCGGGCATCCAGGCTCAAACGTGCCATCATCTGGTCGCACCACTGTTGCATATGACCCTGATCGTTCAAATGCTCGGGACGCAGAGCCGGCAGGTAAATCATTTGCTCCAGTATTTCTTCCGGGTACAGCCGTGACAAGCGCTCGATGGTGCTCATCACCTCGCGGTATTCCCCAACCAGTTGCTCCAGAGCTGGCCCTTTGAGGCCCGGCGCGTCGGGGTTTACGTGTAAGCTGGCACCATCCAAAGCGGCTTGGGTTAAATAGCTCGTCAACGCCTCATCGTCTTTAAGATATTGCTCCTGCTTGCCCTTGCTGATTTTGTACAGCGGCGGCTGAGCAATGTAAATGTGGCCGCGTTCCACCAGCTCACGCATTTGACGGAAGAAGAAGGTTAACAACAAGGTACGAATGTGGGATCCATCCACATCAGCATCCGTCATAATAATAATGCTGTGATAGCGAAGTTTATCCGGATCGAATTCTTCTTTACCAATGCCACAACCCAGAGCCGTAATGAGGGTGCCCACTTCCGCACTGGATAACATCTTGTCGAAACGGGCTTTTTCCACATTCAGGATTTTACCTTTCAAAGGCAAAATAGCCTGGGTTTTACGGTCCCGCCCCTGCTTGGCCGAACCGCCCGCCGAATCTCCCTCCACCAGGTACACTTCGGATAGCGCCGGATCTTTCTCCTGACAATCCGCCAACTTACCCGGTAGCCCAGCAATATCCAAAGCGCCCTTTCGTCGGGTCATATCCCGTGCTTTACGAGCGGCCTCACGGGCACGGGCGGCGTCGATCATTTTGTTGGCAATGGTTTTGGCTTCGCCGGGATTCTCCAGCAGATAATCGCCAAAAATTTGGTACAGCTCCTGCTCAACCGCGCCTCGAACTTCCGATGACACCAATTTGTCCTTAGTTTGAGAGGAAAACTTGGGGTCAGGGACTTTCACCGAAATAATGGCCGTCAGCCCTTCCCGAGAGTCATCACCGGTAGTGCTCACCTTGGCTTTAGCAGCCAACCCTTCCCGCTCAATGTAACCATTCAACGCCCGAGTCAACGCGGTGCGGAAGCCCGCCAAGTGCGTACCACCGTCGCGCTGGGGAATGTTGTTGGTGTAGCAGTACAGGTTTTCCTGAAAGGAATCGTTCCACTGCAGGGCGATTTCAACCCCAATGCCATCATCCCGCTGGCCGGACACGATGTGTACGGTTTTATTGATTGGGGTTTTGTTCCGGTTGAGATGCTCCACAAAGGCTTTCAAACCGCCTTCGTATTCATAAATATCCTCTTGGGCGGTTCGTTCGTCTTTCAGGACGATTCGCACGCCGGAGTTTAGGAACGACAGCTCCCGCAGGCGCTTAGCCAAAATATCGTATTCAAAATGAATATTGCTAAACGTTTCATTGGACGGTTTGAAGTGTATGGAGGTACCGGTTTTATCGGTATCTCCCACCACGGTCAACGGGGATTGTGGCACACCGTGGCGATACTCTTGCTCGTAAACACGGCCGTCCCGGCGAATGGTCATCTTTAAATGCTCGGAGAGCGCGTTCACCACCGAGACACCTACGCCATGAAGCCCGCCGGACACCTTATAGCTGTTGTCATCGAATTTACCGCCCGCATGGAGCACGGTCATGATCACTTCAGCGGCGGAAACTCCCTCTTCGTGCATTTCTGTGGGAATACCCCGGCCGTTGTCGGCAACCGTGATGGTCTCATCCGGATGGATGGTGATACGAATCTCGGTACAGTGGCCCGCTAGAGATTCATCGATGGAGTTATCCACGATCTCGAACACCATATGGTGCAAGCCAGAGCCGTCATCGGTGTCTCCGATGTACATTCCCGGTCTCTTGCGCACCGCATCAAGCCCCTTCAGGACTTTAATGCTGGACGAGTCGTAATTCTGTTCTTCAGACATAGATTGCTCCAATCGATGTTATTCAGTAGCCGCGGAGGATGTATCTTCCACGACTTTCACTGCGCCTTGTTCCACGTGAAACACTTTGCGGGCTAAATGGGGGCGCTCCTGCCAATCAGCCACTAATGCATCTCGCTCAACGCCGGTAATAAATACCTGGCCCCCGAGCCGTTCCAGCCAATCTACTAGACGAGAACGATGGACTTGATCGAGCTCCGCCGGCAAATCATCCACTAGGTAAACACACTGGTGCCCAGTTAGATTGCCAAACACGTGCCCCTGAGCAACTTTCAACGCACATACCACCAGCTTCTGTTGGCCGCGAGAAAGGATCTCGGCCGCGGGTTGTCCATTAACCGTTATTCTTAGATCCGCTCGATGACATCCACTGTGGGTATAACCTTGCTGAGAATCCCGGTCGAAGTTTGTTTTTAGTACGTCTTCGTAATCTCGCTCCCGATCCCAGCCACGCTGGTAGGAGATATCCACGCCGGGCAGCCGGATAAAGCTCGCCAGCAACTCCAGGAAAGCGCTTTTGAAGTGCTCAATGGAACGCTGCCGGTACTGGTCCAGGCTATGGCTCAGTCTGGCCAACTCACGGTCCCACACAGCCAGCTCAGGGCCATCTATTCTATCACGTCGCAGCAGGCTATTGCGGTGTTTCAAGCAGCGTTGCACGCCTTTCCAGGTGGTAAAGAACTGAGGTTCCACGTGAAACACTAGCCAGTCCATAAACTGCCGGCGCACCTTGGGGCTCCCTTCCAGCAGTTGAAAACTGTCGGCGTTGATTACTTGTATCGGTAAATAGCTTGCCAGCTCCGCCAGGGATGACACCTGGACACCATTGGCCTTGAAGGTGGATTGGCCATCCAGATGCCGCTCGACCCCCAAAGGTACTTGGACACCGGAACTTGAAATTCGTCCAAACACCGTGAAGGCGCTCTCTCCTTGCCGTATCAAGGGCTTATGTTTATGGCTTCGAAAGGAGCGGCCTAGGGTGAGGCAGTGAATGGCTTCTAGAAGACTGGTCTTTCCCGAGCCGTTTTCACCGAAAAACAGATTGACCTGGGGCGACGGCTCCAGGTCTACGGCTTGCAGATTGCGGAAGTTTTGGATGGAAAGTCGGAGAAGGGTCATACGACCGACGTGGTTACGCGTTTAACGCCGGCGCCTTAGAGGCGCATCGGCATAACCACATAGACGGAGTCACCGCCGTCCTGCTCTTCGATCAGTGCGCTACTGTTGGCGTCTGACAGCGTCAGCTTGATCTTTTCGCTGGATATTACGTTGGCTACATCCATCAGATAGCTGACGTTGAAACCCATCTCCAACGCGTCGCCGGCATACTCGACCGATACGGTTTCTTCCGCCTCTTCCTGCTCAGGGTTGTTAGCAACCAGCGTTAAACTCCCCTCCCCCAGCAATAGTCTAACGCCTCGGTATTTTTCGTTGGACAAAATGGCGGTCCGGGCAAACGCCTGCTTTAACTCATCACGATTACCGAACACGACATTGGTGCCACCTCTGGGCAGTACGCGTTCGTAATCGGGGAATTTGCCGTCCACCAGCTTGGAGGTAAATGTGTACTCTCCAGTACTTAAACGAATGTGATTGGCGCTCAAACTAACATCTACACCGCTTTCGCTGTCATCGAGCAGACGGGATAGCTCCATCACGCCTTTGCGAGGCAAAATAGCTTGTACGGTGTCTTCCGTATTTACCGTCATTGGACGCGTACACATAGCCATACGGTGCCCGTCAGTCGCCACAACGCGCAAATGGTCGGGCCGCACTTCCCATAGCATGCCGTTCAGATAATAGCGTACGTCCTGCTGGGCCATGGCAAAGGCGGTACGATCGATCAACCGCTTGATTTCCTGCTGTGCGCAGCTGAACTGCAAGTCGCTGGGGCTATCCTCTACGCTGGGGAACTCCGCCGAGGGCAGACAAGAAAGCGTAAAGCGACTGCGACCGCTGCGCACCAGCATGCGCTGTTCATCCTGCACGAACTCAATATTGGAGCCTTCCGGCAAGGATTTACAGATATCCAGCAACTTGCGCGCGGGCACAGTGATCTCCCCCGACTCACCCGGAACAGGTAGCTGGAGGCGACCGAGAATTTCTACTTCCAAATCGGTGCCGGTCAGTGCCAACTGGTCATCGTTCAATACCATCAGCACGTTGGACAGAACCGGCAGGGTCTGGCGACGCTCCACCACACCGGACACCAACTGAAGGGGTTTGAGCAAAGCTTCGCGGGACACGACAAATTTCATGGGCAAGTCTCTTGGTAAAGTTTCCTATTGAGCACCAGCACGGTGGTGCAATGGTAATCCGTTTTTGTTCTTAAGTGGTAAGAGAACGCAGCAAATTCTTCATATCTTCGCGAATATCAGGGTCTTCTTCCTGCATTTGCTTAATTTTTCGACAGGCGTGCAGCACCGTCGTGTGATCTCGACCCCCAAAGGCCTCGCCAATTTCCGGCAAACTGTGGTTGGTCAGTTCTTTAGCCAACGCCATGGCCACCTGCCGCGGACGCGCCACGGAGCGGCTGCGTCGTTTAGACAACATATCGTTCATCTTTATTTTGTAGTATTCGCTCACGACCCGTTGGATATTATCAATACCCACCTGCTTTTCCTGCAAAGCCAACAGGTCTTTCAGGGCTTCACGCACCAAATCCACATCCATGGGACGGCCGGTAAACTGCGCATTGGCCATCACCCTTTTCAACGCCCCTTCCAGCTCGCGCACATTTGACCGAATCCGCTGAGCGATGAAAAACGCCGCTTCGGGTGGCAAATCCGCCCCTACCTGTTCGGCTTTCTTCATTAATATAGCGACCCGGGTTTCCAGCTCCGGCGGCTCCACCGCCACCGTCAGCCCCCAGCCGAAGCGGGACTTGAGCCGCTCCTCCAGGCCGTTGATTTCCTTTGGGTACCGATCACAGGTGAGAATGATCTGCTGCCCGCCCTCCAAAAGCGAGTTGAAGGTGTGGAAAAACTCCTCTTGAGAGCGCTCTTTTCCCGCAAAAAACTGGATGTCGTCAATTAATAGCGCGTCTACTGAACGGTAGTAGCGTTTGAAGTCGTTGATCGCGTTAAGTTGAAGCGCCTTAACCATATCCGCCACAAAGCGCTCAGAATGCAGGTAGATCACTTTGGCATTAGGGTTTCGGCGCACCATCTCATTCCCTACCGCCTGCATCAGGTGGGTTTTACCCAACCCAACCCCGCCATATATAAAGAGGGGGTTGTAGGAACCACCGGGGTTCTCGGCCACCTGCCGCGATGCCGCCAAACCCAGCTGGTTCGATTTACCCTCAACGAAGCTGGTAAAGGTAAAGCCCTGATTAAGGTTGTTGCGATGTTTCAGCCCACCCTCTACCTCTACCACTGAGTCCTGCCCTTCGCCCCGCCCCACGGTACCAAGACCCATGGAGGACGGCTGGCGCATAGGCTCGGGCGCCGGTGCGGGCTCAGGCTCAGGGCTACCCTGAGATTCATTGCTTGGGGAGGAGGATGACACGAAGCTCGGGCGCGCCATCTGACTGGTACCCACCACAACTTTAAGTTGGGCCTCGGGTTGCAGGCTCGCGGTCAGCTCACAGATTCGGTGCAAGAATTTTTCATTGACCCAATCACTGACAAACCGATTGGGCGCCAACAACCGCAATTCGCCGGTTTGCGCTGAATCATCCACTTGTAGCGGTCGAATCCAGGTGTTGAACTGCTGGGACGGCAGTTCCTCCTGTAAACTCGACGCACACAATTTCCATACCGACCGCGCCAACACCAAGCCCTCCATCATTATTCTAAAAACGGCGTCTAGTGTACTCTTACCGTTCGCTGTTATCCACAGTTCAGTGAAAAAAAGTTTAATGTGTAAAATCCATAGATTTCAAACACTTATAACTGAAATATCGTCACTGTTACCCACAGAAACACATAGAATAATTGACTACTTTTTAACCACCGATTGTGCACAACCCTGTGGATAATATATGGGCAAGCTGGTAGCAAGGGGGTATAGCGATGAAATAACCGTAAACCGACCGCCAAACGACAATAAACATTGCTTTAACTGGGCAGTTTTATTAGAATCGCGCCTCTTTCTCACACTCGTATGTGAGCCCGAATCGTATTCTGATGTATTTGAACGGCAGGTTAGCCCCATGAAAAGAACATTTCAGCCCAGCACATTGAAGCGCAAGCGCAACCACGGCTTTCGCGCCCGTATGGCCACCAAAGCCGGCCGCGCTATCTTGGCCCGTCGTCGTGCGAAAGGTCGCAAACAGCTTTCGGCGTAATGGCCGTCCATGCCTTAATTCCAGTTGCTAGAGATAAGTGACCAAGCAGGCCTTTGGTAAATCGCTTCGACTGCTTACCTCTAGCGACTTTCAGGTGGTGTTTGATCATGCACCTGTCCGTGCTTCTCACAATCACTTCCTGATCCTCGCCCGCTTCAACGCCCTCGACCATCCCCGCTTGGGTCTCGTCATCGGCAAGAAGCATGTGCGCCTGGCCCACGAGCGAAACCGCCTAAAACGGCACATCCGGGAAACTTTTCGTTTGCGGCAACAATCTCTGCGCGGGTTAGATGTTATTGTAGTGGCCCGAAAAGGCATGGGTGAGCTGAGCAACCCCCAACTGATCAGCCAACTCACCCAACAGTGGCAACGAATCGAGCGCCGTGCGCAGCAACAATCCGCACACGACACTTCGGCTCAGGGTGATTAGCTATGCGTTGGCTCGCAATCAAACTGATTCATATATACCGTTACCTGCTCAGCCCCTGGGTGGGCAATCAGTGTCGTTTTTACCCCACCTGTTCCCATTATGCGGAAGAAGCGCTGATGAGCCATGGATTCTGCAAAGGGGCTTATCTTACTGTGCGCCGGCTACTAAAATGCCACCCTTGGCACAGCGGCGGTATCGATCTGGTTCCCGAGCCCAACCGACCCTCAACTCACTCTTCTGATGGCAGCAACTAAAATGGATTGGCAAAAAACCATGTTAATCGCGGCGATGGGCGCCGTGGTATTCACCCTGATTATCCGCTGGAGTGACTTCCAGGAATCGATGGCCCCCGCGGAACGCCTGCCTGCCGCCGAGCGCCGAGCCGCGCCCGATTCCGCGGCGCAGGAGCTACCCGCAGCCAACGAATCCGGCGCAAGTGAGCTGCCAAGCATCGATAACCAACACCTGGACGTTCCTCAGCAAAGCCAGGCATCTTCTGGGGCACGGACCATTAGCGTACATACCGACACGCTGGAGGTCGATATCGATTTGCGGGGTGGCGACCTGACCTACCTCGCTCTGCCTAAGCACTACGCCAAACTGGATCGTCCCGATCTGCCCTTCGTGATTCTCAACGATAGCGAATTTGAGACCTACGTATCCCAAAGTGGCCTGGTAGGACGCAACGGCACCGATACCCGCGACGGCCGACCCGTGTTTCAAGCCGAAGCCAATGAGTATCGACTTGAAGACGGCCAGGATCAGTTGCAGGTGGATCTGACCTACAATCAAAACGGCGTCCACATCACCAAGCGCTTCGTATTTACGCGCGGCGATTATCTGGTTGACGTTATCTATCTGATCGACAACCAAACCGATCAGCCATGGCAAGCCAGCCTGTACGGCCAAATCAAGCGCGACAGCAGCGAACCCGGCGAAAAGCCCGGCGGGCTATTCACTCTCAACCCCTACCTGGGTGCGGCCATTACCACGGAGGACACCCGCTATAAGCGCATCGACTTTAAAGATATGCGCGAGAGCAGCTTCCAAACCACACACCAAGGTGGTTGGGTCGCCATGATTCAGCATTACTTTGTCAGCGCATGGATACCGAATCCCGACCTCACCCACAACTTCCATTTGCGCCAACTGGGCAATCAGGACATGTTTCTTATGGGCTTCACCAGCCCGACCACTCAAGTGGCCCCCGGAGAGCAAGGTGTGATCAGCGCGGGCTTTTATTCCGGACCCAAATACACCCATCGCCTGGCCGATATCGCGCCTTATTTGGACCTGACCGTGGATTACGGTTGGCTCTGGTGGCTGGCCAAACCGCTCTTCTCCCTACTTAACTGGATTCACGGTTTTCTGGGCAATTGGGGACTTTCAATTATTGCCCTGACAATAATTATTAAGGCCGCATTTTACAAGCTATCCGCCACCAGCTACCGCTCCATGGCAAAAATGCGCAAGTTAAGTCCCAAAATGGCGGAGCTGAAAGAGCGCTACGGTGACGACCGCCAGCGGATGTCCCAAGAGGTCATGAAGCTCTATAAAACCGAAAAAGTGAACCCACTGGGTGGGTGTTTACCGGTACTTGTGCAGATGCCCGTGTTCCTGGCACTTTATTGGGTACTCATGGAGAGTGTCGAGCTGCGCCACGCGCCCTTCTTCCTGTGGATTCAGGATTTGTCCGTACGCGACCCTTACTTTGTGCTTCCGCTGTTGATGGGTTTGACCATGTTTGTGCAGTTCAAACTGAACCCCGCTCCGCCGGACCCGACCCAGGCGCGCATCATGCAAATGATGCCGATCGTGTTTACCTTCCTGTTCCTGTTCTTCCCGGCCGGACTGGTACTTTATTGGGTAACCAACAACGCCTTGTCCATTGCACAGCAGTACTTCATTACCCGGAGTATTGAGCGCGAGGGCAAACCCAAAACCGCATAGGGAAACTGTTGTGACCCGCAGCCTACCCGCCGATACCATCGCCGCCGTCGCTACCCCACCGGGGCGCGGCGGCGTCGGCATTGTGCGCGTATCGGGGCCCGATGTGCCCAATCTGCAGCAAGCCCTTGTGGGCCAGACTCTCAACCCCCGCCACGCCCATTATTGCTCGTTCTACGATGCCGAGGGTCAGGTACTGGACGAGGGTATCGCTCTATACTTTCCCGCGCCGCACTCCTTTACCGGAGAACATGTACTTGAACTGCAGGGCCATGGGGGCCCCGTAGTGCTTGACCTACTGCTCAAACACCTCACCCAGCTAGGGGTGCGTCTCGCCCGGCCGGGGGAGTTTTCCGAACGGGCCTTTCTCAACGACAAGCTCGATCTCACCCAGGCGGAAGCCATTGCGGATTTGATTGACGCGGGCACCGAGCAAGCCGCCCGCAATGCGTTACGTTCACTGCAGGGCGCGTTTTCGACCCGAATTCAAGAGTTGGTAGAAGCGCTCATTCAGCTGCGCATTTACGTGGAGGCAGCAATCGATTTTCCTGAGGAAGAGATCGACTTTCTCAGTGATGGCAAAGTGGCCACCGATCTCACAGGGATACAGCAGCGCCTGGACAATGTGCTCGCCGAAGCCCGCCAGGGCGTGCTGATGCGCGACGGTATGCAAGTGGTCATCGCCGGGCGGCCCAACGCCGGAAAATCCAGCTTACTCAATGCTCTCAGTGGCCGGGACAGCGCTATCGTGACCCACATTGAGGGCACCACCCGGGATCTGCTCCGGGAACATATCCACATCGACGGTATGCCTTTGCATATTATCGATACCGCCGGTTTGCGCGAAAGCCCAGACGAAGTGGAAAAAATTGGTATTGCCCGGGCCTGGGAAGAAATTCACCAGGCGGATCGGGTGCTGCTAATGGTGGATAGCCGGGAAACCGAAGCCCTGGATCCAGACTTGGTCTGGCCGGAGTTTACCCAGACGATCCCCTCGGAAAAAATCACCCTGATCCGCAACAAAGTGGACCTTACCGGTGAACCGTCTGGCCTACGCAGCGCGGCACACCCCGTGTGTATTGCCCTATCCACCAAAACCGGGGAAGGCTTAGACGATCTTAAAGCCCACCTAAAACACCTGATGGGCTACCAGGAACACAACCCAAGCGGTTTTACCGCCCGCCGTCGCCACCTGGACGCCCTTGAGCGCGCCCGCACGAGCCTGGACACCGGCAAAGCCCAACTCCACGCCCACGCGGCCGGCGAACTCCTGGCGGAAGATCTGCGTCAGGCCCAAGACGCGCTGAGCGAAATCACCGGCGAATTCACTCCCGACGACTTACTGGGCCGCATTTTCAGCAGTTTTTGTATTGGGAAGTGAAACGGCCAAAAAGATCGAAAAACATCCAATCAAATACAAATAAACCATTGTTTTATAAAGAAATTCATTCTATTTCTTTGCAGGCAATTTGATCCGTTTTGCCCCCTCTGGCTCCGTGTGTGCTCCGAGTATAAGTTTTCGGAGCACTCGAAGCACAAAACGAGCAAAACATGAAAATCACTATCCAGAAACGCGAACCAGACAAGAACGGCCACCGTGCCTTGCGACTGGTCTACTATCACGGTTCCAAGGCGGGTCAGAACGGTTCTCGGGCGCAGAAGCGCTCATATGAGCCCCTGAACCTGTTCCTCTACGACAAACCCCGCCTTCCGGCGGAGCGTGAGCACAACAAGACCGTGAATCAAAAGGCTGAGGCCATACGGACAAAGCGGCTGTTGGAAATCGGTCACGATGAAACGGAATGGCCGGTCACGATGGCGCGGAATACGCACCATGAGGAGTTTTCCTGACATATTTGAGGGGTCTTTGGACGGGGTTGGT
>DAHVRW010000078.1 GCA_027322215.1 Marinimicrobium sp.
TGTGCGGCCCGAGGGCTTGCTTACGAAGCCGCCGAATAATGAAGTTATTCCGGACAGCAGTGCGCTTTCGCGAGGAGGACGAGAATGAAGCGCGGGATGACGGGAATGGAGAACGCCGTGACGTGCGGATTGCGCCGCTGTGTTAGGGTTCGAGGCACTCGGGGTGCCAGGATTGTTCCGGCTGATTGAGGAAATCATTAAAGTGCCGATGCACGCAGTCGTCGCTGCCGATGATGGAGTGCCCTCGCGCGGGCAATATCTTCAGTTGGCTTGCTGGCCAATGTTCAGCCAGTGCCTGGGCCCAGTGTGCGGGGGTGATGGGGTCGAGCTCACCCGCTAGCAGCAGCGTGGGGGTTTCTCCAGGCAGCTCGGCGGTGACGGAGGCGTTGTTTGTGGATTGGGCTGGCGGGAAGTGTATGCAGCCGCGGTATTCCCAGGCGTATTGCAGGTAGTGAGCATATTGAGGATAAGCGTGCAGCGCCTGCTGGTACTCGTCCGCACTGCCCGGCGGGTGATCTCGGCAGTCCGTGGCGTAAAACGCTGGCAGGGACAGCCCCGGATTCAGGCTGCTATTAACAAATGTTTCCACCAGCAGCGCCATGCCTTTGCTGCGTGAGTTTAGCGCGGCGTCGATGGCGCGCGGTATTTCCGGCCATAGGTGATGCTGGTACATGGCAGAGAACACCGCGGCTATAAAGCGGTGGTCATTGATAATTACGGATTTTCTCGAGCCGGAGCGCCATAGCGGTACGGTCACCGCTACCGGGTTGTTTCGCAAATGCGCCAAGGCGTTTTGAAAATTCTCTTCTACATCGTTCAGCTCGGCCCGGCAGTAAGGCTGTTGCTCGCACCAAGAGAAAAAACGTTCCAAACTCTGGGTGAACTCTCGAGGCCAGGCCATTAATCCACCCCGCTCGGGCGGGTAAACGGAATCCAGAATCATGCTGCGCACCCAGTTATGCTCACGCACTTCCGGTTGGACGGCCACGGCGAGCGCCAGCCGTGTTCCGTAGGATACGCCGAGCAGGTGCCACTTGGGGTAATCCAGCGCGCTCATCAGGCCGACGATATCCCGTGCACTTTGCTGGGTACCGTAATGCTTTGCCTGGAAGTTTGTGGGCCCGTGCATCAACTCAGAAAAACAGCGCGCTAAGAGAGCTCGACCGCTTTCGAGCTCGTCTTCCACAGGGGTGTGCTCAGTGAGCACGCGGGCGCTATAACGATCGTGAGCTTCACAGGTAAGCGCTGGACGGCTATGGCCTACGCCCCGCGGGTCCATCAGCACCAGGTCCCGGTCGAGACCTCCATGGCTGAACCAATCGAGCCAGTATTCTATGCCTCTCTCATCAAGGCCGGCGCCGAGCCCGGGCCCGCCCTGAAGGTACAGCAGTGGTGCGGTATCCGGTGCGGGCACCGGCGCACGAATAATGACCACCGCGAGTTCAAAATCGCCGTGCTCGGGCGGTGGATGTGCCGGTGGATGTAAAGTCCCGCACACGAACCCCGGTTGCCAGTACACATCAAACCAGCAGCGCTTGGGCTGCCAGCGATAGGAATGGGTCTCAGCAGGTCGGTCGGAAGGCGCAAGCTGCTCAGGTTGCACGAGTGGCTGGGATCGCCACCAACTCCCTAGCGCGAGCAACAGCACAGCGGTGATGGCGAGAATATAAGGCTTCACCGCTGGCTCAACCTACCTGTTCCTTCATCAGAAAACGCTCGTACTCGTCCGCCGGCATCGGCCGGGCCAAGTAATAACCCTGTAAATAGTGGGCTCCCAATTCGGTAAGCAGATTTTTCTGAGTGTCGGTCTCCACACCCTCGCCCACCACCTTTAAGCCCAGCGCCTGGGCCATAGCGACACTGGCTTTCACTAAAGCGCGATCCTGATCGGAAGTATCCATGCCCTGAATGAACACCTGGTCAATTTTTAAATAACGGAACGGGTGCTTGCGCAGATAGCTCAACGACGAATATCCCTGCCCAAAGTCATCCATCGCCAGCGCGACACTCAGCTCCATTAACTGGGTCAAAATTTCACCGGTTTCAATGGCATTACTGAGAAACACACCTTCTGTGATTTCCAATATCAGTAACGCAGGGTCTAGACCACTGCTCTCCAACGCTTGCCGAACATCCCCGATAATCCGCTCATCAGCGAATTGCTTGGGAGACACGTTTACAGACACGCTCAGCGGCCAGCCTAAGCGCTCGCCCAACTGCTGGGTGACCTTGCAGGCCTCCATCAATACCATGGCCCCAAGCGTACGGATTTGGCCGCTCTGCTCGGCCACAGGAATAAAATCGGCGGGTGAGATATAGCCACCTTCATCCGGCCAGCGCAGCAGGGCTTCGGCGCCGGTAAAGCGCGCCTTACGAGGGTCGTAAACGGGCTGATAAAAAACGTCGAAGCGGCCCTGCTCCAACGCTTCGCGCATTTTCTGCTCCAGATCGAAGCGATAATGCATGGCTCGGGTCATGGACGATTGGTACAGCTTAAAGCAATTTCGATAAAGCTTACTGTGGTGCAGTGCCAAGTCGACATTGCGCATAAGTGCGCCCTGAGTGGCGCCATTGTGCGGATAACCCACTACCCCGATGCTGGCGGTAATGCGTAAAGTGGTGGGGCCGATAACAAACGGTTGCGCAAACAAAGCCACCACTTCACTGGCCCGGCGTTCCGCTTCCGCACTATTTTGCACATCGGCGCACAACCACAAAAACTCGTTGCCACCGTAGCGTACCAGCTGCTGAC
The DNA here is from genome assembly GCA_027322215.1 of Marinimicrobium sp. Lineage (GTDB taxonomy): Bacteria > Pseudomonadota > Gammaproteobacteria > Pseudomonadales > Cellvibrionaceae > JAVDDU01. The sequence continues at coordinate 2,753 of DAHVRW010000078.1, forward strand.
GTTCAGTCAGCGCCGCCTGCAGCCGTTTGCTCACGGCGAGAATCAGCTGATCTCCAGCCGCGTGGCCCAGGGTATCGTTGATTTGCTTAAAATTGTCCAGATCCAGAAGCATGACGTAGAACTGCTTCTGTCCAGATTTGGCTTGTTGAATCCAACTGCGGATAGTACGCAGGCCGGCGCGCCGATTGGGCAAACCGGTCAGGTGGTCGCTGTAGATTTTGCGCCGCAACAGCGCCAGATGATGACGTTTGACATCCAGCTCCCGGGAGAGAACTTTCTTCAAACGCAGAGCCAATGCATACACTAGCAATGCACTGAGAACAATGAAGAACCAGCCTTTCAACCCCTGCCAATAGGTCAGGCGCATGGGGTCATCCAGCCATCGGTACAGCAGCGCGTCGGACAGTGCAATCCAAAGCGCGCTGATGACCAAGTATAAGATTGCTATGCGGGCAGGAGTCATAGCGAACCGTCGTTAGCCTGTTTCCTTGAGGATAGCAGCGATAGAAGCCGTCGGCCAGAAAACCGCCGTTTTGTTCAAAGTGCCATCGTACCGGTGCGGTTGCTATTTTGGCCACCTGCTGCCCCATCAACTGCCCATCAACTGCCCGGCAATCACTCGGCTCCACTGCCCACCAAATACACGGGCGAACCGCTCAGGTGCCGACGCTCGCTGATATTCCCCAGACTGTCGTACACCCGATCGCCGGTAAATTCAGGCCAATAATCGCTCTCAGCCTCTGTGGTCCAGGCGACCAGGATACGCTGAGTGCCTTGGGCAAACTCCAACAAGTACACAGAGTCGGGCGCCTCATGTCGTTTCACAAACGTCGCCCGGTTCAGGGTGCTGAGCAAAAACTTCAACGCGATGAACGCGGGCCGGCGGCGCCAGTTATCACGGTCGTCTACCAACCCATAACCGTGTGCCGAAAGCCGCCACCAATAGACGCTATCCACGTGTCCCGAACAGAGAGCCAGGAGGTAATAACGCAGCATGTAGTCGGAATAGTCGTCATCATCCACGCCGGGCGGATTGCGCCGGGCGGCCGGAGATTCGTACCCAGCGCCCACCGGCGACCAGACGCCACTGCCCTTCACCGGCCAGTTCACCTCGGACACAATCACCCGATCTTCAGTACGCGGTGACCATTGGGCGATCGCCCGCAACAATGCACATTTTTCCAAGGTGGAGAATCGACCTTGGGGGTTTTCCGGATGACCGCGCCGGTCCACATATAAATGATGTGAGAGGGCGGCAAATTTAGCCTGTTCGGGCAACACCTGAAGCGTGGAAACAACGTAAGCGTATTCAAAGTCGATACAGGCGGGGCCCGTCAACCGAATGTTCGGAAAGCGTGCCTGTAACGCGAGCGCCGGCTCCAATAACGCCACATAATCACGTGCCCGCCACAAGCCCCACTTCACCCGGTTAATGGCGTGACCGATCTCGATATAATCCACTTTATCGGCAATCTGTGGGATGACTTTCTCCAGCAGAGCGCGCCAGCTATCGGGCTCCAGCAGGGCCTGGCGATCCTGCACGAAGGCTACCATGATGGACACGCCGCGAGTGTGCAGCTGTTCGATCAACTCGATGGTGCTGTCCCACAACGACTCGCTTTCGTGATGGCAAAAGCGCAGTAGCACCGGGGGGTTACCCAGCTCCTCCAGCAATTTCAGTTCGACAGGTACATATTCGGCGTGCGGGTGTAACGCCACGCCAATCCGGCCGTCCAGGGCCACCGGCTGATTGAAGCTTTGCGCCATCAATTGCCGGTAGCGACGGAACACACTGGGTGCAGCACACAACGTGCGCCAGAACATCGACAGCACGTGACTTTTGGAGCGCACGCGATTTTTTTCCGCTTTAGAAAGCACAATCATCGCCTGCGCGGATTTTTCATCCCAGATCCATAGATCCCGCAGATGGGGGTAAAAACGCTGGTGCACGGGCTGAGTTCCAGTCAGCCACTGCTTAAGAGTCCGCAACGGGTGACGCCACCGGCGGGTACGCTGATGTCGGGCGAAACGGCGCCGGTACCGGCTCTCCCATTTCGAGAGTTCTTCGGGCACGTCCCGGTGGCCGCAGTACATAAACAGAAAAAATTTTAAATATTCTCCCGGCAACATCAGCCGAGAAATATCAAAGGCGCGCTGTTGATCCGTCACCCTGGAATACACCCGGCTGCGGTTCAAGTCGATGAACTGCGGCTTTGCCCAAGTGCCATCGGGATTTTTCGGCATTAAAATGTTCTGGTTACCCATGTCCCTGTGGGCAAACCCAGCATCGTGCATGGCCCGGACCGCCGGAGCCAGTGTTTCCAGTAACGGCAGCATGGCGTCGTTGTCACGCACATTCCACAACACATGACTTAAACGTTCACGGAAGCTGTCGGCGGGTTGATACAGACACAGATAATAGCTCTCCAACAGCCGCTTTCCCTGCCAGTGGTCAAGAAATGCAATCGGCTCAGGCGTGCCGACGCCGTGGGCACGCAAATAATCCGCCGCCAGAAAAGAACGTTCTGCCTTACTTGCATTGGCGTGGTCATACCTATCCTTCAGAAGGGATTGGCGCCCAAAACATTTGATGGCGACATCCAGCGTCTGCCCTTGGTGCGTCATGGGCACCCGATATACAGCGTCAGCGCCGGCGGAAAGTGTCTCCACTGCAGGATTCGTGAGCAGCGCTTTAACCTGCTTAAGCTGCTCCATGAAGGCGGCATCTTGATAGGGTTTGGCCACTAAGGCCCTGAAACGGCCCAATGGCGCCGGTGTTGGGGGGGTATAAGACACGGGTTTCGTCACTGTTGGAAGCGTTAAATCAAAAAAGCAGCGCCTCAGTGCAACATTCCCGGCCCTTCGCACAGAGAATGCCCGCCTGAGGGCAATGGGAGGGAGAGGATGGCGGCAAGGCGCAAAAAAGTCCAGCCCTGGGCCGGAAAATCCGTTGGACGGCGGCCGATGCCACCGTTTGCCGTGCAGTGGGTATCAACGCCCCAGAAGCGAACGCAGGGCGTCCCGCTGATCGTCGGACAATTCATCTTCCAACCGCTCGCGCAAGGCACCTTCGGCTTCCTCGCGCACCTGCCCTTCAAGCTGTTCACGCGCCTGATCCATAATCGGTCGCAAGATGGCTCGGGTTAATTGCGCTGGCGCCAACCCCTCTTCTGAATCACCCAGATCGGTGAGGACGATATCTTGCATATCGACCCGTCGCTGGCCAAACTCGCTGGATAATAAATGCAGCGTCGCATTGGTAAAACGCAGCTCTTGCACCATAAAGCGAACGTCCGGGCTGGCGGTTGTAGCTTTGACCTCTTCACCCTCGCCGCGCTGAATATTCTTCAGCATGTGCTGTAAATTGATGTCTGCTACGCCCGCATGCTCCGCATACAGCTGCGCGCCATCAATAACCACCAACGGCAGCACCATCACCGGATCGGTGAGCGAACTGGGCAAGATTTGTAAGCCGACCTCATCCACCTGGAATATATAGGGCTGAGAAAACCCCTCTGGGTTGGCCACTTTCAGGCCGTACAGGGCGCCCTCGGCCTCGGTGAGCTCTATGTGGACCCGCTCTACGGTGACGGCGGTTTGGGTGACATGGGTGCCCACAGACTCGATCGCCGCTTCTACCAGAGCGTCCAGGTTGCGCAGACCGAGCAGTACGGCAATCACGATGACAATGAGCAATGCCAGAAGCACACTTAAAATAATTTTTATCGCTTTCATTGGTCACACTCCTTACCGGACGAGGCACTCACCCATGACGTGTTTTTATTCAGTTCCGGAACCACTCACAATGGGCAACTGAGCGTAAAAAGCCTATCATAGCCACCGAGCAAACACATCCGCTATTCGCCGTGGATGGCGGGGCAGGCTCTGGGCATATTATTACATTTTTATCAGCTAACCATAGCTTGTCCGGCCGGCTACCAGTCGCTGTATCGACCGTCTTTGGCGAACGCACTTACTCTCTCGTGAGGTGATTATGATCCGTCGAGCTTTTTTGTACTCCACTGTTCTGTTGGCCTCACTGTGGGCGAGCTTGCCCGCTCAGGCACAAGTTCAGATCGATAATTTCAGCCAAGCCGACCATAACCATATGCGTCAGCAAGTGCAGTCCATTGAAACCCTGGTCCAGATGCGTATGGGCACCCGGCTGCGGGGCGACCTGTCGGACTTAAGCACTCTGCAAACGATCATAGATCGGGGCCTGATCGAACAGGATGACATGCTCCGACTACAGGCGTTGGGTGCGGTACTGGGCAATGTAATGGAAGCCGAGGTCGAGCAGCTGCACTGGAAAATCTACGAGGACGAAGAAGGCCGCAGCCGGGCCCTTTGTATAGCCAACACCGAGCACTGCCTGTTTCCCATCACCATGTTATCCCGGCGTATGACGGTGGGGCTGAAGCCGAACGTACAGGAAATTTATGACAACGCCATGGAGCTTATCGCGCCCTACCTGCCCCAGTTGCCCTACACCGGCACCGATTATAACTGAGCCGCTTCCGCGTGACCCAGCGCCTGCAGCTCGGCGCGAATGCGCTGGGCGGCTTCAGCCAGTTCGTCGCCCTGAGCATGGCGGGCGTTCTCAAGGCTCAGGTCCGCCATGGAGTCCAGCGGCACCAGATGAATGTGGGTATGAGGCACCTCAAGCCCTGCCACCATCAGCCCAACTCGGCGTGCCGGGTAGGCTTTTTTAAGGGCGTGACTGATTTTCTGACTCACTAGAAACAGGTGACTCACCAGTTCAGGGTCCAGGTCATCCCAATGGTCCACCTCGGCGCGGGGAACCACGAGCACGTGGCCTGGGCGGGTGGGTTGGATGGTCATAAACGCTACGGCTTGCTCGTCCTTCCATACGAAATGACCGGGCAAGTCCCCAGCAATAATCTTGGTAAATACACTGCTCATAATCAATCTCCGTTTCCGTTCGCTCGCCGTGTTAATAAACCGCCAGACCCCGGCGCAACAGCGCCCGCGCTAGCAGCTCGTCCAGTTGTTCGAGTTCATGTTCGTGAATTTCCAAATACGCCTGGCCCGAGGCGCGATAAATCTCTTGCTTTTGCAGCTTGTCAGCCAGCTCCCCCGCGGATGCGTCAGCGCGCCAGTATTCGATACACAACCCCAATTCAGGGAGATAAAAATTAGCGCCCGGCGCGGGTTCCGAACCAATGTGGTAATTGCGCGCATGGACAACGCCCGCCACATACAGCCAATTGTCGATCATTCGCTCCCCTCGGTTTTCCACCCCATGACCGTCCAGCGCGGGAGTGTGGTCTCCACCCCCTTGAATTTGTGCCACGACGGCGGTGAACCTGGGTTCATTTAACAGCGTTTCGGGCCAGGTAACAAACGGCACCCCGGTGTGCTCGCTCTCGTGCTGCTGTCCACCCAAAGCCCGCCCTGCCGGGGTTACAAACCATCCCCGGGGAGCCTTGCTCAACCAGCCACGCTCCGCCAACAGAAGGTTGACCAGACGCGCCGGTAATTTGAATTTGTGTCCGAGATTGGTTGCCGTTAGCGGCGCCTCCGGCAAAAGCGTCAGCAGCGGGTGCCCCTGTATCGCTTCCGGCCAGGCGATGTAGTCGCCAAACTTGGGATGATTGACGTACAGCCCACCTTCAAACTTGCCTTTTTCGGTAAGCTGCCAGCGGCCATCGACTTTGACGATCCATCCGCTATTGGCCAATAGAACAAACAATTCTTTGCTCTCTTTACCCATCTGGCGAGCCAAAGCGGTGGTGGATAGATGCCGGGTTGTTGTTTTGGTCATGAGGCTGAGCCGGTTGATGAAAGCGGATGGGCGTGGAATCAGCCCAAACAGTTAGTCTACCTCAGTCCCAGTAGAGTGAAAAATACTGGCATTGCGGTCGGTTTACTCTTATACTCCGCTCACTTTTTCAGTAACCTCTCTTTTCGCGACTTTTGCGTCGCGCTTCTGGTGTGTGGAGGTATGCTGAACAGACAGGATGTCTGAGGGCTACCTAAGTCCCCAACCGAGGGGCGACACCAAAGCCGGAACAAACCGGCCAGCCTGCCAAGTAGAGTAACTGGTAACAGCACTCGGGCGGAGACCATTCCGCACTGCCGACCGTGCCGTAGTGAGAATATCGTCGTTGATCGACGGCATCTTCTTGTCAAATTGCCTTTGGACCTGACAGGCCCTGGGCGATGTGCGTGCTATTGCCAATCAACTCGCCCGACCACTCTAACCGATACGACCGGCGCCGCCCTTATGAGCATTCGCGTGGACTCTCCTTATGAGCCTCAGCGTGGATTGCCTGATGAGCCTTGGCGTGGGCACAAGGGGCCGTGTCAACCATAACGCCGGTGCTGGGCATACCGCTGCGCCGGTGCTACGACATATTGCAAGGTTTTTACATGACATCTGATATTAGCAACTTTTCTGATCTGGGCCTCTCCGAGCCGATCCTGCAAGCCATTAAAGCCATTGGCTACGAGCAGCCATCGCCAATTCAAGCGGCAGCCATTCCCGCACTGCTGGCCGGTGAAGACATTCTTGGCACCGCACAAACGGGCACCGGTAAAACCGCGGCCTTCGCCCTGCCCCTGCTTTCCCGCTTGGACCCCAAGCAAACCAAGCCCCAAATCTTGGTGTTGGCGCCCACACGCGAACTGGCGATACAAGTGGCTGAAGCGTTTCAAAGCTATGCTCAGGGCCTGAAAGGGTTCCATGTGCTGCCTATTTATGGCGGCCAGGAAATGAGCGGGCAACTGCGTCAACTACGCCGCGGCGTTCAAGTCGTGGTGGGCACCCCGGGCCGCGTTATGGATCACATCAACCGCGGCAGCCTGGACCTGTCAGAACTGAAGAGCCTGGTGCTGGACGAGGCGGATGAAATGCTGCGCATGGGCTTTATTGACGATGTGGAGTGGATCCTGGAGCGGATTCCCGAGCAGCGTCAAACCGCGCTGTTCTCCGCCACCATGCCCGCGCCCATTCGAAAGGTCGCCAACCGCTACATGCGCGATCCGCGGGAAATTAAAATTGTCAGCAACACCTCCACCGGCGACAACATTGAGCAGGTGTACTGGATGGTCAGCGGCACCAACAAACTCGATGCGCTGACCCGCATTCTGGAAGTTGAGTCGTTCGATGGCATGATTATTTTTGTGCGCACCAAAACCGCGACAGTGGAGCTGGCCGAAAAGCTCGAAGCCCGTGGCTACTCAACGTCAGCCTTGAACGGGGACATGAACCAGGCCTTGCGTGAGCGAACTGTGGAACGGCTCAAGTCCGGCAAACTGGATATCGTTATCGCTACCGACGTGGCGGCGCGAGGGCTGGATGTGGATCGTGTCAGCCACGTTCTCAACTACGATATTCCCTATGACAGCGAAGCCTACGTACACCGCATCGGCCGTACTGGGCGCGCCGGCCGCTCGGGCAAAGCAATCCTGTTTGTCGCGCCGCGGGAAAGGCGTCTATTGCACGTCATTGAAAAAGCCACCCGCCAGCCAATTCTCCCAATGGAGTTACCGACAGGAGAGGCCGTCACCGCGCATCGCATTGACAACTTCAAGGCGCAGATCGACAAAGTGTTTGCCGAACAGGTGGACCTGACCTTCTATCATGAATTACTGGCCAGCTACAGCCACGCCAATGATTTGTACCCCGAGGACATCGCCGCGGCCCTGGCGTACTTGGTGCAGAAAGAACGCCCGCTGCAGGTCAAGTTCGCGCCGCTTAAACCAGCGAAAGAGCATCAGCGAGCGGAGCGAACCGAGCGGACTGGCAAAGGAAAGAAGTTTCAAAACGATGACGATATGCAGCGCTATCGCATCGCAGTGGGCCGCACTCATAAGGTCAAACCCGGTGACATCGTAGGCGCCCTCGCCAACGAGGCGGGCATCGCCAGCCGACATATCGGCCACATCAAGCTGTTTGATGATTTCTCTACGGTGGATCTGCCCAAAACGCTTGCCAAAGAAACGCTGCGTCAGTTAAAAACCCTGCGTGTGCGCAATCAGGTGCTGGACATCCGCATGGATGAAGGTCCCGGTGGTGAAAGCTTTGCTCCGCGCCGTAAAAACGACAAGAAGTTCGATCGTAAGCCTAAAAAAGCCGGTAAAGCCGCTGCCAAAAAGTAGGCTCGGCGGAAAACGGTTTTTCGGTATGGGAATAACGGCTCCCACCAGGATGTATCATGGAAGTGTTTAGCTGATAGCCTTAAGCTTAATTGACAGCCTTAAGCTAGGAGACCCTACGTCATGACCTTGCCGTTTTCCCAGGCGTGCGAAAACAACAAGCAGCCGATTTTAGACGTCCTGCGCCCGCTGCTGGCTGACAGCACGCGAGTGCTGGAGGTCGGGTCGGGCACCGGACAGCACGCGGTACACTTTGCCCCTGCCCTGCCCTGGCTGGAGTGGCAGCCCAGCGATCTGGCTGAACATCACCCGGGCATTGAGGCCTGGCGGGAGGCTCATCCCAGCGATAATTTGCACTCACCCATTCTGTTCGACCTGCGCCATAGCGACTGGCCCGGCGACTTCGATGCCGTGTTCTCGGCCAATACCGCGCATATTATGGCCTGGCCCCTGGTGCAGCGATTGATTGAGAAGACGGGCCACCACTTACCACCGAACGGGCTATTTATTCTCTACGGTCCGTTCAATTATCACGGTCGTTACACCAGCTACAGTAATGAACGTTTTGATACGTTTTTACGCAGCCGCGACC
>DAHVRW010000079.1 GCA_027322215.1 Marinimicrobium sp.
CTGGGAACTAAGGACCAATGCACGAAGTTTGTTGGCGGGTAGATTCATCAATACGACAACTTAAACCTAACAACGGGCACTGCCTAAACTCCATATTGGCACCTGGGGAGGTTGGATAAGCCTTTCCAGAACCCTCTCGTCAGGGATGACGAGTGGGAGCCACATGGGTGTGTTCACCGCGTTTCTGGAAAGGCTTATCCAATCGCCCCTTCTCACTACACGGCCACGTTCTACGCTGGAGACCCGAGTTTTATTATTCACTGGACGTTTCATACCGATAGAAAAGACTAGCTCAGTTCGGGGCGCCGAGCGCGACAGGCCTTCCCGGACACGCTACGAGCCCATCCCTGGGCGCTTGGTCGCCGATGTCCGTGTCGGCGAACAGTCCGGGAAGGCCTGTCGCACTCTCCGCTGTGGGAGGCTGGGATACTTGAATTACCTTCAGGAAAAAGCCGTAGATTGCCCACCCAATCGGTCTTGCTATAAGCTACTGCCTCACTGACCGGTCGGGCCCGGCGCTACTGGCCCGTTCTAAAACGTGGCGAAGCGGCGAATCTATGTACCACCATTTTTTCGGTTTAGAAGAACAAGCCTTCTCCATCGCTGTGAATCCCCGCTACCTCTACATGAGCGAGCAACATCGGGAAGCACTGGCACACCTATTGTACGGCGTCCACAGCGGTGGCTTTGTACAGCTGACCGGCGAGGTGGGAACCGGCAAAACCACCCTGGTGCGCAGCCTGCTTGAACAGCTGCCCGAAGGCACCGATGTGGCCATGATATTAAACCCCATGGCATCGTTGCCCGAGCTGTTGTCCAGCATCTGCGATGAACTGTGTGCGCCCTACCCGAACGACCCCGCGCACCCGCCCACGGTAAAATTGCTCACCGACAGCCTGCACAGCTTCCTCCTGCACAATCACGCCCAGGGGCGTAACACCGTGCTGCTGATTGACGAAGCACAACTGCTCAGCACCGAGGCACTGGAACAAATCCGCCTGCTGACCAACCTGGAAACCAACACCACCAAGCTACTCAACATCATTCTGGTGGGCCAGCCGGAGCTGGTGGACATCCTGGCCCAACCATCCCTGCGCCAACTGTCTCAGCGTATTACCGCGCGCTTTCATCTTCGCCCCCTTTCTGCGCTTGAGACCCGTGCCTACATCAACCATCGCCTAGCTGTGGCCGGACTGGATTCAGGTAAAATACTGGTGCCACCAGCCATTGCCGATAAGGTTTATCAATTCAGTGGCGGTGTGCCGCGCTTGATCAACGTCATATGCGAGCGCATGCTCCTGGGCGCCTACGCACGCAATGTACGGACACTAAACCGATCCCTCTTTGCCCAGGCACACCGCGAAGTCAGCGGCAGCCGTCCGGCTAACATAGCTTTGCAGGACTCAGGACCAGGGTCTTTTCAGCGCGTATCGAAATTCGCCGTAGTCGCCACCGTACTGATTGGCTTATCGGCAGCCGTCATGTGGTGGCTGCCAGAGGAATCTCGACAGCGGTTTACGGTCTGGCTGGAAAAGTCTCCTGTCGTGCGGCCGTTGCCAGCCCGGATCTCTGAACCTGCCCCCCCTACGGAATCGATGCCGACCGTTGCGCTCGATCTGGCCACACCTTTGCTGACTCCCACCCAAGCGCCGAAGCGCGAACCCACGATCCCGCGTTGGACTCACAGCTTAAATGAAGCGCAAGGGGCGCTGGCGCAGCATTTGGACCAACCCCACAGCACTGGGCCCGGTGCGTGCAACTCCGCCTCATCGGCGGGTTTTCAATGCGAGCGCGACAATTTGCAAACCTGGGATGATTTACGCGCCCTGGACCGCCCTGTGGTTCTGACGTTGATTACCCCGGAGCGCCGACGCGCCTACACCACCCTGACCGCGTTAAATCAGGAACAGGCGCAGCTACTCAACCACGGCGAAACGCACACAATCCCTTGGCCCGAGCTGGCACAGATGTGGACCGGCGAGGTGCATTATCTCTGGTATCGCCCACCGGCTTATACACGGTCGGGGATCGGCCCGGGGCACAGCGGTGAGAGCGTACGGTGGTTGGCGGAACAATTTGCGCGGCTGGACAGCCAGAGCGAACCGCTGACCCGAAGTAGTTACAATCGCCGGCTGATGCAACGGGTGGAAATTTTTCAGCGCCAGGCACAACTGGAAGTGGACGGCATCGTGGGCGCCATGACGCTGCAAAAGCTAAATCAGGCTTTAGGCTTGGAAAAGCCCCTGAGCGAGCTGGATCTCACATCGGGCGAACAGCTTGTAGCCGTGGAAGGTTAGGAGCTTCGGCGCTTGGAAGAGTAGTTGGAAGGGTAGAAGGTTAAGCGCTATGTCATTCATTCTCGATGCTCTCAAACGAGCCGATCAAGAGCGGCGCCAGGACGGCACCCCGAGCATCGCCATTGCGCACTCAATCGCACCCGACGAACCGTTAACGGATCGCCGCACCTATACGATGGGGTTAATGTGGGTTGGCTCAGCCCTGGCCGTTGTGGTTTTAGCGGTATGGATAAGCGTTACCCTATCCACCCGTCTATCGATACAAGCGCTGTCTGACAGCCCTGTGACCAGCGTCATCACTGCGGAGATAATTGATACTCCACGTAACGTTACAGCAACTCCACTCCCGCAGCCCTCGACTTCAGAACCGACCCTCGATCAAACCCAAGCGCAGGCCACCGACCCCCTTCCGCACCCCGAGATCAGCGCTCTGTATCAAGCCGCTGATACAACCAATAACACCAGTAAAGCCGTACAGCGCCTCTATATTCCCGAGGTTCCCGAGCCCGCGGTCGCACCGCCCCAGCCTGCTAAAGTTGAGCGCCCCAAACCCTCGCCCCGGGCACAGGAGTTACTGGCCGCACATATACCACAGATTCACGAACTGCCCCGGGCGCTACAACAAAGCATTCCCAGCATTCACTACCGGGATCACCACTTTCACAACGGCCCCGATAGCCGGGTGGTGCTGAACGGCCAGGAGCTGCGCGTGGGTGCACAGCTCGACCAGGACCTGCGCGTGGATGATATTCTGGACGACGGCGTGGTGCTGAGCTTTAAAGGGCAAAGCTTTAAATTGCGCGCGCGAAACAGCTGGATCAATATGTAAATTTTTGTTCTGATGCAAGCACAGGCGCGCACCCACCAGTTACAGCGCGCCCGCCTTCTGGGCGCCTATAACGAAAACACTCAAAGGATAGAGGATTGGCCAAATGATAATATTGGGAATCAATCATTTCTTTCACGACACCTCCGCCTGCCTGGTTAAAGATGGGGAGTTACTGGTGGCGGTGGAGGAAGAGCGCTTCTCCCGGGATAAACACACCTGGAGTTTTCCTACACGAGCCATCGCCCAGTGCTTCGCGGCGACGGGTATTCGGCCATCCGATATTGACCATGTGGCGGTTTCCATTAACCCAACCAAAGACCTGGGTAAAAAAATTCTCTACGCCGCCAAGCTCGGCACCAAGAGCCTGCCCTTTATCAAACATGAATTTTTTCGGGCCCGCGCCAAACAAAAGCAGCTGCGTCAGTGGTTTAATGCCACGTGGCCAGACAAAAAACCGCAACTGCACCTAATCGATCATCACCTGGCTCACGTGGTGGGCAGCTTCTATGTGTCGCCTTATGATCACGCCGCCCTCCTGTCCATGGACGGCTCCGGTGAATGGTCTACGACTTACTTAGGTGAGATGAAAGGCAACGAGCTGACCTGCTTCAGTGAATCGCTGTTTCCCAACTCTCTCGGCTCTTTCTACGAAGCGGCCACTCAATTTTGCGGCTTCCGGCCCAATTACGACGAAGGTAAAACCATGGGCCTGGCGCCGTTTGGTGATCCCGACGTGTTTACCGAAGCCATGTCGAAACTGGTCAGTGTGGATGATGAGGGCAAAGTGCATGTCGATCTGAGTTACTTCGCTTTTCAAAACGCGGGACACAACCGCTTGGGCCAGCGCTACATAGATACCTTTGGCGAGCCGCGTACCGACGGACCCATACAAAAACACCACGAAGACGTGGCGGCCGCGGCGCAGCGCGTGCTGGAAGATTGCGCACTCAAAATGTGCCGGGTCCTGGAGGAGAAATCCAGCGCCGAGCATTTGGTGATCGCCGGCGGTGTGGGTCTGAACAGCGTTATGAATGGCCGCATTTTGCGCGAAACCCGCTTCAAGGACATATACGTAATGCCCGCCGCTGGCGACAACGGCACCTCCATCGGGGCCGCCTACTACGTGTACAACCATGTGCTGGGCGAGCCCGCACGGTTTCACCACGACAACCCCTACGTGGGCACCGAATACCGTAACGACGCACTGGAAGCCGTGCTCAAAAACTGCAAACTGAACTACCGCCGATCAACGGACGTGTGCCGCGACACCGCCGAGCTGCTTCGCCAAGGAAATATCATTGGCTGGTTTCAGGGGCGCATGGAAATCGGTCCGCGGGCGCTGGGCAACCGCAGCATTTTGGCCGACCCGACCCAAACGGCGATGAAAGATAAGATCAATGCGGAAGTAAAACACCGGGAGGCCTACCGTCCGTTCGCACCCTCCGCGATCACCGAACAATATCGCGATTACTTCGATCTTGATGTGGAGGCCCCCTTTATGCTCAAAGTGTGCCCCGTGCGTAAGGAGTATCAACCGAAATTACCCGCCATCACCCACGTGGATGGTTCGGCCCGGCTGCAAACCGTACGCGCCGACACCAATCCCCGTTACCATCGGCTGATCACGGAATTTGGCAAGCTCTCCGGCATCCCGGTACTCCTCAACACCAGTTTTAATATTATGGGAGAACCGGTGGTGGAGTCTCCGCTACAGGCGATCCGCTGCTTCTTCTCCAATGGCCTGGATGTGCTGGTGATGGGAGATTTTATCGTCAGTAAATAACCCGGTTTGAGTTTGACACGGCGGCAACATCCACGGCCCTGCGGGGCCGCTCAGACCATCAGCATCAAAAAGGGCACCAGGGTCACCAGCAACACCACCACAATCGCCAGAACCATAGCGATAAATCGCAACGGGTGCGCGAACAACTGCCCCATCAGTGTGCGCCGCTCGCCCTGAAACGCCTGTTGGCGCTGTTGCTGTGTGCGCACGCGTTGGTACTGGGCAAGCACAGCGCGCGCGTCCGACAGCTGTTCATCATCCCTGAGCCAAATGGCCGAGACCCCCAGCCCCCAAAACCCCGCATGCGTCTCGTAGGTGACGAAACCGTGCTCCGCCAGCAGTTCACGCACTTCGTGGGCTTCGTCCTCGGGCACCTGATGCAGTTTAAATAACAGCTTGGCCATTAACGGGAGAAGACCACCGTTTTCGTGCCATTAAGCACCACCCGATGTTCAGCATGCCAACGCACCGCACGATTGAGCACCACCGTTTCAATATCGCGCCCGATTTCCGCCATCTCATCGGGTGTATGAACGTGGGACACGCGCTCCACCGCCTGCTCGATAATGGGGCCTTCATCCAGCTCAGCCGTCACGTAGTGGGCCGTGGCGCCGATCAGCTTTACCCCTCGCTGGTACGCCTGATGGTACGGTTTCGCACCCTTGAAGCCGGGCAAGAACGAGTGATGAATATTGATCGCTCGGCCATTTACCTGGCGGCAAAGATCATCGGACAGAATTTGCATATAACGCGCCAGCACCAGCAAGTCGACCCGCTCCTGCACCATCAGCGCACTTATTTGGGCCTCCTGCTCAGCCTTGGTCTCGGGGGTAACCGGCAGGTAGTGGAAAGGCACTTGATACCATTCGGTCAGATCCCGCATCACGTCGTGGTTGGATACCACGCCGACAATCTCGACAGGTAAAGAACCGGTTTTCCAGCTATTGAGCAAGCTGCTCAAACAGTGTCCCCACTGAGATACCGCCACCAGAACCCGAGGCCGGGCATCCACATCAAAGATTTGCCAGTTCATTTCATACCGGCTGCCCACCGGTTCGAACAGCGTTTTAATATCCATCAGGTTGTAACCGGGCGGACATTGGAACACTGTACGCATAAAAAAGCGCCGCTGCCCCACATCCTCAAATTGCGAGGACTCCTTGATGTTGAAGCCCCGATCCGCAAATAGACTCGCCACAGCCGCCACTATGCCGTGGGCATCCCGGCAACTGAAGGTAAGAACAATTTCGTTGACGTCGACCATGAAGCGTTCCTTTGAAGATTCACCCCCACCGAACCGGCAACCGTATGCCACCGGATTGGGGAGACGGCATTCTACCCAGTGAGCACGGCCCCCGGCCAGTCTGGGCGTACCTTTGATACCTGCAGTGACGCCTGTTGGGACAGGCTCATCTCATTAGAACTCCTACCGAACGATAAAGACCACCCGCAATTATTCTAAAAACGTATAAGTCCGAGATTGTCGCGCCCGTAGAACCCGGGTTTCTGTAACCCGCGCCATGCGCACCTTAGCAAGGATTCAGCCACTCACTTGTCGCTTTTCGCATTGTTCAATCATCGAATCCCGCTAATCCAACACTGTTGCTTTCGCCAAACAGACCCACTATATTGTGCCCAACATTACAAAAAACCCCACATATAGGGATTTTTTGGCGGATAAGTGAATATCCCTTATCGCCGACATAAAGGGACTGGCTAAGCAGCGGCCACAGCGTAGGCCAAGCGGAGCTAACCATAACTGAGCACATGGAGCGCGACCGGATACCCGACGCGCGGAGAACGTACTTTTACCAAATACCATCCATCTGACAGCGGCCATTTTATGCGCCGAGGGCTTTGCTTTGCCTGAAAAACCGCAAGCGATAAGAAACAGCGCCGCGCAAAAAACCTGAGCCGGACAAGGTCCACAAAGCCTTGAATCGGCAACCACAGACGTAAATGCAACACCGAAAACCAGAACAAACACAGAACCTCAGGAGATCATTATGTACACCGAACATCCGACCAGTCCTAGTCAGAGTACCGAGCCGAGCGCCGGCACCGGATTCAGCGCCAGCAACGTGTCCGCCACGGCCCCCGGTCAACTTAGAGTCATTAAGCGCAACGGCACCGTAGTTTCGTACGACGTCAGCAAAATCTCCGTTGCCATGACCAAGGCATTCCTGGCAGTAGAAGGCGACACGGCGGCCGTTTCGGGGCGGGTGCATGAAACGGTAAATAACCTCACCGATCTGATCACCGCCACGTTTAAGCGCCGCATGCCATCCGGTGGCACCATTCACATCGAGGAAATTCAGGACCAGGTGGAGCTGGCGCTGATGCGCTCGGGCGAGCACAAGGTCGCCCGGGATTACGTGCTCTACCGGGAAGGGCGTGCCCGCCAGCGGGCCGAAAAGCTCGTCGAGGAGCGGAGTCAGGACCCGGATTACCCCGCTCTGGAAGTGACTCTCGAGGACGGCAGTCGCGTCCCTTTGGATATTCAGCGCCTGCGCACCGTTGTCAGCGAAGCCTGCGCCGATCTTACCGGCGTGAGCGACAAAGAAATTTTGGATGAGGCGATGCGCAACCTCTACGACGGCGTCAGCCTGACGGATGTGAATACATCTCTGGTGATCACCGCCCGGACCCTGGTGGAAAAGGAGCCCAACTACTCCTACGCCACAGCGCGCTTGTTGTTGGATAAGTTGCGTGCCGAAGCGTTAGGCTTTCTGGGCATTGCCGAGTCCGCCACCCAGGCCGATATGACCACCCTGTACGCCAAGGCTCTGCCGGCCTATATCCAAAAAGGCGTCGAGCTGGAGCTCTTGTCACCGGAGTTGTTGAACTTTGACCTGACCCAACTTGGTCAGGCGCTGCTGCCCGAGCGCGATCTGCAATTCAACTACCTGGGACTGCAAACACTCTACGACCGCTACTTTATTCACAGCGGCGAGACCCGCATTGAGCTGCCGCAAATCTTCTTTATGCGTGTGGCCATGGGGCTGGCAGTGGAGGAGGACAACCGCGAGGCGCGTGCCATCGAGTTCTACCGACTCCTTTCCTCATTCGATTACATGAGTTCCACTCCCACCCTGTTCAACTCGGGCACTCTGCGACCGCAGTTGTCCTCATGCTACCTGACCAGCGTGCCCGATGATCTGCACGGTATTTACGGAGCGATTCAGGACAACGCCATGCTGAGCAAGTTTGCCGGTGGGCTGGGCAACGATTGGACGCCGGTGCGCTCACTGGGCGCCTACATTAAAGGCACCAACGGTCGCTCCCAGGGCGTGGTGCCCTTTCTAAAAGTCGCCAACGACACCGCCGTGGCTGTGAACCAGGGCGGCAAGCGCAAAGGCGCGGTCTGTGCCTATCTGGAGACCTGGCACCTGGACATCGAGGAGTTTGTGGAGCTGCGCAAAAATACCGGCGATGACCGTCGCCGCACCCATGATATGAACACGGCCAACTGGGTGCCTGATCTGTTTATGAAGCGCGTTTTCGAAGATCGAGAGTGGACCCTGTTCTCCCCCAACGATGTGCCGGATCTGCACGATTTGTACGGCCAAGCCTTTGAAGAACGTTACGAACACTACGAGCGCCAGGCCGCCGAAGGCAAAATTCGTCTGTATAAAACCGTCCGTGCGATAGACCTGTGGCGCAAGATGCTGGGCATGCTGTTCGAGACCGGTCACCCGTGGATCACCTTTAAGGATGCCTGCAACCTTCGCAGCCCTCAGCAACACGCCGGCGTGGTGCACTCTTCCAACCTGTGCACCGAGATTACTCTGAACACTAAAGCCGGCGAAGAAATTGCCGTGTGTAACCTGGGCTCCGTCAACCTGGCCCAGCACATTATCGATGGCAAGCTGGATACAACAAAACTGGAAGCGACGGTTAAAACCGCTATCCGCATGCTGGATAACGTCATCGACATCAATTACTACTCAGTGTCCACCGCGCGCGACTCGAACCTGCGCCACCGGCCCATCGGCCTGGGCTTGATGGGCTTTCAGGACGCGCTGTACAAGCAGCGCATCGCCTACAGCTCCGATGAGGCGGTGCAGTTTGCCGATACCTCCATGGAGGCCATCAGCTATTTTGCCATCCAGGCCTCCAGCGATCTGGCCCTGGAGCGCGGCCGCTATTCCACCTTCGAAGGCTCTTTGTGGAGCAAGGGCATTCTGCCCCTCGACTCCATCGATCTTCTCGCCAAAGAGCGCGGCGCCCAGTACATCGAAGTGGACCGCAGCAGCACTCTGGACTGGGACAGTTTGCGCACCCAGGTAAAAACCCAGGGCATGCGCAACTCCAATGTGATGGCCATCGCCCCTACAGCCACCATCGCCAACATTACCGGTGTGTCTCAGTCCATTGAGCCCACCTACCAAAATCTTTATGTGAAATCGAACCTGTCCGGCGAGTTCACGGTGGTTAATCCCTATCTGGTTCGGGATTTGAAAGAGCGCGACCTGTGGGACAACGTCATGGTCAACGATTTGAAATACTACGAGGGTTCGTTACAGAAAATTGACCGCATTCCCGACGACCTAAAGCACCTGTACGCCACCGCATTTGAAGTGGAGCCGCGCTGGATTGTGGATGCCGCCAGCCGTCGACAGAAGTGGATCGACCAGGCCCAAAGTTTGAATATTTACATCAGCGGTGCCAACGGCAAGAAGCTCGATGTCACCTACCGCATGGCTTGGTACCGGGGTTTGAAAACCACCTACTACCTGCGGGCATTGGCGGCCAGCTCTACAGAAAAATCCACCGTGACCACCGGCACCCACAACGCGGTATCTGCCGCCGCATCGGCAGGCCCCAGCGTGGCGGCCCCGGTACCCGAGGCCTGTTCTCTGGACGACCCGGACTGCGAGGCCTGCCAGTAACCCAGGTTAACGACTTTTTCAATACCGATGACGAAATAGGAGACGCACCATGTTGAATTGGGACGATTTCGAGGCCACTGACGAGCCCGCGATCAACGCCAAACCCGCCCAGAGCCCCCGCACTCAGGAACCGCAGCCCGAGCCAGCGCCCGCGCAGCCGACGGCCGCACCATCCAGGCCGGCAACGGGAAACCCGGCCCTGGCGGCAGCGCGCCAGGCACTAAAAGGTCTGGACCCGGCGCCCGGCCTGGCCGAGCTGGAAATGGGTGCGGCGCGCATTCAGGTAGATGACAAGCAGATGATCAACTGCCGCGCCGACCTCAACCAGTTAGTGCCCTTCAAGTACGATTGGGCCTGGCAAAAATACCTGGACGGCTGCGCCAACCACTGGATGCCCCAGGAGGTGAACATGACCGCGGACATCGCCCTGTGGAAAAGCAAAGACGGCCTCACAGACGATGAGCGCCGCTTAGTTATGCGCAGCCTGGGTTACTTCTCCACCGCGGATTCGCTGGTGGCCAACAATCTGGTGCTGGCCATTTACCGTCTGATTACTAACCCGGAGTGCCGGCAGTACATCTTGCGTCAGGCGTTTGAAGAAGCCATCCACACCCATGCCTATCAGTACTGCATCGAATCCCTGGGCATGGACGAGGCCGAGGTGTTCAACATGTACCGGGAGCTGCCTTCAGTCGCTAACAAAGCGGCCTGGAGCTTGAAGCACACCCAAACCCTGGGCGACCCGACATTTGTTACCGGCACACCTGAAGCGGACCAGGAGTTGCTGCGCAATTTGGTGGCGTTTTACGCGGTTACCGAAGGTATTTTCTTCTACTGCGGCTTTAGCCAAATTCTATCCATGGGTCGGCGCAACAAAATGACCGGCGTCGCCGAGCAGTTCCAATACATTCTGCGCGACGAATCCATGCATCTGAACTTCGGTATCGACGTGATCAACCAGATCAAACTGGAAAACCCCCACCTATGGACGGAAAGCTTCCAGCAGGAAGTGACCCAAATGATTTTGGAGGGCACGGAGCTGGAAATCGCCTACGCCCGAGACTCCATGCCCCGGGGTGTCCTGGGGATGAACGCCACGATGATGGAGGAATATCTGCACTTTATCGCCAACCGGCGCCTGACTCAGCTGGGCTTAAAAGAGCAATACCCCGGCGCTCAGAACCCCTTCCCCTGGATGAGCGAGATCATGGATTTACGTAAGGAGAAAAACTTCTTCGAGACCCGTGTCATCGAGTATCAAACCGGTGGTGCGTTGAGCTGGGATTAAGCACCGGACGCGATCCCGTCGCCTTGCGAGTGGCTTCCGAAACTCTCACAAGAAGATTCTTGTGAGAGTGCCCCAAGGACGGATTATGCACAAACTGCGAATTGCGTCACGGCGATTGCGAGACTGAGCGTCATAAGCGCACCCGCCGCTCCCCATTGCGCTGGTCCCCGAGGCACATGAGCTGCTATTCTGGAGCTCATGTGCCAACCGGCGCAAGCCTTTGCTTCATTGCCAGCCACCCCCAAAGGAACTGGCAATAAGGCCTCCAACTCCAAGCTATAGATTTGTGCGCCAATTTTTACCTTTCGGAGTCTTTATGACC